>NZ_CCDX020000009.1:0-490157 GCF_000751115.1 Thalassospira sp. GB04J01 | reverse complement strand
CTGAACGCAACGATTGAGGCGGCGCGCGCGGGTGAAGCGGGCAAAGGCTTTGCCGTGGTGGCAAACGAGGTCAAAAACCTTGCGACCCAGACCGCAAAGGCAACCGATGAAATCGCCGCCCAGATCAACGACATTGTCGATGGTACTGAACGGGCGGTGACGGGTATTTCGCGGGTTTCAGAAACCATCGAACAGGTGCGTGGTGCCTCCACCGCGATTGCCGCGGCCATTGAAGAACAGGGTGCGGCGACACAGGAAATTTCGGGCAATGCCAACCGCAGTGCGGATGGTGTGAAACAGATTTCGCACAGTGTTGATGAAACCATGAAAAGCGCGCAAAGCACGACCGAGGATGCCGCCGAACTGAAATCGGCATCGGAAGAACTTTCAAGCCGCTCGGCCGAACTGACCCAGATCATCAAGCGGTTCTCAAGCGATCTGATCAAACAGTCGGAAAGTTAAGTCCGTCGGACGTCTGACATCTTGACGTTAAAGGGCCGGTCTTTTGCAAGACCGGCCCTTTTTTTTCGTGACGTATTCTCATGTGCTGTGCGTGCTGCGCGCGATTATTCGGCAGGCAAATCATTTTCCCGGCGGAATGTGTGAGCCGGATAAACACCGAGAATGCGGACTTCATGCGAGAAGAATTGCAGTTCTTCGAGCGCGTGGCGCAGACCAAGCTGTTCGGGATGGGCTTCGACCTCGGCAAAGAATTGTGTGGCGGTGAAGTGGCCCTCGACCATATAGCTTTCGAGCTTGGTCATATTGATGCCGTTGGTGGCAAATCCGCCCAGCGCCTTGTAAAGGGCGGCGGCAACGTTGCGCACCCGAAAGACGAAGCTTGTCACAACCGGGGTGCCGTCATTGGCGATATTGAGCGGATCGCGGGCCAGAATGATAAAGCGCGTTGTGTTGTGTGCGGCGTCTTCGACTTCGGTGCGCAGGATATCAAGCCCATAAATCTCGGCCGCAAGGGCCGGAGCAATCGCGGCAATCGATTTATCACCAAGATCGGCGACTTCCTTGGCACAGCCTGCCGTATCGGAACCGACAACTGTATTCACCCCAAGTTCTTTGCGCAATTTGCGGCATTGGCCCAGCGCATGAACGTGGCTGCGGATTTCCTTGATCTCTTCGATCCTGGTTCCCGGTACGGCCACAAGGGCGTGATTGATCCGCAGGAACGTCTCACCAATGATGTGCACACCCGACTCGGGCAGAATATGGTGCACATCGGCAACGCGCCCGGCGAGTGTGTTGTCAATCGGGATGACGGCCAGTTCAACATCGCCGTCTTCCAGTGCACTAAAGGCGCCTTCAAAGGTCCGGTAGGGTACGGTGGTTGCACCCGGAAAGGCACGACGGGCAGCCTGATCGGAATAGGCCCCGTGCATTCCCTGAAAAGCGATCCTTTGTTGCGCAGTCATCTGGTTGTTTCCTGATACGTCAAAAGTGTTTTCGTCACGAACTTCAAGTATTTGGGATAGAAAACCCCAATTACGCGCCCAGCACAAGGCGTGCGCGTTCAAGGTCTTCGGGCGTGTCCACACCCAAGGGCACGCCATCGACCAGTGCAACCGCAATCACCATGCCATTTTCAAGGGCGCGCAACTGTTCAAGCCGTTCGCGTTTTTCAAGTTCGGCCGGGGGCAATGCGACAAACCGATCAAGGGCCGCACGGCGATAGGTATAAAGACCGATGTGATGATACAGCGGACCATCACCAAACGGTGCGGTCGCGCGGGTGAAATAAAGTGCACGTGCGACACGCTGGCCGTTAAAGGCAACGACGGCCTTTACCACGTTGGGATTGTGGCGTTCTTCTTCGCGTTTGATTTCAGCCGCCAGCGTTGCGATATCGACCATCGGATCGGCAAGCGGATCAAATACCGCGCGGATGTCATCGGGCGAGATCGTCGGCAGATCGCCCTGCACATTCACAACTGCGTCATATGTGCCGTCAGGATCGAATGTCTGAAGCGCCTGATGCACACGGTCCGAGCCACTTGGCAAATCGGGATCGGTGAGAACCGCGATGCCGCCTGCGGCCTCAATGACATCGACAATTTCCTGTTCGGCACAGGCGACCAGCACCGGGCCGATTTCGGCCTCCATCGCGCGGCGCCAGACCTGAACAATCATCGGCGCGCCACAGATGTCGGCCAGCGGCTTGTTGGGCAGTCGCATGGACGCCATACGGGCAGGAATAACAACAACAGGATTGCGCGGCGTCGACATTTTGGAACTCCGGTCAGGCAGCAGGGCCATATAGCTTGCCATATAGTTAGCCACATTTTGATTTCGCGCAAAGCATGCATGTTGCGCAAGATGCCAAAACATGGCTGTGAATCGGCGGGACAATAGCCGGTTTCAGGGAATAGGCAAAAGACAGAATCGTTTTTGCGGCAATCACGCGGGCCAATGCCCAAAATTGTGCTAGACGAAAGTCTACTGCTTTTTGTTTTCGCCTTTATGTTTAAGAAAGGTTGATGCAAATCTCTGAAACGTATAGTTTCCCACCGATCAGTTTTGCCTGCTGTCACATGCGTGTTGCGTAAATTGGCGCAACACTAGGGGGACGCATGGGCAATCTGGTCTATATTATATATAAAAAACCTGAGAGTGATTAGGCTGTAACGGGGTCCCGTCATGAACACGATGGAAATCAACAAGATCGTCGCCGGCGTCATTTGTGCCGTGCTTTTGGTCATTGTTGTCGGAAAGATTGGTGGCGCACTTGTCCATCCCGATGAACTGGAAGAAGCGGTTTATCCCTTCTCCGAAGAACTGATGGCGGGTGCCGATGCGCCTGCTGCGGCGCCAAGCGCACCAGCAGGACCGGAACCTATTCTTGCCATGCTGGCGTCTGCCGACCTTGGTGAAGGCGAGAAAGTTTTCAAGAAATGCGCATCCTGCCATGATGCCGAGCAAGGCGGCCCGAACAAGGTTGGCCCGAACCTCTATGGTATCGTTGGCGCGAACTTCGCGCACAAAGATGATTTTTCCTATTCCGGCGCCATGGCCGACCATGGCGGTCAGTGGGGCTTTGCCGAGCTGAACGAGTTCCTTTACAATCCGCGTGGTTACATCGACGGTACGAAAATGAGCTTTGGCGGCCTGAAAAAAGCATCTGACCGCGCAAACGTCATTGCCTGGCTGAACAGCAAGTCTGACAGCCCGATGGCCTATCCGGATCCGGCGGAAGCCGCAGAAGCAGCCCCAGCTGAAGACGCGGCTGCACCGGCAGAAGATGCTGCGCAAGCAGCCCCGGCGGAAGGCGACGCAGCAGCCCCGGCTGAAGATGCGGCAGAAGATGCGGCACCGGCAGAAGGTGATGCAGACGCAGCACAAGGCGAAGAAGCACCGGCGCAGTAATCGGCATTAAACTGGACAGATTTTTCTGATCAGACATTGATTTTTTACAGGGGACAGGTAACTGTCCCCTGTTTTCGTTTCAAGGCCTGTTTCGGCCCTATCTGATCGCGTCTTTCTTGCCGATTTAGACGCCCCCCGCCATCAACCATCACAGGGATGTGCCTTCATGGAAGATCTCGAGCCGTTTCTGACCATTGCCCACAAACTGGCCGATGCCGCCCGCCCGGTTGTCCGCAAATATTACCGCACCCCGGTTGCGGTTGATGTGAAGGCCGATGACAGCCCGGTCACCATTGCCGACCGGGAAGTTGAACGCACCATGCGCGATATTCTGGGTGCCGAGCTTCCTGATCACGGGATTTTGGGCGAAGAATACGGTCGTGAGAATATGGACGCAGACTATGTCTGGGTGCTGGATCCGATTGACGGCACCAAGTCGTTCATTTCCGGCAAGCCAAGCTTTGCCACCCTGATTGCGCTTTGCCACAAAGGCAAACCGGTTCTGGGCATCATTGATCAGGCGATCACCGATGAACGCTGGGTCGGCGTCATGGGACAGGCCAGCACCATGAACGGTACGGAGATCAGTGCGCGCGACTGCGAAGACCTTAAATCCGCGACCTTCTTTACCACCGCACCCGAACTGTTTCGCGGCGATGCGGCCAAGGCCTATGACGCGGTTTCAACCAAATGCCGGGTGCCAATGTATGGGGTGGATGCCTATGCCTATGGGCTGACGGCCCTTGGTTTGGCCGATACGGTGGTGGAAACCGGGATGCAAGCGTATGATTTCTGCGCCCTTGTGCCCGTGGTTGAAGGGGCTGGCGGGGTGATGAGCGACTGGTCAGGCAACCCATTGACCATGGCGAGTGCCGGGGACGTTATTGCCAGTGGCGATGCGCGGTGCCATCACGATGTTTTGGTCACCATCAAAGCCGCACTGGCCTAGGGTCGGACCTATTAATTTCTGCGACCCGCCAACTTGCCACTTGCCATCTGCCCAACAGGAGCCCCGACAATGACCAATTCCCACCCGTTTCTTGCCATGGCGCACAAGCTGGCCGATGTCGCCCGGCCTGTTTTACAAAGCTACTACCGCAAGCCGGTGGAAATTGATGTGAAGGGTGACGCAAGCCTGGTTACCATTGCAGACCGGGAAATTGAACGGGCGATGCGCGACATGATCAATGCCGAGCTTCCCGATCATGGGATTCTGGGCGAAGAACACGGATCAGAAAACCTTGATGCGGAATATGTCTGGGTGCTGGACCCGATTGACGGGACCAAATCGTTTATCACCGGAAAGCCCAGCTTTAACACCCTGATTTCCCTGTGTCAGAACGGCAAACCGGTGCTGGGCCTGATTGATCAGGCGATATTGGATGAACGCTGGATCGGGGTTACCGGGCAGCCCACCACGCTGAATGACAAACCGATCAACGCGCGCGCCTGTGAACATTTAAAAGATGCGACCATTTTCACCACCGGACCGGATCTTTTCATCACGCCAAAGGCCATTGCCGGATATAAAGCGGCATTTGGGGCGGCACGCCATCCAATTTACGGCATTGATTCATATGGCTATGGCCTGATTGCGATGGGGTTTGGCGATGTTTTGGTCGAGTCTAACCTGCAACCCTATGATTTCTGTGCCGCTGTGCCGGTCATTGAAGGGGCTGGCGGGGTGATTACCGATTGGGATGGCACCGCATTGACCATCAACAGTGGTGATCTGGTAATTGCCAGTGGCGATGCGCGGTGCCACGGCGAAGGACTTGATGTGTTGCGCGCTGCGACCGCCTAACGCCTTCCGCCGCCATCACATTCCCCGTTTGAACCTTTTGGTATTTGCACCGATTTGGGGCATCATTATGTGATGAACCAATCAGTTAGGCGCAATCATGTTTGAATGGGTGATCATCCTTTTTCTGGGATCGGGTCTGATATACGGGCTGCAATCGCGCCGGTTACAACGGCGGAGCATTTCATCGCCGATGATGATGGTTCTGGCCGGGGCGGTGATTGCCCTGCCACTTGGCATCTGGCACGAAGCGCCATTGGCCCCGCTGGCTGATCGCATTCATTTCGCCACCGGCTTTGCCGAAATGACGCTGGCGATTATCCTGTTTCTGGATGCAGCGGTACTTGATTACCGCAAGGAACGCCCGGCATTGCGCCTTGCCAACCGGTTGCTTTTGGTCGGATTGCCGCTGACCATTGGGGTGACATGGGCGTTTATCATCGGGATTGATCCAACGATTGGCATTTTGCCCGCCCTTATTCTGGCCCTGATTGTCAGCCCGACCGATGCGGCCCTTGGCCAGCCGGTTTTGGAAAACAAACAGGTGCCCGATGCGGTGCGCCAGGGCATTAACATCGAAAGCGGCTTGAATGACGGGCTGGTGTTGCCGGTCTTTACCACCGCGGTGTTGTTTGAGGCCGAGTTACTTGGCGAAGGGCCCGGCAACTGGATCCGCGAAGCGGTGATGGAAATTTCCATCGGGGCCGGGGTTGGTATTTTGACCGGGATCGTCATTGGCTATGTGGTTAATCATGCCGTCACCCACCGTACCATTCTCGATCGGTTTGAACGGCTTTTGGGGGTGTTATCGGCCCTGTTTATTTATTTTCTGTCAGAAAAGCTTGGTGGGAACGGGTTTGTTGCCGCCTTTGCCGGGGGATTGGCGCTTAACATCACAAGCGACAAGGTGCGCGATGCGATTGAAAGCTTTGGCGAGGCCGAGTCAGAGCTTTTGACCATGCTGACATTCTTTATCTTTGGCTTGTTGGTTGTCCCGGCGGTTTACGGGCTGTGGACATGGCAAATGGTTATTTTCTCGGTCGCGAGCCTTGTGGTTTTGCGCCCCGTCTGTGTGTGGATTTGCATGATCGGCAGCCCCTATTCATTGGCCGAAAAGCTTTATATCGGCTGGTTCGGGCCGCGCGGGATTGCCTCGATCATTTATTTGCTGATCATGGCCACCATGATTGACCCGACCGGGCATGAGACGATCTATGCCGCGGTTGTGATGATTGTCTGTATCAGCATCATCGCCCATGGACTTAGTGCCGCCCCGCTGTCGCGCGCATTGGTGGCGCATCTGGCGGCGAAATCGAAATCATCCTGATGCTTGGCTTGGGGAAAATGCCGTTTATTGTTCGGTGATCGCCAGACGCACACCAAGGGCGATAAACATCGCCCCAAGGGAGCGTTGCAGCCACGCGCCAATCGCGCCATTGCCCTTGATGCGAAGCGCCGCCGCCCCGACCATCAGCACGATTGCACCTTCGACCAAAAGCCCGATCAGATTGACCGTTGTGCCGAGAATGAGAAACTGCAGCGCGCCGTGTCCCTGTTCGGGATGCACAAACTGCGGCAAGAAGGCCATGAAGAAGATCGCAACCTTGGGATTAAGCACATCAATCATCGCCCCCTGTCGCCATGCCTGAAAGGCGGTGACGTTATGGGCCGTGACGCGAGCGGATGCGATGTCGTCTATGTCTGAGGTGGGGTTGCTGGTGGCGGCGGAAGCGGAGGAGGATTTGGCAAAACTGCTGCGCAGCGCGCCAATGCCGAGCCAGACCAGATACGCCACCCCAACCCATTTGACGATGGAAAACGCCAGTGCCGAGGTCGCGAGAATGGCGGAAAGACCAAGGGCAGCGGCAAAAACATGGACAAATGCGCCCGAAACCACCCCAAAACTTGAGAAAAAGCCGATTTTTCGCCCATGAACCGCCGTTTGGCCGATGATATAGGCCATATCGGGCCCCGGCGAGACATTCAGCAGCACCGCCGCAATCAAAAACGGGGTGTATTGGACCAGAAGGTCAAGCATCACAGCAAATCTCGTGCGTAATAGACCAAATCAATCTCAAGCGGTTTGCCGCCCGCCTCAAGCAGCATGGACGACAATTGCCCGCGATGATGGGTTTGATGGTTGAACATATGTCCCAAAATCAGATCACGCGGCATGGTATAGGCCCCGGCCGTGACCGACTGATAGGTCAGATCGCTGGTCAGGACGTCTTCGGTCAAGCCATCAAGATACGCGATAATCGCCTGATCCTGTGCCTCACGCGCAACCCGCAGATCGCCAAAGGCATCAAACAGGATGGTATCAAGCGGCATGACTTCGGGCGCACCCAAAAGCCGCGACAACCACAGACGGTCGGCGACCAGAAGATGGTTCAGGGTGCGCATGATCGACGGGAAGAACGCGGTGCGCGGCTCATACAATGCGTCAGCCGGTAAAATGGCACAGGCCGCGTACAGATGACCGTTGGCCCAATAATTATAGTCCGCCATGCGTTTGAAATAGGCGACGCCATTCATGTGCTTTCTCCGTTCGTCTTTTATCGTCTTTGCGCGTTTTCAGTCTAACACACCACCGTCAGGCCAGCGGTCATATCAGCGGTCAGACACCGGCTTTTTCGGCCTTGTCATCACAGACCGGTTCTGACGCCACTTGTGCCAAGACAAGTGATGCCGGTTTGGGCATGCGTTTGGTCAGGATCACCACATTGCCCAGCATCGTCAGCCCAACACCCAGAATGATGTTACCGGTCCAGATGAAATCTTCAAACCATGTCGAGAGCAAAAGAGCCACCACCGGAAACATCACCGAACTATAGGACGCACGGTCCGGCCCGATTTTGCCCAGCAGCGTCAAATAGGTGCCAAACCCGATCACCGAACCAAACAGCGCAAGATAAACGAGGGCACCAAGGAAAGACGGGCTGGTATCAAACGTCAGTGGCACACCGGCAACCGCGATATAGCCAAACAGCATGACGGTGCCGTACAGCATGCCAAAGGCATTGGCCTGCATCACCGGAATGCCGTGCCCATGATTGCGGGCCGAGGCCATATTGCCAAGCGATGCGATGTAGCTTCCGGCCAGAGACAGCAAAAGCCCGATGCTGCCGCCGGTTGCCAGATCAAAGGCCGCCAGATCGCGGGCAAACACCAAAGAAATACCGGCCATGCCCAGAACCGCCCCTATCACCGTGCGTGTTTCAGGACGGCGATGGAAAAAGATCGCACCATTAATCATATTCATGATGACGATGGTCGAAAACACCACCGCCAACAGCCCGGAGGTCAGATGGATACTGGCGATATAGATCAGCACATAGTTAAACGAGAACAGGCAGACGCCAAGGGCGGCCATGAACAGATGGTCCCGCCGCGAGAAGCGCATCGGCAAGCGGCGCAGGCCACACCATGCCATCAGGATCAGGGTCGCCAGCGCAAAGCGATAGGCAACAGCGGCCTCGGGGGCGACGGAGAGCTGAAACTGGATCGCGATCCAGGTCGATCCCCAGATCAGCACAACAACCGCATATAATCCCAGTATGCCCATGACGGACTCCCGCAAGAATTGAAGCGGTAATTTAGGTCAGAAATACGATCCCCGCCAAGCCAGCATTTTTGATCCTGTCATTAGGTGAGCTAATACCATGGCAGAATCTGGCTTATCACAAGACAGGCTGTCAGTAGCCTTCCGCCATAAGCAGCCATACCCCGCAGACTGGTCGCCTGTGCATCGCCCTGTTCGGATCAGGAGGGCTTGCTGCTGGTTTCATTTTCCGGGGTGTCTGGGTCCGCGCTGTCGTCCGCTGCGTCATCAGGCGCATCATCCGGTGCAGCAAGCGCCTCCTTGCCCTGCTGAGCGGTGGGCGCGGAGGTCAGCCTGGCCGTCCGTGCGGCGTTTTTTTCATCGCGGCGACGTTTTTGCCAGTCTTTCCAGATGCTGAGAAGTTCGCTGCGCGACTGGAAGATCGGGATATTGCGTTTGGGTTTGGCAATCTGTTGTTCGACCGCCAGCCCGACGTCCGTCACACCATGTTCATCATCGGTGCGGCGCACGATCAATTCCACCGTGCCATAGGCAATCCGGTCCCCCAGTTCGAGCGTGTCGGACAAATCACGTTCAAGGATATCTGCAACCGTGAGGTCAATGTCGTCCTCTTCGACCGCAAAGCCATACAGACGGCCGATATCGGCAATCTGGGTTGTCGCCGGGAAGCTGAAATCACCAAACAGTTCGACGTCATTGGCCCCCTCGGCCGGACCGGCAAACAGTTGATCAAGCAGGTCGACATGACGCGGCGGGGTGATGATATAGACCTGATCGCCACCTTGGATCGGCCCGGCACTGTGCGGGCGCAACGACGTGCCATCGCGCAAGATCAGGCTGGGCCGGGCCCAGCGCGGAATACGTTGGCCGGTCGCCACCG
Organism: Thalassospira sp. GB04J01; assembly: GCF_000751115.1. Taxonomy (NCBI): domain Bacteria; kingdom Pseudomonadati; phylum Pseudomonadota; class Alphaproteobacteria; order Rhodospirillales; family Thalassospiraceae; genus Thalassospira; species Thalassospira sp. GB04J01. The sequence continues at coordinate 480,539 of NZ_CCDX020000009.1, read as the reverse complement.
CACTGGCATCATGCACACGATAAATAACGACTTCCTGATTGGCATTGCCGGGCAATTCAAGATCAATACGGTCGACCGGACCATGACGCGGCGGCACAATAATGCCCAACCAGCGCGCCATCCGCCGAATCGTCCAGCCCTGAAGCAAAAGGGATGTGATCACAACGATAAAGGCAGTGTTAAACAAAAGCTGTCCTTCGGGAACACCTTCGACCATCGGCACAATCGCCAAAAGGATCGACACCGCACCACGCAACCCGACCCACGAAATAAATGCGGTATCATTGCGCGAGAAGTTAAAGAACATCAGGCACAGCCATACCGCGACCGGGCGGGCGACAAACACCAGAACCAGTGCCAAGATGACACCGGGAATGATCACAGCGCCAAATTCCGACGGGGTGGCCAGCAAGCCCAGGGTGACAAACATCGCGATCTGGGCCAGCCATGTGGTGACATGCTGAAACCGGCGGACACCGACGCTCATTTTCATGTTGCTGTTGCCGGCATATAGCCCGGCAACATAGACCGCCAAAAAGCCGCTGCCGCCCAGAATGCTGGTCGCGCCAAACAGGCTGAGTGCGCAGGCCATGGTAATGATCGGCACAAGCCCCGGCTCAAGCTTGACCCGGTTGATCATTTGCACCAGCGCATAGCCCCCCGCCAGACCAAAAATCGCACCCAGACCGATTTGCAGGACAAAGCGTTGTAGCAGTTCAAAAGCAACATTGTCCCCACCGCCCAGCACGATCAGTTCGACCAGCGAGATGGTTAAAAACACCGCCATCGGATCGTTCGAACCCGATTCGACTTCCAGCGTGCTGCGCGTCCGATCACGCAGATTGATGCCGCCAACGCGCAGCAGGAAAAATACCGCCGCCGCATCGGTTGAACTGACAATCGCGCCAAACAGAAGGGCGACCAGCCATGGCACATCAAGCACAAGCCACGTGATGCCGCCAATGACACCGGTTGTGATCATCACCCCGAATGTGGCCAGAACAAGCGAGGGGGCCGCAGCAATTTTCAATGTGCGTCGCTGGGTTTCAAAGCCGCTGTCAAACAGGATCAGGGCAAGGGCGATGGAGCCGATGAAATAGGCAAGCGGCGCATTGTCAAAATCAATGCCGCCAATGCCGTCTTCCCCCGCGCCAAGACCGACAAACAGAAACACCAGCAGCAAAGGGGCGCCAACGCGGAAGCTGACCAGACTTGTAAAAACGGCGACAATCACCAGAATCGATGCAATCAGGATAACCAGATTCATCGAATCAATCATGTTTGTCCCCTTTACCTTGGTTGCGTTTTTGCCAGTTGTCTGGATCGTTATCGGCACAAAACGACATTGTTACGGCAACAATGGCTTTGTGCGCGATGATCTGATCGCCATTAGGGCATGAATTTATGAATATATGCCTGCGATCAAAAGCATTTCTCCCGCATGGTGATGGTTATCAGTCAAAACAGGAGGATATTTAGTTACTTTCGGCCTGTGCCGGAACAAAGGCCGTTTCCTTTGCCGTTGACAGGGCAATTTCCGGCAATACTTCCAAAATACCGCCAAGTTCCTTGATCGTGTCGGTGATGAAGCTTTCAAGATGGGCGGTATCGCGCAGGCGCAATTTCAACAGAAAGTCAAACCGCCCGGTCATGTGATGGCATTCAAGAACCTCATCGGCCTTGATCAGTGATTTCACCAGTTTTTTATTGCCTTTGGCCGGATCGGTCCGCAACCAGACCATGGCGGTCAATGCCCGTCCGATGGCGTGCGGATCAACCGCAATCTGATAGGATTTGATAATTCCCTGATCGCGCAATTTGCGCACGCGATCATTCACCGCAGAGACCGACAATCCGACCCTTGTCCCAAGGACCGAATAGGATAGTGAAGCGTCTTCCTGCAAAATATCGATCAACTTGCGATCAATCGCATCCATTAAACTTCCCCCTGATGCATTCCTGTCGAGTTGCTTGATCTTACACGAAAATCAGCGGCCCGAGAACATTTCACCCCAAAGCAATGCGCCAGACTGTGAAATTCACGTGACGATTAGCCGCCATTGGCTTGCGGTTTTTCGTTTTTTGCCGGTGTCAAACCACGAGATAATTCCTCATACCAATTGCCCGAAACGATTGCCTTGCCGGTTGGAAGACCGGGGGGCCGCCGATTGCGGCAAGACAGCCCCGTCAATTTGTCATACGATATTGAAAGATATATAGTTTCAACCTGACACTCCTGCCTGCCACCCAGTATCGCCCCCATTTTACCCCTATAAGGGTTCTGTCCCCGATGCAGCCTTCGCCCCCGACTGCCCCGACTGAACATAATGCCCTGCGCGGTACCCTGCTTATGATTGGGTCGGCCTTTTGCATGGCGACGATGGCGGTGTTGATCCGCTATGTCACGCAAGATGTTCACCCGTTCGAAGCCGCCTTTTTCCGAAATCTTTTCGGTTTGGTTCCGATGGTGCCATGGATATTGACCCATGGGCGCACCGGGTTAAAAACCGAACGGTTTAAACTGCATTTCCTGCGCGCCGCCCTTGGCCTTGGCGCGATGCTGTGCCTGTTTTCCGCCCTTGCCATCACCCCGACGGCACAGGTGATTGCGATCAACTTTACCCTGCCGATCCTAACTACGGTATTGGCGGCCCTCATTGTACGTGAGGTCGTGCGCGCGCGCCGCTGGAGCGCGGTTGCCATCGGGTTTGTTGGCGCGATGGTCATCATCCGCCCGTTTGGACAAAGTTTTGAAACCGGCGCGATTTTGGCCCTGACAGCGACCCTGTTTATGGCGGCCGCCATGACGACGGTTAAGATGCTGTCGCGCACCGAAAGTGCCAATGCCATTGTCACATGGATGGGGCTGATCATGACGCCACTGTCGTTCTTGCCAGCGCTGTATTACTGGCAAACACCGACACTTTGGCAGTTTGCCGTGCTGCTTTTGATGGGCGGATTCGCCACCGCCGGACAGCAGCTTTTGGTGCGGGCCTACCGCGCGGCGGATCAGTCTTATGTGATGATTTTTGACTTCCTGCGCCTGCCGTTTGTGGCGGCCATGGCGTTTATCATGTTTGGCGAAGTGGTCGATATCTGGACATGGGCCGGGGCGGCCTTGATCATTGGATCGGCCCTTTATATCGCGCGCCGCGAAGCGGTTCTGGCCAAGCAGGCCCGGATTGAGCCGCGCCTGCCGACCAGTGCGCCCGCCGACGCACAGGCCATTCCAGTAACCAGGGAGGATCGAAACAACGCGTCGGAAAGGAAACCCGATGCGTAGTTGGTATGCGGGCTTGCCCCCCTATTTACAGGCGACGGTCTTTGCCCTGATCGGGACGGTGATGGCGGCGATGTCATCGGTTCTTGTGCGGTTGGTGACGGCCGAAATTGATCCGCTGCAGGCGGTTTTCTTTCGCAATTTCTTTGGCCTGATCATGATTGCGCCCTTTGCGCTTCGATCCGGGGTGATGCAGCTTAAAACCCATCGACTGCCGATGTTTGGCCTGCGCGCCTTATTGTCGATGGGGGCGATGAGTTTCTGGTTTTCCGCCCTTGCCTATTTACCGTTGGCCGAGGCGACGACGCTTAATTTTACCGTGCCGCTGTTTGGGACGTTTCTGGCCGCGATCTTTTTGCGCGAAACCATTCGAAAGTACCGCATTGCCGCCCTTTTGGCCGGGTTTATCGGGGTTCTGATCATCATTCGGCCCGGCAGTGAGACCATGCAACTGGCAAGCCTTCTTCCGATTGCAGCAGCCCTTTGCATGGCGTCGGCGGGATTGACGATCAAGTCACTGTCAAAGACCGAAAACAGCACGACGATTGTGCTTTATATGATGCTTTTGATGACGCCAATGACCTTGATCCCAGCCCTTTTTGTCTGGCAGACGCCGGACTTGCCAACGCTTGGCCTTTTGGTCGGGGTCGCGGTTTTTGCCAACATCACACAGATTTGCAACACCAATGCGTTCCGGCTTTATGATTACAGCTTTGTCGTCGGGTTTAACTATCTGCGATTGCCGATTGTCGTTGGCATTGCCTTTGTCCTGTTTGGCGAAGTGCCGGAAATCTGGCTGTTGCCCGGTGCGGGGCTGATTATCGGATCGGCATTGTTCATTGCACGCCGTGAAGCCAAACTTGCCAAAGAAGCCAACCGCATCAACCGCGGCCCGACAGCGGCCACCAGTGACATCGAACCGCCGTCAAAACGCCGATAAACCCACACAGAACGTCAGGATCGCTAAAAATGAAAGCATGGTTTGACCGCCAGCCCAACACGGTAAAGGCCAGCTTTTATGCCCTGTGTGCGGCCATCCTTGCGGCGTGCTTTACCCTGACCATCCGGTTTGCCACGGCGGAAATTCATCCCTATCAGGCGGTGTTTTTACGGTTCTTTTTCGGCGTCATCCTGATTGCACCGATGGTGTTGCGCAAAGGATTGGCGGAACTTAAAACCAAACGCCTGCCCTTGTTTGGGTTGCGTGGGGTCTTGTCGGCAGCCGAAATGTGCCTGTGGTTCATGGCGGTTTTGTATTTGCCACTGGCCGAGGCGACGACCCTTAATTTCACTGTGCCGCTGTTTGGCACCATATTGGCCGCCGTGATTTTGCGCGAAACCGTGCGCGCCCATCGCTGGATCGCGGTTGTGGTCGGATTTGTCGGGGTTGGAGTAATCATTCAGCCGGGATCGGACGCGATGCATCTGGCGAGCATCCTTCCGATTGCCGCAGCACTCTGCATGGCCTGTGCGGGCATGATCACCAAACGGCTTGTGGCGACCGAAAGCACCACATCGCTTTTGTTTTATCTGATGATCATCACCACCCCGGTGTCGCTGATCCCGGCCCTGTTTGTCTGGCAAACGCCCAGCCTTGAGGCCTTGGGCTTAATGGCCGTTGCGGCACTGATGATGAATGTCATGCAGATGTGTAATATTCAGGCGTTGAGGTTGGCCGATTACAGCTTTTTTGTCGGGTTTTCTTATTTACGCCTGCCGATCATCGCCATTCTGGCATTGGTCCTGTTTGGCGAAGTGCCCGATATCTGGATTTTGCCCGGTGGGGCGATGATTATTGGGGCTGCGATCTATGTCGCCGTTCGGGAACGCAAGCTTGCCGCAACCAGTGCCCAAGCAACACAAATCCCCGCACAAGACCCGCAAACCGCGACGATTGTTGGCCGAAAAACCAATGGCCTGTGATGCCATTACCCGGTGTTTTGCCCTGCCTGCAATAGCCCTTGCCCGATAAAGGTATAATTTGGTATAGAAATACCAATTAGAGAAAATACCAAATATCAAGGGAGGCTTCACGTCATGCAGGTCAAGGGATCAATTGCCATTGTCACCGGGGCGGCGTCCGGTCTTGGGGCGGCCACCGCCGAGGTTTTGGCCAATGCAGGTGCGAAGCTTGCTGTTTTTGACTTGAACGAGGACGGGGCCAAGGCCACCGCGCAAAAACTTGGCGGGGTTGGTTTTGGGGTGGATGTTTCCAATGCCGCCAGCGTTGAAACGGCGGTTGCCGAGGTGGTCAAGACCATGGGGCGTCCGTCGATCCTGGTTAATTGTGCCGGTATTTTGCAGGGCGAACGCATTGTCGGGCGTGAAGGCCCGGCGGATCTTGATGCCTTTTCGCGGGTTATTTCCGTCAACCTGATCGGGACGTTCAACATGATGCGGGTTGCCGCCACCGCCATGAGCAGCAACGAACCGGGGCCATCGGGCGAACGCGGGGTTGTGATCAACACCGCATCGATTGCCGCATATGAGGGGCAGATCGGACAGGCAGCCTATGCCGCATCCAAGGGTGGGGTGGCGTCCATGACGCTTCCGGCCGCGCGCGAACTGGCCCGCCATGGCATTCGGGTTGTATCGATTGCGCCGGGCATGTTTGGCACCCCGATGGTCACCGCCCTGCCCGATGAAATGCAGGAAGCGCTGGCATCGAATATCCCATTCCCCAAACGTCTGGGGGATCCGGCGGAATATGGCCGGTTGGCGCTGCATATCTGTGAAAATCAGATGATCAACGGCGAGACCATCCGCATCGACGGCGCGGTCCGGCTGGAACCGAAATAGTCCCGCACGGTTCTGCCCTACATGACCGCAGCCAGAACACCCTGCCGATCCCACACCGGCAGGGTGTTTTTTATTTGAAACAGCAACAGGTTCCCGCCTTCGCGGGAATGACGATCAGGGCGGAAAGGGTGATTGGGATCAGGACCTATTTATCAACAACCGTGTTGCAGAAGGTCGCAAGGTCAATGTCCTTGGCCGTCACACCCCCGGCATCATGGGTGGTGAGCGTCACGCCGACCTTGTTGTAGACATTGAACCATTCGGGATGGTGATCCATTTTGTCGGCCATGATCGCCACACGGGTCATAAACCCGAAGGCGGAATTGAAATCGCCAAACATGTAAACGCGGCCAATCGACAGGCCGTCTTCGGCAAGATCCCAACCGGGAAGGTTGGTCAGGGCGGTCTGGATTGCAGCTTTGTCGAGTTTGCTCATGTGTTTTACCTCCTTGTTTTTTATCGCGTCATTGAACCACAAAAACGCGATTAACCCAACAGGGCCTGTACCTTGGCGCGCAGGACCGGCAAAAGGTTGGCTTCAAACCACGGGTTCTTTTTCATCCATGCGGTGTTGCGCCAGCTTGGATGGGGCATGGGCAAAATACCCTCGGGCAGATAATCGGTAAACTGATGCACGGTTTGGGTCATGGTTTTGGCCCGGCGTTTGCCAAGATAGTAACTTTGCGCATATTGCCCGATCAAAAGGGTTAATCCGATATCGGGCAAATGGCCCCGCAAGGCCTCATGCCACGTCGGGGCACATTCCGGGCGGGGCGGTAAATCGCCCCCGCGCGCCATGCGGCCGGGATAACAAAACCCCATCGGCATGATGGCAAGTTTGGCCGGATCATAAAAATCATCGACCGGCAGCCCCAGCCAGTCGCGCAACCGATCGCCCGACGCATCATTCCATGGCAGGCCGGTTTCATGCACCTTTGTTCCCGGTGCCTGCCCGATCACCAGAATGCGCGCAGCTTTTGCCATGCGCACCACCGGGCGCGGGCCCAACGGCAGGCTGTCGGCGCAAATCGCGCAGGCGCGCACATCAGCCAGCAGGGCATCAAGGGCCGCGTCCCCGCCGGGTGGGTCAATTTCAGGCAATTTTCCGGGTTTTAGTCCGGGCATGGGTTACTTTACCTCGGAATCCTCGATGATCCATTCTTCGGCCGCGGCATCGTTGTACCATGCCGTCATATCAGGCAGGGCAAGGATGGTTTCCATATAGGCATTGCCAATCGGATCGAGCGTCACGCCATAGGTTTTAAACCGGGTGACCACCGGGGCATACATGGCATCGGCAATCGAAAAATGGCCAAACAGGAAATCACCGCCCTGCCCATATTGGGTGCGGCAGGTTTTAAAAATCTCGCCAATGCGGGCGATGTCGGCATCGACACCCTTGACCGCATCGCCGGGACCACGCCCCAGACCGGGCAATGATTTACGGCAGTTCATCGGCATGTGGCTGCGCAACGGGCCAAAGCCGCCATGCATTTCAAGCGATACCGCGCGCGCAATCGCCCGGATATCCATATCCAGCGGCCAGAGCAGCGTATCGGGCTGGCTATCGGCAATATATTCAAGGATCGCCATGGCTTCCCAGATGGTTTTGCGCCCATCGAAAAAGGCCGGGACCTTTGCGGTTGGGGAAAACACCGGCGCCTGTGCGGCGAAGGCATCGCTGCGCAATTGAACGAGTTTTTCTTCAAAGGCGACATTGGCGACTTTGAGCCCCAGCCAAGCCCGCAGCGACCAGGACGAATAATTTTTATTGCCGATATAAAGGACGGGAAGCGTTTCCATGGCGGAGCCTTTTGACCAATGGGGTTGCGATACAGCGTTACTATCTTTGCTTTGCAAAGCCGGTTCAAGCACCCATGCGGAGAATTCTTTTGCCCAATTGCCCAAAGGCCATGGCAGCCGTAAGATCACGGAATATATCTTGCACTTGGCATCTTACGGTGAAAGGCGGGCGGCATCACCGCCGCATATAACGCCCTTGAGCATAAGTAACGCCAGAAACACGTCACCAGCAGGGAAGTCATACATTGTACGACCACATTATCGCACTCGATACATCCGCAAACCCGATCACCATCACCCCGATTGCCGAAGGCGATTTTACCGCGTGGCTGACCGATCAGCCAGCCAATACCAAGGCATGGATTGCCGCCAACGGCTATGAGGCAAAACGCGGCACGCATCTGGCGTTGCCGGCAAACGGCGGCGGGCTTGGCACCGTTTTGGTCGGTTACCTTGATGATGCCAAAGCCCTTTGGGACTTTGCCGCACTGCCCATGGCCCTGCCCGAGGGGACCTATGCGTTTGAGGATGGTTTTGCGAAAAATGCCGAGCTTTATGAAAAGGCTGCTCTTGGTATCTACCTTGGGGGGTATCGGTTTGATCGGTATCGCAAGGATGATGGCAAAAAGGACAAACGTGCGAAAATCGCCCTGCATGACATCACTGCGACCAAACGGGCCGAGAACGTTGCACGTGGCATCGGACTGGCGCGTGATTTGATCAACATCCCGGCCAATGACATGGGCCCGGCGGAACTTGAAGCCGCGGCAAAGCATCTTGGCGCGGAATTTGGGGCCAAGGTCAGCGCGATTGTTGGTGAAGAATTGCTCAAGCAAAACTTTCCGGCCATTCATACGGTCGGGCATGGCAGTGACCGCGAACCGCGCCTGATTGATTTGCATTGGGGCGATGACAGCGCACCCAAAATCACGCTGGTCGGCAAGGGAGTGTGTTTTGATACCGGCGGCTATGACCTGAAGCCATCAAGCAACATGTTGCTGATGAAAAAGGACATGGGCGGTTCGGCACAGGTTCTGGGGCTGGCGCGCATGATTATGGCCGCGAACTTGCCGGTCCGGTTGCGTGTGCTGATCCCCGCGGTTGAAAACATGGTGTCAGGCCGGGCCTATCGCCCAAGTGACATTTTGCAAACCCGCAAAGGCATCACGGTTGAAGTCGGCAATACCGATGCCGAGGGGCGGCTTGTCCTGTCTGATGCGCTGACCGAGGCCGCATCGGAAGACCCCGACATGCTGCTTGATTTCGCCACCCTGACCGGGGCGGCACGGGTTGCGCTTGGCCTTGGTTTGCCGGCGCTGTTTTCCAATGATGATGATCTGGCCAATGGGTTGATGGAAAATGGCTTGGCGCTGCATGACCCGATGTGGCGGTTGCCATTGTGGGATGAGTACCGCCCGATGCTTGATAGCAAGGCGGCCGACATGAACAACATTTCCGGCAGCCCGTTTGGCGGTGCGATCATTGCCGGTCTGTTTTTGGATCGGTTTGCCGAAGGGGCAAAAAGCTGGGCCCATATTGATTTGATGGCCTGGAACCCGACCGATCGACCGGGCCGCCCAACCGGTGGCGAAGCACAGGGAATTCGGGCTGCCTTCAAGCTGATCGAGGATCGTTTCGGTAAGTAAACCAAACCGGGAATTACGTATTTCCCAATTAGACCTTTGACATCTACGCAGGGGTCAGGTAGACAGATTACGTATTCGTAACAAATAATTGTTGGGCACAAGCATGTCGATCGAGATCAAACCGTCCAAGGCCCTCGACCTTTGGCGTATCGCGATTGTAGAAAGCGTGCGTCGGGATTCTCCCGATTTATCTGCTCGGCAAATGGCTTTGTTATTGAATGTTTACCTGACCCCGGCGCCGCATACCGTGCGCGGATTGTCAGATGCCCTGAATATTTCCAAACCGGCCATCACCCGTGCCCTTGACCGCCTAAGTTCGCTTGGCATGGTCAAACGCAAGGTCGATGAAGACGACCGTCGTTCGGTCCTGATCCAGCGGACGGTCAAAGGGTCTGTTTTCCTGCGTGAGTTTGGCGATATTATCGTCGCGGCAGGCAAAGAAACCGACTAAACCGCCTCTGGCTCTCGGTCGAACAACCGTTTACAGATCGACTTTGGGCCCGTTTGGGCGGCAAATTCAGGATCTGGTCGCCCTTAGGGCGATTTAGGGCAGCAATCCTTTCCTTTACGCAAATTCCGTTCTTCTTATACAGTCAAAAATCGCTATATACAGACCAGTTGGTATGTAACGGCTGTTTTGCGCATCTCGCCCATTTCCCTGTTTTCACGTTTAAGAACAAGGGTATAGGCGAAATGAAATCAGTACATATAAGATAACTGCGGGTGAATTTCGCCAGATACGCCGTGTTGCGCGAAAAGGTCAGTGACGGGTGCCCGCACTGCTTTCTGGCATCTCAATCAGCGACAAAAGGGCAGCAGCAGCGATCAAAACAGCCCCGGAGACCCGTGCCACCACATTTGTCCCGCCGCGCTGCACCAGCCAAGGCATCACCCGGGCGGCCCCCATCGCGTAAATCATTACGAATGTGTAATCAAGAACAACAAAGGTCACACCAAGGATCAGCAACTGCGGGATCAATGCGGCGGTCGGATCGACAAATTGCGGGAACAATGCGCCGAAAAACGCAATGGCCTTTGGATTACCCGCCGCAACCAGAAAACCCTCACGGAACAGTTTACGGCGACGGACGGGTTCATAGAGGCCCGCCGGGTTCGTTTTGATATCGTTCTGAACCTTGTTTGCCCTGGATTTGCGAAAAAGGGCTGTCAGCCCCATCACCAGAAGGAAACCAACCCCGCACCACTTCACAACCGCAAACGCCGTCACCGACGTTGCCAAAAGCGCCCCAAGCCCGACAGCGGCAACCACCATCTGGATCATGTTTGCCGTCACATCGCCCAAGGCCGTCATCAAGGTCGGGCGGGCACCATAGCGCAGCGCATGCGACATCCCAATCAGAACACTTGGCCCCGGTGTCAGGACCAGCAAAAAGACAAGAACGGTAAAACTCAGCCAGGTTTCAAACGGCATGATAGGCGATCTCCGGTGCAAAGGACGTCATCGGCATATCACGCCATTCCGATCGCACAAGTGCGTGTTGTGCAATGCCCCATGACAATGCGTCATCACGCCCGGATCAGGGGCGAAGATTAAAGGAAACACACCCTTAAACCCATCACAGGATAAACCGGCAGCACCGCAGAAGCATTGCAACCGGTTTCATATGAAGGTCGGGTCAGGAGGTCATTGCAAAGGGAGTGCGCACAGCGTTAGCGTTTCTTGGCATCGCCCGGCCAATGATCATAGAACTTGCGGACCTGAACAGAGCGCAGGGTATCTGGCGGCAAGATGGATTGTGCCGTTTTCTGCAACTGGAACTGAAGGGCCGAGAAATAGCGGTTCGGCACGGGTGCAAACGGACTAAAGGGCGGCTCGGGTGTGATTTCCTCACCTTTTTCGGCCGCTTCTTCAGCGGCGTCTGCTTCGGCCTGAAGTTCTTCTTCAGTTTTGGCCGGCGGGGGTGGCAACAAGGCCGGCGCGTCAAACTTAAAGCCACGCTTGCCCGGTTCGCGGGTTTCGAAACGGTTCTGGGTATCGCGGTACATCAGACGTTGCAGATCAACCAAAAACGCATTGATGATTTTTGGCATCCGGCTTTCGATCACCTCGACATCCTGTTTGGTCGCGGCCTCAAGCCAGATGTTGAATACCAACTGGCGAATGGTGCCCGATTTTGGCAGCACCACGGTCAGCGACACCGGATCGGGAATGATAACAGTATCGGGAATGACCGGTTCGGTGGGAGCGTCTTCCCCGGCGGCGGGTTCGCTTTTGGTCGAGGCATCCGCCGGCGGGACCGCGCCCAACAAGACAAGCGTGCTGAGCAGTCCGGCGATCATGCACAGAACGACGCGTTTGAGTATCGTGGTATTGGCACTGGTTTTTGGCTGCTGGAAGGTCGCCATCAACGGTATGCCCCTTTTCTTTCCATGTTATCAGTATCTTATTGGAATTCTTGTAGCATCTTTTACGTGCATATGTCTGCCATCAGTTCCTGACAAAATCTGTCCCGGCCGCACGCAGATCAAGGGCGGCCGCCAGAAGCGCCTTGGTATAGGGTTGCTGCGGATGATCAAACACATCTGCCGCCGCACCGCTTTCGACCAGTTTGCCGCCCTGCATCACCATCACCCGATGTGAAAGTGCACGCACCACCCGTAAATCATGGCTGATAAACAGATAGGCCATTTTGTGGCGTGCCTGCAAATCGCGGAGAAATTCGACAATTTGCGCCTGAACCGACATATCAAGAGCGGACGTTGGTTCATCCAGTACGATAAAGCGCGGCTTTAGGACCAATGCGCGGGCAATCGAAATGCGTTGGCGCTGGCCCCCGGAAAATTCATGCGGATAACGGTCCATGGCATTTTGCGGCAGGTCGACTTCTGACAGCGCCTCGGAAATGCGGGCTTGCCGTTCGGCCGGGGTTAAGTCCGGTTCATGGATTTCAAGCCCCTCGCCAACGATCTGGGAAATCGACATGCGCGGGCTGAGTGACCCGAACGGGTCCTGAAACACCACCTGCATGTCGCGGCGCAGGGTGCGTAAATCTGCCCCGGCGAATTTGCGGACATCCTTGCCGCCAAACCGGATCTCGCCATTGGATTTCAACAGGCGCAGGATCGCCATCGCAAGGGTCGTCTTGCCCGATCCACTTTCCCCGACAATACCAAGCGTTTCGCCCTGCTTCAATGTCAGTGAAATATGATCGACCGCATCAAGGTAGCTTTCGGGGCGGCCAAGCAATCCTTTGCGGCCAATCGGAAAGCGCACCTGAATGTTACTGGTTTCAAGAAGGTCGGCGGCATTTTCAGGCAAAGCCGGTGCATTGCCACTTGGCACGGCGGCCAATAGTTTCTGGGTATAGGGGTGCTGTGGATTTTCAAACAATCCATGGCCTGTTCCGCGTTCGACGATTTCGCCGTCTTTCATCACACAGACGTTTTGCGCCATTTTCTGAACGATTTGCAGATCATGGGTGATCAGCAACAAACCCATGCCAAGCTTTGACTGCAAATCTTGCAGCAGTTCAAGAATCTGGGCCTGAATGGTGACGTCCAATGCCGTTGTCGGTTCATCCGCAATCAGAAGTTCCGGTTCGTTGGCAAGCGCCATGGCGATCATCACGCGCTGACGCTGACCACCCGATAGTTCATGCGGCAGGGCTTTGAGCCGTGACGACGGATCGGGGATGCCAACCAGATCAAGCAGTTCGAGAATGCGCGCGCGCGCCTTACCCCCGCGCAATCCTTTATGAAGCAGCAAGACCTCGCCGATCTGCTTTTCAATATTATGCAGCGGGTTCAGCGAGGTCATCGGTTCCTGAAAGATCATCGAAATCCGGTTGCCCCGGATTTGACGCAGCGTACGTTCATCCGCCCCGACCATTTCCGTACCATCAAAGGTGATCGAGCCGGATGGATGGGTCGCACGCGGATAGGGCAGCAATTGCAGGATCGAAAGGGCTGTGACCGATTTTCCCGATCCGCTTTCGCCGACAAGCGCCATGGTTTCCCCGCGCCCCATCGAAAATGAAATGCCCTTAACTGCGGGAATACCGGCAAAGCTTGCCGAAAGGTCGTTTACCACCAGAAGCGGCTGTGTCGATTGGATATTCGTCATAGCCAACTCCTAAAACGTTTTGCGCGGATCAAAGGCATCGCGCACGGCTTCGCCGATGAAGATCAACAAACTTAACATCAACGCGATGGCAAAGAAGGCGGTCAGGCCAAGCCACGGGGCCTGAAGATTGTTTTTACCCTGTGCCAGCAGTTCCCCAAGCGATGGCGATCCGGGTGGCATGCCAAGCCCCAGGAAATCAAGCGAGGTTAGTGCGACAATCGAACCATTCAAAACAAACGGCAGGAAGGTAATGGTCGCCACCATGGCATTGGGCAAAACATGGCGATACATGATCCGGGTATCTGTCATGCCAAGGGCCCGGGCCGCACGAACATATTCAAGATTGCGCGCACGCAGGAATTCGGCCCGGACAAGGCCGGTCAAACTCATCCAGCTAAACAGCACAAGAATGAACAGTAACGTCCAGAACCCCGGTGCAAACAGACTGGCGAGAATGATCAGGATGAACAGTTGCGGCAAGCCAGACCAGATTTCGATCACGCGCTGCGCACCCAAATCAACCCAGCCGCCGAAATAGCCCTGTACCGCACCGGCCGCAATGCCAATCACTGAACTGATCGCGGTGAGCGCCAGACCAAACAGGATCGATATCCGAAAGCCGTAAATCAACCGGGCAAGCACATCGCGCCCAAGATCATCGGTGCCGAGCCAATGGCGTGCCGACGGCGAGGCCGGTTGAGGTTCGCGCATTTGAAAATCGATGGTGTTGTAAGAAAACGGGATCAGCGGCCAGATGGCAAAGCCGTGGTCCTCGATCTTGCCAAGGATATAAGGATCATAGAAATCCGTCTGAACGTCAAAATCCCCGCCATAGGCGGTTTCAGGATGGTCCGAGAGGATCGGCACATACCAGTTGTCGTCAAATTTGACGAAAATCGGTTTGTCATTGGCGACAAACTCCGCCGCCAGACAGATGACAAACAGAATGGCAAACACCACAAGTGACCAATACCCGCGTTTGTTGGCGCGGAAATTGGCAATGCGACGTTTGTTGAGCGGGGACAAAATGATGTTTGGCATGATCAATCCTCCCGCGCATCAAAGTTGATCCGGGGATCAACGAAGTGATAGCTGAGATCGCTGATCAGGTTGAGCACAAGCCCAAACAGCGTGAACAGATAAAGGGTGGCAAACATCACCGGATAGTCCCGCTTCATTACCGCTTCAAAGCCAAGCAACCCAAGCCCGTCGAGCGAGAAAATCACCTCGATCAGGACCGAGCCGGTAAACAGCAAACCGATCAAGGCACTTGGGAAACCGGCAATCACCAGCAACATGGCATTGCGAAACACATGGCCATAGAGAACCCGTTTTTCCGTCAGGCCCTTGGCGCGTGCGGTGACGACATATTGCTTGTTGATTTCATCAAGGAACGAGTTCTTGGTCAGCATGGTCAGGGTGGTAAACCCGCCAATCGTCAGGGCGGTAATCGGCAAGGCCAGATGCCAGAAATAGTCGCCGATTTTGCCCAGAAGCGACATTTCATCAAAATTCGATGACGTCAGCCCGCGTAAGGGGAACAGATCGAAATACGTCCCCCCGGCAAAGACAACAATCAGCATCACGGCAAACAGGAAGCCCGGAATGGCATAGCCGACAATGATCGCCGCCGATGACCAGACATCAAAGTTTGATCCATCGCGCACCGCCTTTGCGACACCAAGGGGGACGGAGACCATATAAATGATCAGCGTTGACCAAAGGCCCAGCGAAATCGAGACCGGCATTTTATCGACCACAAGATCAATGACATCGCGGTCCTGAAAATAGCTTTGGCCAAAATCGAACGTCAGATAGTTCTTCATCATGATCCAGAAGCGTTCATAGGCCGGTTTATCGAACCCGAACTGCTTTTCAAGCTGGCTAATGATTTCAGGATCAAGCCCCTGTGCACCGCGATAGGTCGAGGTGGAGGAGAAATTGTTGCTTCCCCCGCCATTGCCACCGCCACCGCCGCCACTTTCAGCACCCTGATTGCTGATGCGTGCGGTTGCGGACACATCAGCCCCTTGAAGCTGGGCGACGATTTGTTCAACCGGGCCACCGGGTGCGAATTGAATGATCGCAAAGTTCAGCACCATGATGCCAAACAAGGTTACCGGGATCAGCAAAAGGCGGCGCAGGATATAATTCAGCATTGCCTAGTACCCCCCCTTTTTAAGCGCACGGGATTTTTCGGGGTCAATCCACCAGGTCATGACCGAGGTGCCCTTAAGCGGCACAGTATCTGGCCGTCCAAACACATCCCAATAGGCCATCCGGTCCCCGCCAAGATAATATTGCGGGATCACGTAAAATCCCCATTGCAGCACACGATCAAGGGCGCGCACACGCTGCACCAGCGTTTCACGATTATCGGCATCAATCACAAGCCCGATCAGTTCATCAATCACCGGATTTTTGATCCCGGCGAAATTGCGCGTACCGGGCTGGTCGGCGGCAGCCGATGACCAAAAGATTTGCTGCTCATTGCCCGGCGACAGGCTTTGTTGCCACCAGAAGGTCGTCATATCAAAATCATAGGCCTGAATGCGGTTGATCCACTGCCCGGTATCAATCAGACGGATATCAAGGGTGACCCCAAGCTGGCGTAGGCGGGCCTTGAGAACCAGCGCGATTTTCTCAATCCCCGGCTGGCGGATAATCAGTTCAAAGCGGAACGGTTGGCCGGTTTTGCTGTTGACCAATTGCTGATCGCGCAATTCCCACCCGGCTTCCTGCAGAAGCTTGATCGAATGACGCAAAGCTTCACGCCGACCATTGGGCGGATCGAAATTGGGCAGATATGGTGGTTCGGTAAACAGTTCAGGGGGAAGCTGACTTTTGAAGCCCTTGAGGATGCCAAGTTCTTCGCCGGTCGGAAGACCGGTTGCGGCCAGTTCGGAATTGGCGAAATAGCTTACGTTGCGCTTATACGCACCATAAAACATCGCCCGGTTCAGCCATTCAAAATCAAAGGCATATTGCAAGGCTTCGCGCACGCGGCGATCGGAAAACAGCGGTTTTCGGGTGTTAAACACATAGGCCTGCATGCCGTTTGGCAGATTATCGGGCAGGAATTCTTTTTTGATCTTGCCGTTTTGGACAGCGGGTGTGTTGTAGGCCGTACTCCATTCGCGCGATGAATGTTCGCTTCTGACCAGATATTCACCGGCAAAGAATGCCTGACGTTCGACATCCAGATCACGGTAGGTGTCATAGCGGATGGTATCGTAATTATTGCTGCCGCGGTTGACCGGCAAATCGGCCGCCCAATAATCCTTTACCCGTTCATAGGTGATGCGTCGCCCGGCTTCGATACTTTGTATCTTATAGGCGCCACTTCCCACAGGAATATCAAATGTGGTCTTTGAAAAATCGCGCCCTTCCCAATAATGTTTGGGCATGATGGCCAAGTCGGCAACGATCATCGGCAATTCGCGGTTATTGCCCGGTTTGAAGTCAAACCGCACGGTGAGATCATCAAGCGCCTCGACCTTGTCGACCTGGGCATAATACTGGCGATAGACCGGGCTGCCCTTTTCGATCAGGATATTGAACGAAAAGACGACATCGTCGGCGGTGATGTCGGTCCCATCCTGAAAACGCGCCCGCGGATCAAGATGGAAAATGGCAAAGGACCGGTCGGCGGGGTATTCGATGCTGCGCGCGATCAGGCCATAATGCGTGCTGGGCTCGTCGGCACTTCCGACCATCAGGCTGTCATACATCAGGCCAAGCCCGGAGGCGGGTGTGCCCTTTAGGGTATAGGGATTTAACGTGTCAAACGAGACACTTGAGCCTTGTACCAATGTGCCGCCCTTGGGCGCATTGGGATTGACGTAGTCAAAATTCCGGAAATCCGGCCCGTATTTCATATCGCCATACAGCGAGATGCCATGTGACACGGTGGTGACAGGTGCCAGTTGCTCTTCATCAACCGATATGGTGGGTGCAGCAACGATTTTTGGCATTTCCTCGGCCTGTGCCGGAACAGAAAACGTCAAAAAGGCCCCTATTGCGATGCCCGATCCAATGCCCGCAAGCCTGCGGGGCAATGATCTGGTGATCGTTTTGGTGTCAGTCACGGCCCGCGTGACAGCATGCGCGATCATCTGACTAATCGTCTTTCCCCTGATCTGGTCTTTTTTTGCGACATTCAAAACAGCGCGAACCCATTGCGATGGCCCGTGAAGCAACATGATCACGATACCGGACATCCTGTCACCCTGATACTACCGTTTCAGTTCGTTCATTAGAACCGCTTCAGTGCATAGATGAAGGATAAAATGGTGCATTTTCAAGGCATCATCACGTTATTTAGTCTTTCTGTGCCAATTTTCTTCTTTCGGTTTCAAGTCGGATTTCCGCCATCAACCAATTGCGAAAGGCCCGGACCTTACGCCGTTCCAATCGGCCTTCGGGGTAGCACAGCGAATAGGCATAGGGACTGTCGACCGGCAAGTTGAACGGCACGGTCAAGCGGTTGGTGACAACATATTCGCCGATCATCGCCGGGTCCGAAATCACCACGCCAAAGCCACTTGCCGCGGCCTCCATCGCCATATCAAGGGTGGCAAAGACCGGGCCACGATCCGCATCGACCCCCTTGATCCCGGTTTCGGCCAGCCAGATCCGCCAATCTTCGCGTGAGGCCGAGCAGTGCAACAAGGTCACATCGCCAAGGTCTTCGGGGTTTTTAAGCTGCTTGGCCAAGTTGGGGTGACAGACCGGCAGCAATCGTTCGCCGGTCAGAAATTCGTGCACCAGTTGTTCGTCCTGAATATCGGCGAACCGGATGGCGATGTCGGTTTCGTTAAAATCGACCGGGGCCTTGTCATCATTGTAGGTGCCCAGTTGCACCTGAAGATCGGGATGTTCCATCTGAAACCGGCCCAGACGCGGCACGATCCAGCGCATGGAAAAGGTCAGCGGGGCGAGCACACGCAACTGGGTGTCATCGGCGCGGTCCTCGACCTTGGCCACCGTTTGTTCGATCGCATCAAAGGCCGGCGTCAAGCCAAGCAACAGGTTCCGCCCGGCACGTGTCAGTTTTAAACTGCGGTGCTGCCGATCAAACAGTTTCCGCCCAAGCACATCTTCAAGGTGTTGCACCTGTCGGCTGACGGCGCCTTGGGTCACGTTAAGCTCATGTGACGCTTTGGTGAAACTTTCAAGACGACCGGCCACTTCAAAGGCACGAAGCGCATTTAACGGCAAAGGACGACGTTTCATGAGAATGACTTTGCATGACTAAAACTCATGCAATGATGACTAAAGATGGTTTGAGCGCAAGTGTTTTTAGGTTTAACCCTGAGTTTAGAAGAATTCAGAGACACAAAACACAGACACTCGGCCGCGAATTGTTGAGAGCAGGCCGTAAGATTGAAGGAATGAGATCATGGTCGCGATCACCAAAGATGCCGGTGCCTTTGTCACCACCCGTCGTCCAAACACCACCATCACCCTGATGGATATGCCGCGCCAGTGGGTTAAACGCTATGACCTGCGTCAGAAGCTGGCGGTGATGGACTCCCGTATGCTGCGCGATATTGGCTGGAACGTTTTTGACGCCCGTCGCGAAGCTGCAAAGCCATTCTGGAAAGCCTAGGCTTTAAGCCTTTGCCCCAAACCAAAGAGATTTAAAATGTCTGCCCGCATGTTTCGCCTTCAGGGGCCACTTTCATTCCCCTTGCAGGTTATTGACGCTCTGATGAGCGCTTTGAGAATCCCAAGCGCCAAATAAGGCGCTTATGTTTCGATCTCCCTGAACGCAACTCCGACTTCCCCCGTTGGAGCGTGCGTATATGAAAACCGGTCACATCCCTGTTGACCGGTTTTCTTTTTGCGCAACGACGCAAGGCAGGTCGACCTTATTTCTTTTCAGGCAAATGCAAATACATGATGTTTGCCGCACTCAGCACCGAATACATCACGGCAAACTGCGCATTGAATTCGTATTTTTCCGGCTTGGGATCAAACATCTTATATATCTCGCCGATGCTGCGTTTGCCATCAATCCGCGACAGGATTGCCGGGCTGGCAGCCGGCATGGTGCGGGTCACGGCAAGACCGGTAAAGGTGATTTTGATGTTGCCGGTTTTGGCCACCGACCGTGCCAATGCCGCTCCATCCACACGGGTAAAGAACGGAATGGCGTCTTCGGATGGCATCGGCGGTTTGATCTTGTTTTTGGCCTTCACCACGTAAAATGTGTGCTTGATGATATTGCCCGCCATCAGTTCGGCCAGGGCGGCACGCTCGCGAAACGGCACATGTACCGCCCGGTCAAGCACATCATGGCGCGAACAATAGGTCGTCGGGTCATAGCGCATCGGTTCGACAAAGTTCTGAAGACGCAAACCAGCCTGTTCGGTGAAATCAAATACCTCATCCACCCGGTAGGCCCGGTCCTGTTGATGGAGCAACAGATCATAAAACCCGGCGTCCCCACCATGGACATGATCGCCGACAAACGGATTGCGCTTGAGCCAGTTGGTGCCCGGCAGGCTGTTAAACAGCGCCTTGCCGAAATTCAAACGCCGTGCCCCACCGGCTTCGGCGTTCATACGTTCCATCATTTCCTGCATATGGTAGACGCCGGTGCGCCCGAGCTCCCCATAGACCATCAAGCCCATGCCGCCGTTGGGTTTGAGCGCATCAGACAATGCGCGTAATCCGGCATCCGGATCGGGCAGATGATGGAGTACCCCGCAGCAATCAATATAATCAAACGGGCCGTGCTCGGCCGCCAGATCGACAAATGATCCGGTGACAAAGGTGACGTTCTTTTCAAGATTGCGGCGCTTGATCCGCGCCTCGGCAATCGCGCGCGAGCTTTCGGACAGATCGATATAGACAATTTCCGCCTTGGCCTTACGGTCACGGGCCTGCTGGGCCAGCATGACCAAGGCATCGCCCGTCCCACCACCGGCAACCAAAATCCTGATTTTGCCTTTGGCGGAAGGGTCGCGCCCGCCAAACACAAAATGCACCACCTCATCCCAATTGCCCGGAGAGCCTGTGATCAGGCGCTTATCCTCATCCCCCGGATCACGTGCCGGATAAGGATAGCTTTCATACTGGTCGCGCGTCTTGGCAGACGATGACACAGCATCAGGCATTTTTTTGTCGTCGGGCATTACCGCGGGTTCCAGTAGATCATCGAGTGGGACAGCGCCATCCTATACCAAGGAATTAATTAATAAAATCCGGCGATTTGCTTAATATCAGACTTTGTTGAAACAACAGCGACCTTAGGCTTCCTGACAGGTGATCACGAGCTTGCCGGTTGCTGTGCGATCGGCAATCGCCGCAAGGGCCTGCATGGCGTCGGGCAAGGGATAGCGACGTGAAATCATCGGAGTGATTTTACCCGCCGACAACATCGCAACAAGTTCCGCCATGCCCGCACGCGCAATGTCGGGATTTTGCAGTAAATAGGCGCCAAAATAAAAGCCCATGGCCGCGACATTCTTGACCAAAAGAATATTGGCCGGAATTTGCGGCACGGTGCCACTGGCAAAGCCAATCAGCAATATGCGCGCGCCGGGCGCCACACAGCGCAGACTTTGGTCAAACACATTCCCGCCAACCGGGTCATAGACCACATCAACCCCATCTTTCATCCCCGGCGGGCGGTTCAGCCCGGCGACAATGTCGCGCACCCGGTCCCGGATGCTTTGCGTTTTGTAATCAATAACGTAATCGGCACCATGGTCGCGCGCGATCTGGCATTTCGCCGCCCCGCCCGCCGTGGCAATCACCGTCGCCCCCAGCAGCTTGGCGCATTCAACCGCAGTTAACCCAACACCGCCCGCAGCACCATGGACCAGAACAATCTCGCCCGGCTGCACGTTGGCGCGATATTTCAAACCAAACCAGCTTGTACCATATGCGATCTGAAAGGCTGCTGCTGCGTCAAATGAAACTTCATCGGGTAAAGGCATGACAAGGGATGCATCGACCATGAGCCGGGTGGCATAGCCGCCCCAATCGGGCAGGGCCATGACACGATCCCCCACCGCAATGCCCTGCACATCATCGCCGATTTCCATGACAGTGCCGCTGACTTCAAAACCGGGGGAAAAGGCGCCGGTGGGGCGCTTTTGATAGGTTCCCTGCAGGATCAGGCTATCGGCGAAATTAACCCCGCAGGCCGCAACCTCAATCACCACCGCGTTTGGACCGGCCACCGGATCAGGGTGCTCGATCAACTGCGGTTCTTCACCGAATGCGGTGCAAATCCATGCTTTCATGCCTGCTGCCTGTCCGTGGTCGGGAATAGTTGGCGACAGTGTGCCGCCTGACGAAACGACAGACAAGCCGACATTGGGCTAAACCCGTAAACAGCCCCGCACAAAGATTGCGAGATTCCAGCATGATGATGGTTTGGAAATTAGAAAATACGCTGACGTTTGCGTTTGCGGGTCAGCACCAGCAACACGACGGCTGGCACAAACAGCACCACAAGGGCCGGGGCCAGCAACACAGGGACAAAGATATTGTCCCAGATCCAGACCGAAACGTAACGCTGTATGACCGATTGCAACAGGTTCAGGCTTCCGGCATCAAGGCGATACCAGAGCTCTCCGGCGGCTGCCAGACGAAAACTACCTGTCTGAAGCGCCGTGATGGAACCATCGACCAGCACCGCAATGCTGGCGAAAAGCAACAACCATCCCAACGCCCTGAAAAACCACATTGTCTTCTCCGCACCACCCCGCAAGGATGGGTATATTAGAAAATTATGCAGACACCCTAACGGCAAGACCCCATCAACGTAAAGTGTTGCAGGGTTTCAGTGTTATTTATCTTGCAGGTCGAGAACCCTGACATGAAACCTTAGTCATCAGACCTCAATAAGAAGTAAAGATTGCGCCAGACCACGTTTTCTCAACCCTGACAGCCTTGATCAAAGCCGCCGTCAGCCCTGTTTTGGGGCGGATTTCCCGAAAGTGAAAAAAGAGGCTGATTGGCCCTTGTCAAGCAAGGACGGGTCGGCTAATGTCCGCCCGCTTTCGCGATATATAGATCGCATGTGGAGAGGTGGCCGAGTGGTTTAAGGCGCACGCCTGGAAAGCGTGTTGGGGTGTAAGCCCCTCAGGGGTTCGAATCCCCTCCTCTCTGCCACCCTATGCCCTGCGGGCTTCGGGTGGCAGGCCACACGGAGCCAAAATGGCATGGGGTGTCTCCCGAAGCCTTGGCGCAGGGAGGCAGATTACCCAATGTGGTATGTTTATTTCCTCAGACTTTCAAATGATGATGTATATGTCGGGTCAACCAATGACCTGAAACGTCGCTTTGCGTCGCATCAGAATGGCGATGTCGTTTCCACCCGAAAATATCTGCCGCCAAAGCTACTTTCCTATGTCTCGGTTGAAACCGAGCAGAACGCACGGTCGCTGGAAAAGTATTTCAAATCCGGCTCAGGCAAGGCTTTTGCCAAAAAGAGATTCTGGTCAGAACAGTAGGACTTCTACTTCAACCAGCCATCCGACCAAACTCCTGAAAATCACATATTTGCACGCTCGCATGGGGAGTGTCCCCTCAGCATACGGCATTGACGATTTCGGCATAGCGGCATAGCCTCCCCTAATATTTTATGGGGGAGGGATTTATGAGTTCGGCGAATGAGCGTATGTTCTATCTCATGCGTCTTGCGATGGGGCGACACCCAGCGGTGGATGCAAGTGTAACCATTCCAACCCTGATTGACGCTATCGAATACGCGCGAGAAAAGGCGACAGACGTTGCGTGGGTTGTTGGGAACAGGGTCCATGGAGACGAGCCAGGCATTAATAGCTCGAACGCCATATATCTCGCTGATTTCCGTCTAGACGAGAATTACGTCCATATTTTGCTAGTGCGAGGCGATCCCACAGTCGGGCGTCCCACGTTTGTGAACATGAAGAACAAGAGTGTAACGCCCGCAACGAGTGATGATCCTGACGCGGTGCCAGCTGTCTCGGCGTTACTGGTTGTTGAGCGAAGCATCTCGGTCAATGACAAAGGGCAACATAGATCGATCCTTGAACGTGCGTCTGGCCTCGGCAAAAGCATGGTTAGGGATTACTTAGCAGTTCTGCTTCGACGATATGCAAAGGATCATCCGGACAAATTCGAAGCGCAGAAAAAAGTTAGCAAGAAGGGCGAAAAACCTGAAACCATCCAATATTCGCCAACCGTCAAGCTGAATCCGCAACAGAATGCCAGCTTGAAGAACGATATGGAGAAGGGTCAGATCGGAGGCTTCCGCCTAATGCGAGGGGAGGCCAAGTACAATGGTCCAGCAGATGAAGCAAGGATCGTTGGGACAAATGTCCAGCTTCAAGTGAAGCTCACGCCAACAGGAAATGTAAAGAACGTTCTTAAAACCTTGAAGAATGTCAAGAACGCAATGAGCGCTGCGGTAGACTTCGACAGCTACAAGCTTGATCTTCTCGATACCGATGATGGCGACGAGCACAGTACGCAGCTGTTACCACTTGAAACAATCGATAACGCTGACATGCGCTATTGCCGAACGGTGAAAGCTTCCGGTTTTACATCGGAACTTGAGCAATGTTACCCAAGTTTCCACGAAGAGATCGTGGTCAAAGCGAAGAAGTTTTTCGGTCAGGCCGAGTACTGGAAATAGGAGCGCGATATGTGGTGGGCTAGATACCTGTTCTCTGGCTTCGCTTTTCTAGGGGTGTCTGAGGATGTTCCGTTTCGCCATTCCAAGCGTGTGTTGGAGTTCGCACTGCCGATTGTACTTACGATATTGACGCTGTGGGCATACATATGTCTCCGGTCATATTTCGTAGCCGGTATTCTCGGAACACTTGATGACAAATTGTTTCAGCTCGTCGTCTTCATGGTCCCTTTCCACTTGGCTGCACTAGCAGCTTTGGCAACATTTCAAAGCCCGGCGTTAGATAAGCCACCCGCAGGTGCAGCCGCTTCTATTCGCAGGTGGAGCAATGAAGACAACGATTGGTTTCGCCACTTCCTGACCATGAGAGAGTATGCGTGCCGTTTGTTTGGCTACCTTTGCACGCTAGGCATCATCTATCTCGTGATGTCGATCTCTGCTTCACTTATCAACTTTTCGGCGATCCCATGGGCGTCAAATGATGTAGCACGCATTGCCATGTTTGCTGCGATAGCGGGTTTCTTTTGGCACTACATCGTGATGTCGCTGTATGCGATCTATTTCCTGATAGCAAAGACGGTATAACCGGTCGGGTGGGGCTAAAAAGCGGACAGAACTGGGATGTATGAATTCGAAATTACCGGGTTTGAGCTGCTTTCAACTGGTATTGTTTACGATTAAGCTCAAAGCCCGCTAGCGGTCATTCATTTCCATTGCAGCCAACCATTTACGCAGCAAACCATCTAGCTGTTCCTGCTCATCACCCGTCAGGCCTTCGGCAAGGCGGTGCTGGTTGGCGACGTGGTCGGTGACGGCGGCGTCAATCAGGTCGCGGCCTTTTTGGGTGAGCGCGATGACAAAGCCGCGCCCGTCTTCCGGGTTCTTTTCGCGTGAGACCAATCCGGCCTGTTCAAGCTTATCAAGCCGGTTGGTCATGGTGCCCGATGTTACCATTGTCCATGCGATCAAATCGGATGGGCTCAGCGCATAGGGCGGGCCGGAACGGCGCAAGGTGGCGAGCACATCGAAGCTTGCCGCACTCAGGCCATGGGCGCGAAAGATATCATCCAATCCCGACATTAAAACGGAACGCAGCCGCCCGAAGCGGCCAAACATTCCCATTGGCGTCACATCAAGATCGGGACGTTCCTGATGCCACTGCGCCAAAATGCGATCTACCTGGTCCATGACGATGGTGATGGCAAAAATTTATCTTGACGTCAAGATTTCTCCATTTACCTTGACGTCAAGATAAATGGAGAAAGCCGATGAACCGAACAACCGACTTATTGCTTACCGCCCTTGCCCCGGCGATCTGGGGCAGCAGCTATATCGTTGCCACGGAGCTTTTGCCGCATGGTTATCCGCTGACTGTGTCGCTGCTGCGTGCCTTGCCGGCGGGTTTGATCCTGTTGCTTGTTGTCCGCCAATTGCCGCAATCGGGGTGGTGGGGCAAGGTCTTGATCCTTGGCGCGCTTAATTTTGCGATTTTCTGGTCGATGCTGTTTTTGGCGGCCTACCGCCTGCCGGGCGGGGTGGCGGCGACACTGGGCGCGGTTCAGCCATTGTTCGTGCTGTTTCTGGCGCGCTTTGCCTTGGGAAGCACCATTAAGGTTGCCGGGATCATCGCGGCAATTTCCGGGATCTTTGGTGTTGCACTTCTGGTCCTTGATCCCGGCGCAACGCTTGATCCGATTGGCATTGCCAGTGCCACCATCGGCGCCCTTTCAATGGCGGCAGGCACGGTTTTAACCCGCAAATGGCAGCCCCCCGTATCACCACTGACCTTTACCGCGTGGCAGCTCACGGCGGGCGGTGTGCTTCTGATCCCGGTTGCGCTGATTTTGGAGCCATCGTTTCCGGTCCCGACGCTTGAAAACCTTGCCGGGCTGGCGTGGCTTGGCCTGATCGGGGCGGCATTGACCTATTACCTTTGGTTTCGCGGGATTGCCAGACTGGGTCCGGCCACGGTGACAAGCTTTGGCTTTCTCAGCCCGACCAGTGCGGTGTTGCTGGGCTGGATCATCCTTGGCGAGCAGTTAAGCCCAACCCAGATCGCCGGTGTGGTGATTGTTTTGGCCAGCATCTGGCTTGGTCAACGCGCCGCGCGCCCTGCACCGGTCGCCGCACACATCGTCCCCCCGGTTAAACCGACCGTAAGTTCATGACAATACCGAACGACACTTAAAGGAACGCCCCAATGAAACATACTGTCAAAACGAGACACACTTTCAAAACCACGGCGCCAAAGAAGATTGTCGTTTTTGGTGCAACTGGTGATGTCGGACGTGAAGTGGTGACCGAAGCAATCATGCGCGGGCATCAAGTCACAGCCATTGCACGCAACACCGACCGCCTTGCGTCACTGCCAGAAACGGTTACACGACGTCAGGTCGATATTCTTGAAAGCCCCGATCTGGTGGCGGGCATTATGGCCGAGCATGATATCGCCATCAGCGCCGTGCGCCCGGTGTCAGGTCAGGAACATCTTTTGGCCACCATGACCGAATGCTTGCTTACCGCCGCGCGTCAGACCGGCACCCCGATTTATATCACTGGTGGGGCGGCAACCCTGAAACTGGCGGATGGCAGTGGTCATACAGTTCTGAGTGCACCGGATTTCCTGCCCGATGCCGTGCGGCCAATTGCCCAGGCCTGCGCCACGCAAGATGCACTTTTTGACCAGTATG
The DNA here is from genome assembly GCF_000751115.1 of Thalassospira sp. GB04J01. Taxonomy (NCBI): domain Bacteria; kingdom Pseudomonadati; phylum Pseudomonadota; class Alphaproteobacteria; order Rhodospirillales; family Thalassospiraceae; genus Thalassospira; species Thalassospira sp. GB04J01. The sequence goes on along the minus strand of NZ_CCDX020000009.1, from coordinate 453,601 downwards.
ACGATGTGCAATGGACCTGCCTGTGCCCGCCCGCCATGCTGTTTGCCGGGGATAAAACCCGACAGTATGTACGCGGTACGGATACGCTGATCCCCGATCATGATGGGATGGCCAGGATTTCCTATGCCGATTTCGCGGTGGCGATGGTCGATATCTTAGAGGCAGGCGACAAACCGCAACGTCGTTTGACAGTTGGCTATCAGAACGCCGCAGCGGCCGCATAGGCCCGGAACCACACCAAGATATATAAAGACAAGAAATAGAACGGGCGACCCTTATACAGGCCGCCCGTTTTTGTTCGGCTCGGGGGTTTAGCTGTCGCTTGAGGCAGCCTTGATCCGGGCAAAGACGTCATCAAGGGCACTGTGGATTGCCGCCCCGCCCTTTTGCCGCATAAAGGTTTGCGCGACCTGTTCGTTTAAACCGCCCGGTGTCGAGTGGCCTTCGACCAAGGTGGCAAAGCTTTGATCGGGGGATTTGATTGTGTTGTCGGAAAGCCCGGCAAACAGGGCCGCGAGATAGCGTCTGGCGTCGGCATAATCCGATCCGTGTGCGACCATCCATTGCGCCGAACTTTCAAGAATTTCGAAATAGGTCGCCATCAAAGCACTGCCTGCCGCGTATCCGTCAAAGGCATCAATGGTATCGGCTGCAACCGCCCCGCCAAGTTTTTCAAACAGGGCGATAACATCAGGTGTGCCGGGATAGACCGCCGTCACACAATTACAATGGGCGACCGACGGCAAGGGAATGGCGCGGTCAAAGGAGGCCCCGCCGGAAATCCAGCCTTGCAGCTTTGCAATCGGGATGGTGGCGATCAGGCTGACGATTTGGGTGTTGGCGGGGGCCTTCAGCCCGCTTAAGACCTGCTCGGCGATTTGCGGGCGGACGGCAAGAAACACGATATCGGCGGCATCCATGATCGCCTGATTGTCGTCTTCGACCCGAACGGCATCAAATTCCGCCGCCAGCTTTTGCGAGAATTCACGCCCACGGCGCGAAACGATGATTTCGGAAACCGCATCGTCGGTCGAAAGAAGCCCCCGGATCATGGCATCACTGATGACGCCGGTGCCAATAAAGCCGAGCTTCATTCGATTTCTCCTAACATTTCGCGTTCTAAAAACGCCTCATCATCGCGGAAGTTCTGTGTGTCACCAGTGCCATTTTGGCCATCCGTCCCATCATAGGCCGCGACCACTCGAAATTCCGGGCCATCGGCGGTGGAATGGCTTTCATACAGGCAGAAACGATCAATGGTAAACGTCCGCGAGCTGACATCGCCATGATCGGCAACCGCCTGCTCAATGGTTGCGCGCGCGGCATTGCGGTTACGGCCCAACGTAATGTGCGGGGTGAAATTGCGCATGTCCATATCGGGGCATTCTTCCAGAGCAAGAAGCGCATTCTCTACCCGTGCAGCCAATTGTCGCATCAGTGGCTGATCCTTGACCCCGGCCCAGAAAATGCGGATTTTGCGGGTTGATGCAAAAATATTCAGGCCCTGCACACAAAGGTCAAATGGCTCAAAGGCAATTTTTGCCAAGGCCTGATCAATTTCGACAGCCAAGCCGGGATCAACATTGCCGATGAATTTAAGGGTGATGTGCATATTTTCCGGGGTTTGGGCATCAAGCCCCTTGATCCCGCGCGCCAACGGGTAAAGATCGGCTGCGATATCAGCCGGTATTTCGACGCCAACAAACAAACGCATATTCAAAACTCAAAACGAAATGGGTGGATGCGATCAAGCAGCATTCAGCCGGTTGATCGGCCCGGAAGCGGAATGATGTCATCCTCGCCGTCGATTTGCGGGAAGTTGCCCGCCGCCCAATCGGCTTTGGCCTGATCAATGCGTTCCTTGGAGCTTGAGACAAAGTTCCACCACAGATGGCGATAGCCGACCGACAAGCCGCCCAGCAACATCACCCGGCAGTCGCTTTGCGCGACAATATCGGGGATTTCTTCGGGCGCGACATAGATGAAGCTTTGCGGCGCATAGGCTGTGCCATCAATGCGCAAGGTGCCCGAGACAACATAAAGGGCGGCTTCCTGATTTTCACCGGGAAGCAAAAGCTGCGCGCCTTCGTCCATATGGACATCAAGATGAAACAGTTTGGATTTGACCGGTACGGGGGCCGTTTTGCCGAATGCCTCGCCCGCGATCAGGCGCATGTGCAGCCCGGCATCTTCGATGATCGGCAAATCGTCCTTTGCCACATGAAAGAATTCCGGGTCAGATTCTTCGTCTTCTTCGGGAACCGCGACCCATAATTGCAGCCCGTCAAGCTTGTGTGCGCTGTTGCGCACGGCGTCGGTTTCACGTTCCGAATGGGTAATCCCGCGCCCGGCATGCATCCAGTTCAGATCGCCCGGCTTGATTTCAAGCAGGCTGCCAAGGCTGTCATGGTGGCGGATGGCACCTTCGAAAATATAGGTTACCGTGGCAAGGCCAATATGGGGATGCGGAGCAACGTCGATGCCCTGACCGGGTTTGAAATCAGCCGGTCCCATATGATCAAAAAACACAAACGGCCCGACCGACCGCACGTCGCGGTGCGGCAGGACACGGCGCACGGAAAAGGCACCAAGATCGGTTTCCTTACCAAAAATCTGCTTTACCATGCGCCGTCTCCTTCACATTTTGGTGGGGTCAGGAGCCCGACAATCGGGCTGCCTTCCCCGTTACCTGCGCGTATATCTGTGCCTTACGGGCACGGATACGGCCAGGTTTGATGGATGTTTTCAATCTCGGACAGAACGTCTTCGGACAGGGTGATTTTGGCCGATCCGACATTGAGTTTCAGCTGTTCCATGCTGGTCGCGCCAATGATGTTTGACGTCAGGAACGGGCGCGAATTGACATAGGCCAGCGCCATCTGGGATGGATCAAGACCGTTGTCCTTGGCGAGTTTGACATAGGCCTCGGTCGATTTGATGCCATTTTCGGTCAGATACCGGGCAAAATACTGCGGCCAGATCGACGAACGCGCGCCTTCTGGACGGGCACCATCCAGATATTTACCCGACAAAGCCCCACCGCCGAGCGGTGAATAAGCCAGAAGTCCGGCATCTTCGCGGATTGAACATTCCGCCATGCCGACTTCGTACTGACGGGTCAGCAGGCTATAGGGGTTCTGGACCGAGACAACACGCGGCCAGCCCTTTTTCTCGGCCAGCTCAAGGAACTTCATCAAGCCCCACGGGTTTTCGTTCGAAAGCCCGATGTGACGGACTTTCCCGGCCTTTACCAGGCCGTCAAGCGCTTCGAGGCTTTCCTCAATCGGGGTGAAATCCTCGTCCGCGTCATGGACGTAGCCCAGTTTGCCAAAGAAGTTGGAATTACGGTCCGGCCAATGGAGCTGATACAGATCGACGTAATCGGTTTTAAGACGTTTGAGCGATCCGTCGATGGCTTCATTGATCTGATCACGGGTCAAGCGCGGCCCACCGCGGACATAACCAAAACGTTCGGCAGGGCCGACGATTTTGGTTGCGATCACAAGATCATCACGACGCCCGCGTTTTTCCAGCCAGTTGCCGATGATGGTTTCGGTTTTGGTAAAGGTCTCTTCCATTGCCGGAACCGGATACATTTCGGCGGTATCAATGAAATTGACTTCGTTCGACGTCGCATAATCAAGCTGTTCGAAGGCTTCATCTTGCGTATTCTGCTGGCCCCAGGTCATCGTACCCAGGCAAATAACACTGACATCAATGTCCGTACGTCCCAATCGACGGTATTCCATGTATCAATCCCCTTTTACACCCCGGGTGGGGTGTACATATTTTTCAATGGACTGAATATATCCTGTCAGGCCGGGGATGGAACCTTTGACGGCAAAAAATGTCGGGACGTCCTGATTTTATAAAGATTTTGCAATGTGTTCCAGACAGGTCCACCGTCACACAAACAGCGTTAAAACCCCGGTATAACCATAAAACCGATCATTGCAGACTTCGCCATTGCCGTAAAACCCGGTCAGCGGCAAATCACCAAGTTCATCGCGGATGATCATCATTTCGCGGCTTTCGGTGCCAAACAAATGCGGCCCACGGGCAACACAGCTGCAATACAGCGCACCGCGTGGTTTTCCCGGCAGGCGTTTTTGCACATCGTTCAGCATACGGCGCAGGTCTTCTTCGGCCGCCGCCCCGTCACGCCGGACAAAACGAACCGCATCCCCGGCCTGCACATCGCCGCTTATGGCGATCATGTGATTATGTGGATCAACGCCCAGAAGATTGCGCACGACAAAATCGCCGGTGTCCGAGCCCGGGATCATCAGGGCAACGTGATATCGGCCCGATGCGATGGAATTCTCGCTGCCGTCGGAATTGAGTTCTTCTTTAAGCACCTCAAGGGCGGGGCGATCATCAAGCGTGGAAACGATGCCTTCGCGTCCTTCGGTTACACGATGCACCGGGCCGACAGGGGTGCAGGCCTGAGTAATGCCGACCTGAACGGCGGTTTTGGCATCAAACAAAACACCTGATAATCCGCCGTCCACCACACGGTCAGCAATCTGTGGCGCGCCGCGTTCGCCCGATGCGATGCCACCGACCAGATAGGTCGAGCCAACCCGCGCCAATTCGCCAAGGGTGGATAATGACTGGGGTGCGCCCGGATCACCATGCACCAAACCAAAGATCGGTTGAAGGCGGTCGATGGCCTGCTGCAATTCCGGTGCATCCACATCCGCATCGGTTTTCAGCGGTTCGAAAACATGAAAGTCATCACTGGCAAACGGGGCAATCAGCACCGATGCCGCTGGAACACCGAAATAAGCCCGACCCGACCCACAGACGCCAATGCCCGCCGTCCCCGTCCAGTGTTCGATCGAAAGACGTGATCGCAGGAAGGTCAGGATGCTGCCCAGATCATCAGAAAGCGCTTCGGTAACATACAAAAACGCCAAGGCCTGTTCTGGCAAGGGTGTTGACTGAAGTTGATCGGCCAGTTCGGAGGCCACCGCTGCCCAGTTTTCACCACTGGCATGTGCCGCGCAAAATTCCCCCGTCATGCATTCTCCCGATGTTCCATGTTGGACCCTTCTGGGGCCTTATTCATATCTAAGCATTGCGATCAGGTGTTCTCAAGATACGCCGTTAAAAAACCCGCGTGAGCCTAGGTTACCTGAGCCTAGGTTATATGGCGTCGCAGCAGATCCATTGCCGCATTAAGTTGCGTCATGCGTTGGTGCGATCCGTAATTGCTGTCGGGATGATGGATGGCGGCAAGCACGCGATATTTGGTGCGAATTTCGCGTAAATCTGGCCTAGCACTTGGCGCGAACCCCATGACATGCAGGGCTTCGTTGAATGTGGTTACACCGCGATCAAGTGGATCAAACGCCAGATTATCGACAATCTGACGCAGACGTTCGAGTTCTTCGCGCGATTGCAAAAGTTCGACCGGGGGTTCGGCCTGACGCTTTTTCAGTGCGCGGGCTTCGGCGAGTGCGGCACTTTCGGCAGCCAGAATATCGGATTTCTCAACCCGCATTTTGACATCGCCCGTGTCAAAATCCAGCGCCATTTTCAACGCCTTACGCACCACGATGATGGAAAACCCCGGTGGCAGGCGCAATTGCAGGCGTGGTTTTCTGCGCCACGGACGCCCTTCGGCCGGGCCGGATTTCAAAACGATGGTTTCGCGGTCCGACTTGGGCGGATCACCCGGATCAGCATAATCATCGATCGCCTTTTCCGGCACGATCAGCATTACAGAGCGCGCAAGGTCGGCGGCATTCACCCCGCGCCGTTCGGCCAAGGCCTGCACCGCATCACGGAAAACCGACGAACAGGGAATGGTGTAGGATTGTTTGACGCCCGGTGTGGTCACGAATATTCCCCACAAGCATTTGATTTATAATACTATATCAGTGTTTTTACGGCGCACGCCGGACATTGAATGGCTAAAGTCTATCGACGGATTCCGGGCTGGGCAACTGCATTTGCAGTCAAAATTTGAATCGCTTCCGATTCATCCACAGGCCCTATTCGGCCGTCAAACAGCGACTCGGGACTGTTTGATAGAACTCAAACGCCTGATATACCAAGGATATTAACGATTCCCGGCACGTTTGGTTTATTTGTCTGATGAAAAGATAGTCAACAAACTTATCCACAGGCCTTTGCAGTGGATAACTTGCCAGACCACTCTAACGCTTTGAATCATAAGAACTATCATTGTGAATCATCGCGTTTGATTTTAGGTCCTGCGCAGGGGCCAAATCGACCTTTTGAAGTAAAAATGGCGTCGTTGCTTCCATCTTGCCAACCTCAAAACTACATATGCAGTTACACCGTCAAACATTTGGAACATAACCGAAAGTAAATGGAGTGTTAATTTTACACTCATCCCACTGTTCAGAGCGATTTCAGGCGGGTTTTTGATGCTTTTGCGGTTAAAACAAACAGCTTTGAATACGATATAACTGTTTGATATATAACAGATTAGTGATCATTTTTGGTGTTCTTACGGGATACACTGCCAAGGCAGCGGCAATCATTTCGATAAGCGTATGAATTCTATCTACGTATGCAGTTTTAATTGCTGACTCAGACAGATTTTAGTGGCTTTTTTTGCGCTTTTTTGTCAAAGAACCAAAATTGAAAGCTTCGCAACCGACTGTAATACATGCGATTTTTAGACTTTTAGACTTTACTAAAAACAGGCCACATCAGATCGATGCAGCCTGTTTGGCAAAATCATAAAACGTCTCGTCGTAGAGATGCCGTGGATAAAACCGGGGGATACCCGCCCCGGTTAAGACCCCGAGGTGAGGATAGAAACAACATCTGGCAGGATACGGCCGACGATTTCATCGACACCCTTTGCATTGGGATGCATGCCATCATCCTGATTAAGGGTCGGGTCGGCCGCGACGCCATCAAGGAAAAATGGATATAAATCAACCTGATACTCGCTTGCGAGATCGGGGTAGATGCTGTTGAATTCATCGCCGTATTGCCTGCCCATATTTGGCGGGGCCATCATCCCGGCCAGCAAAACATCAATGTCCATTGCGCGCAATTTTTCGATGATCTGAGCCAGATTATCGCGGGTCTGGGCCGGTTCCATGCCGCGCAACGCGTCATTGGCACCAAGTTCAAGCAACACCGCATCGGGTTTATCAACCAATGCCCAGTCAAGCCGCGCCAGGCCTGCTGCTGTGGTATCGCCGGAGACGGAACTGTTGACGACATTGATTGAATGTCCGGCATCCTTCAAGGCGGCTTCAAGCTTTGGTGCAAAACCGTTTTCTTGCGAAAGTCCATAGCCCGCCATCAAACTATCGCCAAACAACACAAGGGTTTGCGGCTTGTTTTCACTAGCATTGGCATTGGCAGGTGCAGACAGGAAAATGGTCGCAACCCCAAACAGGATTACACTGCTGCGCGAGACAAACCGCGCGGCACGCCATAGCGGATTTGCAGTGAACTTGATTACACCGCACCCTTGCCCGAAGCCAAAATTCATTACACATCCCATCTTATATGCCTGTTACTTTGTGAAACGGTTACCATACGGTTACCTGCGAACGGCGCATTTCAAACCTGATATGGTTGAACCGAAACCCTGCGTTTCCGTATGAGTATTTAGCCCGCATTCTTATTCTTGCAATGGATTAAGCCCGATAGGACCCCAGATGAGTGTTACTGAAACTGCCTCGATCCCGGATAAAAACACCGTCGCATCACAACAGGAACGTAGCAAAACCGTTGATGTGCAGAACCTCAAACTGCGTCTGGCTGGCCCGGCGGGCATTGTTGAAATCCTGAAAGGGATCGATATTTCAATCGAGGCGGGCGAACGCGTCAGTCTGGTCGGGCCATCCGGATCGGGCAAAACATCGCTTTTGATGGTGATTGCCGGATTGGAGCAGGCCCAGGAAGGCGTTGTGACAGTGTGTGGCAATGATTTGCGCACGCTTGATGAAGATGGGCTTGCCCTGTATCGCCGCCATCATGTTGGCATCGTGTTTCAGGACTTCCACCTGATCCCGACCATGAGTGCACTTGAAAACGTTGCACTTCCGATGGAGTTTGCCGGGCGCAAGGATGCCTTTGAAAAGGCCGAGCAGGAACTTAAAGCCGTTGGGCTCGGTCATCGGATTGGCCATTACCCCGGTCAGCTTTCGGGCGGCGAGCAACAACGTGTTGCGCTGGCCCGCGCACTTGCCACCGATCCAGAGCTGTTGTTGGCTGATGAGCCGACCGGGAACCTTGATGGGGCGACCGGTGAAACGATTATTGAATTGCTGTTTGATCTGGCCAAGCGCAAAGGATCGACACTGCTTTTGATTACCCATGATCCCAATCTTGCCGACCGGTGCGACCGCACCATCATGCTGCGCGATGGTGAAATCGTTACGCAGCAGGAAGAGCACTCATGAGCCCCACGACAAACGCATCGGATGGTCGCAATGGTGCAGACCGCATGTGGTCTATTGCGTGGCAAGTCTGTCGCCGGGAATTGCGTGGCGGCTTGTCCGGCTTTTGGATTTTCTTGGCCTGTCTTGCATTGGGCGTTGGCGCGATTGCGGCCGTGGGAAACGTTTCGGAATCCGTTCTATCGGCACTTGAGCGTGACGGGCGGAAGCTTTTGGGTGGGGATGTTGAGTTGCGCCTGACCCACACGGACGCCACACCCCAACAGCTTGAATGGCTTAGCGATAATACAGAACGGGTCGGGCAACTTGCGACCATGCGGACCACCGCCTATGGCCCCGATCAACGCCGTTTGGTTGAGCTTAAAGCCGTTGATGATGCCTATCCGCTGTTTGGCGAGATGGAACTGGCCGACGGTATTCCCTTTGCCGGAAGTCTTGATCAAAAAGACGGTGTTTGGGGGGCTGTGACCGAGGCCGGATTGCTTGAACGCCTTAAGATCAAGGTTGGCGATACGGTAAAACTCGGTGACATCGACGTGCAAATTCGCGGCGTCATCACCACCGAACCCGACAAGGCCGTTGGCTTTTTCAACTTTGGTCCGCGTTTAATGGTGTCCAAGGACGCCCTGATGCAGACCGGACTGGTGCAGCCCGGAAGCCTGATCCGCTATTATTACGCTTTGGATTTGAAGGGCAATGAAACGCCCACCGCGTTTCGTGAACGGCTTGATGAACAGTTTGAAGATGCCGGGTGGCGTGTGCGCGATACCGCCAACGCCAATCCGGGACTGCGCCGCTTTATAGAACGGTTGACCCTGTTTCTGACCCTTGTCGGGTTGTCCGCCCTTCTGGTCGGCGGCATTGGGGTGGCCAATGCCGTGCGCAGCCATATCGAAAGCAAAACATCTGTGATCGCCACCTTGAAATCGGTGGGCGCATCGCATGGGCTGGTGTTGCGGATTTACTTCCTGCAAATCCTTGTACTGGCCGTTATCGGCATTGCCATCGGCCTTTTGATCGGGGCAGTGACCCCGGCCATTGTCGCCCCGCTTCTGGCCGGGCGGTTGCCAATTGATGTGACATTGGGCCCGGCATTGCCGTCGCTGCTTATTGCGACCAGCTTTGGCATTCTGACCACATTGGTCTTTGCCCTGCCGTCGTTGTTGCGGGCGCGTGAAATCCCGGCCGCACGTTTGTTCCGTGCCAGTGCCGGATTGCTGGGTGGCAGCCCGGTACGCAAACGCGACCTGCCCTATATCGGCGCGCCACTTGTGCTGTTGCTGATTTTGACCGTAATGACCGCGACCGATAAGACCATCGCCCTTGGCTTTATCGGCGGGTCGGCAGCAGCGATTGTGATTTTCACTTACGCCGGGCGGGCAATTGTATCCTTATCGAAACGGTTCACCACCGGACGCAATGCCTTTTCACGGCTTGCCCTGACCAACCTGCATCGACCAGGCGCCAGCACAGTTCCGGTCGCCCTGTCGCTTGGGCTTGGTCTGACACTTTTGGTGACCATTTCGGGGATCGAGGGCAACCTTGATAACGAGATTAATGAGAACCTGCCCGAATCTGCCCCGGCGTTCTTCTTCCTTGATATTCAACCTGACCAGATCGACGCGTTCCGCACCCAGCTTCTGGCAAAGGATAATGTTTCGGATGTCGAACAAACACCGATGTTGCGCGGGCGTGTCACCGCGGTTGATGGCGTTAAATCCGAAGATGTCGGACCGGGCGATGATCGCTGGTTCCTGCGTGGGGATCGTGGGTTGACCTTTGCTGCCGTGCCGCCGCCCGAAACCAAACTGGTGCGCGGCGATTGGTGGCCGTCTGATTATAATGATGCCTCCAAACCGCTGGTATCGATCAGTGCGGACATCGGCAATGCCTTTGACCTTCAACCGGGCGACACATTGACCATTAATATCCTCGGGCGCGACATCACCGCCGAGATCGCCAATTGGCGCGAAATCGAATGGCAAAGCCTGCGGATGAATTTCGCCATGGTGTTTTCACCGGGCCTGATCGACAAGGCACCCTATAGCCTGATTGCGACCGCCCATATGCCGCGCGACATGGAAGAACCGGTGGATCGCATGATCGGGATCGACTTTCCGAATGTGTCGGCCATCCGGGTGCGCGAAGCCCTTGAAGCCGCCAACGCCATTCTGGCCGGGATTGGCACCGCGCTTAATGCGACGAGCATGATCGCGATTGTTGCCGGTGTGCTGGTGCTGGCCGGGGCCGTTGCCGCAGGTCGGCGCAAACGCATCTATGATGCCGTGGTGCTTAAAACACTGGGCGCGACACGGGCCAACATCCTTTATGCCTATGCGCTGGAGTACGGCATTCTTGGGCTGGCGACCGGGGTTCTGGCCGCGCTGGTCGGGTCCATCGCCGCATGGTCGGTGCTTGTGCTGGTGATGGGGGCGTCCTGGACGCTTCTCCCCGCGACGATACTGGGTCCGATTGCCATCGGGTTGTTTGCCACCCTGTCAGCCGGTTTTGTCGGCACGTGGCAGGCATTGCGCAGTCCAGCGGCACCGTTGCTGCGTAACGAGTAACACAGCACACACAGCAAACCTTCCAACCACGTAAAAAGGGGCCGGTCACATCACTGACCGGCCCCTTTTGGTTTAGGACAATGAGCGTTACACCAAATCGCGCAGGGCCCGACGCACAACCTTGCCGGTTGTGGTCATCGGCAGTTCATCAAGAAAGGCAATCTCGCGCGGGTATTCGTGGGCGGCCAGCCGGGTTTTAACAAACTGCTTGATGTCGTCTTCAAGCTCGGCACTTTGGGCAAAGCCATCGGCAAGAATGACAAAGGCCTTTACGATTTGCCCGCGCTGGGGATCGGGTTTGCCGATCACACCAGCCATGCGCACCGCCGGATGGGCAATCAGGCAATCTTCGATCTCGCCCGGGCCGATGCGATAGCCCGCTGAACTGATGACATCATCGTCGCGTCCGACAAACCGGATATAGCCGTCTTCATCGACACAGCCCATATCGCCGGTCAGCAACCATTCACCGATGTATTTTTCCTGTGTGGCGTCCGGATTGCGCCAATATTCCAGAAACATCACCGGATCGGGCGCACGCACAGCAATGCGGCCCATCTCACCAGCACCCAGCACATTGCCATCCAGATCAATCACCGCAACATCATGCCCCGGCACCGGACGGCCCATGACACCGGGCTTGGGATCCATGATCGACTGGCAGGAACTAACCACCATGTTGCATTCGGTCTGACCATAGAACTCGTTGATCGTGACACCGAAAACCCGATGCCCCCAATCAAGTAGTTCTGACCCAAGCGTTTCACCGCCACTTGCGATAGAGCGTAAATTACAGTTGAATTTTTGCGCCACATCATCACCCGCCGCCCGCATCATCTTTAACGCGGTTGGCGGCAGGAAGGTATTGCGCACGCCGAACTGCGCAATCAATTCAAAGGCAGCCTCAGGGGTGAATTTTTCAAACCGGTGGGCGACGACTGGCACCCCGTGATGCCACGATGGCAAAAGCACATCAAGCAACCCACCGATCCATGCCCAGTCGGCAGGCGTCCACATGACATCATTGTCCTTGGGAAAGAAATCATGCGACATTTCGACACCGGGCAAATGGCCCAGCAATACCCGGTGCGCATGAAGGGCACCTTTGGGCTGGCCGGTGGTGCCTGATGTATAAATGATCAGGGCTGGTTCATCGGCACGGGTTTTGACCGGTTCGAACTGATCACTGGCCTCCGCCGACAGTGCCTTGAAATCAAAACAGTTATCTGGCGCACCATCAATCACATAGACATATTCCAAGGCGGGCAAAAGATCACGAATTTCCGCAATTTTTGCCGCCCCTTCGCGGTCGGTGACAAGTGCCTTGGCCGCACAGTTGCCCAACCGGTATTCCAGCGCATCAACACCAAAAAGGGTAAACAGCGGCACAGCAATGCCACCCATTTTATAGGTCGCAACGTGGGCAATCGCAGTTTCGGGACTTTGCGGCAGTAAAATCCCCACCCGGTCGCCCCGGCGAATACCATGGCGGCGCATAACATTGGCAAAGCGGTTTGAAAGTCGTTTGATCTGGGCAAAACTGTAATCACGGCGAGACCCGTCCCGCCTGCGATACATCAGCGCCAGCCGATCCGGATCGTCGGCCCATTTGTCACAGACATCGACACCAATATTGAAATAAGTCGGCACATCCCAGACGAACTCCGAGCGCACCGTCGCGTAATCATCACGACAGACCAGCATGTTTCCTCCCTGTATCTGCCACTGTTATTTGTTTTTTGGCTGCGGCAGATTTTCGCAGCATGCTAGTGCCAATCAGAGAAAATTGGAAGGTCTGTCTGAGCAACGGTCAGCTCAGTACCCTCAGCGTGCAGGATCAAGCAGAAACGTAAAGTTGGCCGTTTGCCCGGCGTCGGTTACCGCATTGACATGGCAGCCAAGGCAGGTCGCATCACTATGATGCTGGATAAAGCTTTCAAGGGCACTGTTGGTTAGAAAACGCGGCACTTCGCCAACACCAAACGGGGCCCCGCCCGGATTGCCGATCCATTGCGTGCCCAACAGCATGTAATTTGCCCAAACCGTGCCTTCCAGTTTGGCTTGCCAGACAAAGTTGGCTTCGGCCGTTCCGGAAAACAATCGCCAACACCTAACAATATCGGGCGGCACCACAGTACCCCCCGACGCTGTGCGGGCATATGGTGCATGATCATCCCATCGAAGGTCCGCTTGAATGGATTGATTGGCCTGCCCCCCTGCCCCGGTTCGGCCACCATAAAAAAGGAACCCGTCGGTCGGGGTTTGGAGCCCGACCGGATCGGGGGCCAAACAGCCGTCGGCAAACGGTGTATCGGTGATGATGCTATTGGGGCGTCGCGCGTTGGCTGCCAGTGGCACCGTGCCAACATGTTCGAAACTCGACCAGATCCAGCGATCCCCGTTGCCGCTGGTCACACGTTCAACCAGATGCATTCCGACAAGCCCGACCGTCACATCAAGGCAGGTGGGCTTGCCATCAAGAGTGACATCCCCATCCAAGGCAATGCGTGCCGCACGGGTGAAATAGCGATCTCCTGACAGTCCATCGGGCAAAATACGCCAGGCAAATTTCAAAAGCTGTGCGCCCATGACACTGTTTTTGCGCGCATCAACAGCCGCATCGGCAACCACAGCATCAGCAGAGTCAGACGCCGAAGCCGTCTTGATCACGCCTTTGGCAAAACTGCCGGTGTTTGAAACGCGGGTGTTGGGACCATGCCCCATGGGAAAATCAACCGGTTGTCCGGCATTGGCAAACTCCAGACGTCCGGATTCGTGGTCCAGTCCGTTTTGGCGAATGTAATTGGCCGCGACCGGATTGATGCGGGTTTCATACAAAATGAAATTCCCGGCCTGATCGACCAGAATGTCACCGCTTGATTGGACATGACTGGCCAACAGTAAGGCCCCATCGGGCAGACCGTTGCCGCAGGTCGGGTTCGGCATGGCAACCTCGGAAAACAGATCGCGTCTGGTGGGATATGTTTCCCATCGCGCAAGACCGTTCCCAGTTGGATCAGACGAGGTTACCGCAACAAAGGACTGCCAGGAAAACCGGTCAAAGGGTCGTTGGGCTTCGTAGGCCAAAAACCGGTAAATGAAACTGGCGTCAAATTCAGGCACATCGACCGGCGCAACAGTACAAGGTGCGGCCTGATCGGGATCGGCACAAAATTCGGATTGAGGATATTTGTCGGTAAAAACCGGGATGGCGCCCGAATCCGGGTTCGCCGTCAGATTGGCATTCTGCGCCCGACCGCCATTTGGCAAGACAATACAAAACAACGCCAAACCCGCAAGCGCAGCCATGCTTAATCCCGATAAACGCCCAGACAGGCGTTCGGCGATAAGGTTTTGAAGTCGCTTAACGTTTTTGATCGAACTTGGCCCGGACATGGCAGGTTGAGCCTTTGTATCTTGCTGTCACTGCGTGATTACCCCCTGCATTCAAGCATATTAGCGCTTTTTTGAACGATTGTCGCGCCCAAGCGCGAAGTGAACAAGATCACAACATATATTCCCGCAAGGGGCATCAATCGGGCAAACCGTTGCTTTTCGTGGAAATTCTGCCATATTTTGACCATTGCAGGATACTATCAGTGTTCTGCTCACAATTGGATCAAAGAGGGATTTCAATGGCTTTTGAAACGCGTCAACGCGGCTATGACGTCTCGGTTGGCCGGTCGGCGGCCGAGATCGATGCAGGTCTCCGCGCCTATATGCTAAGTGTTTATAACTACATGGCATCCGCACTGGCTCTGACCGGTGTGGTCGCGATGGCAGTGTCCACCAGCCCAACCCTGATGCAGGCTATTTTCGGTACAGGACTGCAGTGGATTGTGATGCTGGCCCCGATCGGGCTGGTGTTCTTCCTGAGCGCGCGCATTCACAAAATGAGCTTTGGCGCTGCACAGACGACGTTCTGGATTTATGCCGCCCTGATGGGTCTGTCGCTTTCATCGATCTTCCTGGTTTATACCGGTGAGTCGATTGCCCGGACCTTCTTCATCACCGCAGGTACTTTTGGTGCGATGAGCCTGTTTGGCTACACCACCAAGAAAGATCTGTCGGGCTGGGGCAGCTTCCTGTTCATGGGTCTGATCGGCATCATCATTGCCATGGTGGTCAACATCTTCCTCGCGAGCACGATGTTGCAGTTCATCATCTCGGCTGCTGGTGTACTGATCTTCACGGGCCTTACCGCCTATGACACCCAGCGCATCAAGGAAGAGTATCACGAACATGACGACACCGCGACCTCGGGCAAGAAAGCCCTGTTCGGTGCCCTGCGTCTTTATCTTGACTTCGTGAACCTGTTTATCATGTTGCTGCACTTCTTCGGCGCAAGCCGCGAGTAGAATGCGTTACGCATTCGCAGTCAGAAACCCCGCAGTGCAAGCTGCGGGGTTTTCTTTTGCCTGCATGAAACTTGCCCCAAGGAAAACCGTCGCGACATCGTAAAAACAGGATGCCCAAGATCAAACCAATGATCGATCAGGACCCGGTGGATTCCTGATTGTTCTCACCCCCGGTCGCATCCATCACGGCCTTGCGATGGGACAACTGGGACAGCATGTTTTCCGCCCGGGTATAGCCACCCGATGCGGCGCGAGCAGCCCCCTTGGCCCCGGCATCGGTAAAAGCTTCGTACGCTTGCGAGAAGCTGACACGCGCCAGCCCCGTCATCTTTGCATCCTTGCCCTGGCTGCCATTCATCAGTTGAACCGAGGCCAGTGCAAACATTGTCCGCCCCCAGATATAGGGCTGATCCCGCCGGGCACAGACCTTGAGCGATGCCTGATACACAGGAATGACCTGTTCATCGGGAATATGGATATCATTGATCAGGGCCGATGCGACGATGGACTCCGCCAGACCATAGGCCGCAATTGCATATAGTGCCGCATGCGACCGGTTGCTGATCATGCCAATTGCCCGGCGAAACTGCACGACACCACTATCGGCGAGTTTGGCGTTTTCGGTTTCTTTGGCATGGGCAACCAATGCTTCGCCCACCCGGCAAATCGCCGTCGCACAATCGGCGGCCGATCCGCCGGTCAATTCAAAGCGCCGGACAAGGAACTTCCATAGTGCGATGGCCAAGGTCCCCGTACCTGCCTGCATGTTGCTGACCAACGACCAATTCACCAACCCGCCATAGAGCGCAAGAATGGCTGTTTTCTGGCAATCGACCTTGTCAAAATCGCTGATCCCGGCAATGAGTTCCTCGGTGCTGGCTTCTTTGACGACGACTTCCTTATGGTGCAGTTTTTCGCCCAGCAGACCCGATGGCGCCGCAGCCTTCACGGCGGCCTTCTCGACAGGTTGATCCCCGGCGGCCTTAAGAATCTGACGGATTTGGGGCTCAATCACGCGCATCGCCGTCGCGCAATACTTGCGATCACCGGTTTCAGCCAGAACATAGGCCGCAAAGGCATAGGCCGTTGCCACGCCGGGGCCCGCAGCATCAAACGTATCGCCCTTCTGAATGCGTTCCAGAAGATCTTCAAGGTGCGAGGTCAGGCGCGCCATCTGCTGGGCGCGCATTTCACTGCCACGCGCCTGATGAACAAGTTCTGCGGAAAGTAAGATACACAGGGCTTCTGTCGTATCGTGATGTTCAGGCAGCTTGAAACAATGGGTCAGCGGCATGATCAGGCCATAAAGCGACGATGCCAGTTCATCGCTGATCAGGTGAACTTCAAGCTGGCCGGCGGCATCGTTTTGCCTTCCCCAGAACATTGCTTGCGCATCACGCTGATGGGCAACGTTCAACACGCCAAGCTGGGTTTCACGTATGGCCTGAAAGGGATCCGCAACATCGGGGTTCGGCGCAAAAAACTGATTTACCAGAACGACCTGACTGTCTGGAATCGATGCAAGACTGCGCGAAAGAATATTGGCAATGGCATCAGGCTGTTCAGGGTTGGTCGGTGTTGCACCCCCTGCAGCACCCGCATTAGCAGGGTTGGCATTGGCAGGGTTAGCACCGGAAAAGCGCGCAATGGCATAGCGGTATGACGGTTCCGGTTCTGACGTTGTCACATCAGAATCAGATGTCACAACGTCGCCAGTATGCCCGTTTGCGTCTTGGCCTGCGAACAGCGACTTGATCGCAAGACCAACGACAGACCAGAAACCAGCCATTACATCCCTTATCCGTGATCACGCATTGCGAATTGGAAAACAAAAGCCCGACAAAGAGTTACGGGTCCATTGTCTGCCGCGAGTCAATTGGGGTCAATGCACTCAATACCGGTTTTCACGATACTGAAGGATAGGAGTTCGCCACCCGAAAACATAATCAATACTGACAAATGTCTGATAAATCGGCATTATTTTATGTTTTAGTTCCAAGGGCGTCTTCGTTGTCGACGGGTATTCTGATTGCGAGACTGTGTCTGCCACGGCCCAGAATGGGCAGGTTGATCAACTGTTTGATCTGTCACCGGAACAGTCATGGCTTTAAGGCGGGCAATGCGGTTGGCCATATCGGGATGGGTTGAAAACAAACTGTCCATCCCCTTTCCCGACAGTGGGTTGGCGATATACATGTGCGCGGTTGCCGGGTTGCGTTCTGCATCCTGATTGGGGATGGCGTGAACGCCTTTATCAAGCTTGTTCAAGGCACTGGCCAGCCATAATGGATGGCGGCAAATCTCCGCGCCCATTTTATCGGCTTGGTATTCGCGGGTACGTGAAATGGCCATCTGAACCAACATCGCGCCAAGCGGGGCCAGAATGGCGACCAAAATCATGCCAAAGCCGCCAAGCGGATTGTTGTTGTCGTTCCGATGACCGCCAAAGATACCGGCAAACATTGCAAAATTCGCCAAGGCAGAAATGGCACCGGCGATGGTCGCGGTAATTGTCATGGTCAGGGTATCGCGATTTTTAACATGGGCCAGTTCATGGGCCATGACCCCGGCGATCTCATTGCGGTCCAAAAGCTTGAGCAATCCGGTGGTTGCCGCCACGGCCGCATTTTCCGGATTACGTCCGGTGGCAAAGGCATTGGGCTGTGGATTTTCAACCACATAGACCTTGGGCATTGGCAAACCGGCATTCTGCGACAATTCACGCACCATCGAGACCAGTTCCGGTGCCGTGCGGTCATCGACCTGGCGGGCGCTTCGCATCCGAAGCAGCATCGCATCCGAATTCCAATAGGCAAACACGTTCATCGCACCGGCAAAAAGCAAGGCGATGATCATGCCCTGCTGCCCGCCAATCATCATGCCGACCACGCCAAACAGCGCGGTCAACCCGGCGAGTAACAAACCTGTACGGATGTAATTCATGCTCGAATACCCTTTTGGCGAAAAATCTGTACGAAAAATAAGGCGTATTTTTGCGTTGGCAAGCACCCGGCAATTACGAACCGATCATTTGACAATAGTATGAGGCCATTGCCCCATTGGTGTGGGCAGTTTGTTCCCACTAACCATCTGATTTAGCGTAATGGTTTTGACCTTATTTGCCCGCGTGACCGACATCACAGAACAAACACCGCAGATACCAAAGGATTCCCTGAGCACACGTATGAGTGGCACTGATGTTGCTTGTTTTTTCAGACATGTGACAGCAGGAGACACAGAAATGGTCAATATTCAGGGACAATTTTCTTTGGCTGGGGCGCAGATGCTGCTTCTCCCTCGGCCGATTGACGGGCAAACCGGTGAGTACACCACCAAATACACAGCCGAAGAGTGGAAAGAGCGTATGCTCACCCGTCAAGCAGAGTTCAAGGAAATCCGAAAAACTGCGGAAAGCAACCTATCAAACTGGCTTGATGACAACAGCGATGCACAGGTGACCCGTGCCTATTATCTGGATGGGGAACTCACCGCCGTTTTTGGCACTGACAACGCCAACGTTTCGAACGACATGAGTTACGGTTTTGAGTACGGCATCGCCAAAAGTGAAGGTGAACAGCGCGGACTGACCGGCGATGAACTGACCAAATATGTAGAAAACCGCATCGAGTTCGAGCTCAAACGCAAATATGGCGACCGCCTGGAAGTCAGGGAAGGTTCGGCAGGGACAATGGGGACGGTTGGCGACTACCGTGAAGAGCTGTTTGGGGGAGAACGCTGGCCATCGCTCGAAAACTTTCCACAACATCCCGAAATTGACTGGAACGCGCCGTCTCCAAAAGAAGCCGGCACGTGGAAAGGCCCGATAGAGCTTAATACAACGGCGTTTCTGGCCATGCGCGAGCAAGCCAAAAATGCCTGACAGAAAAAGGAAGAAACAGCCGGACCTACGGGGGTCGGGGGGGAAGTTGGCCCGGCTGTTTCTGCAACGATTCCGTTTACTCCGCAGACTGATTGGAATCAGCCCCATTAAGTGAACGGACTTCGTCGCGCCGGCCAATCATGCGCACGAGCACATAAAAGACCGGAGTCAGGATCAGGCCAAATATCGTCACACCCAGCATGCCCGAGAAAACGGCAATACCAATCGCGTGGCGCATCTCGGCCCCGGCACCACTGGACAGAACCAGCGGCACGACGCCCATGATGAAGGCCAGTGATGTCATCAGGATCGGACGCAACCGCAGGCGGCTGGCCTCGATCGCGGCCTGAAGTGTTGTGCGGCCCTGATGTTCCAGTTCGCGGGCGAACTCGACAATCAGGATCGCGTTCTTTGATGCCAGTCCGGCGAGAACAAACAGACTGATCTGGGTGAAGATGTTGTTATCCCCGCCAAACAGATAGACACCAAAGACAGCAGAAAGGATGCTCATCGGGACGATCATGATGACCGCCAGCGGCATGGTCAGGCTTTCGTACTGTGCGGCCAGAACCAGGAACACCAGAAGGATACAGATCGGGAAGATATACATTGCTGTATCGCCCGCCAGAATCTGCTGATAGGTCAGCTCCGTCCACTCATAGGACATGCCCGGTGGCAAGGTTTCATCGAGTATCTTGATGATGGCGGCTTCTGCCTCACCACTAGAATAACCCGGTGCGGCATTGCCGTTCAGATCCGCCGACCGGAACCCGTTGTAGCGCATGGCCGTATCGGGCCCAAACGTTTCGGAAACGGAAAGAACACTGCCAAGCGGCACCATATCACCATCCGTATTACGGGTTTGCAGACGCAGGATGTCTTCGGGACTGGATCGATAAGGCTTATCGGCCTGTGCAATCACCTGATAGGTACGGCCAAATGTGTTGAAGTCATTGACATACATTGAGCCCAGATAGACCTGCATTGTGCGGAAGATTTCATCAACCGGAATGCCAAGTTGCTGCACCTTTGTACGATCAAGAGACGCCTGAAGTTGCGGGACGTTGATGTTGTAACTTGAGAACACACCGGTCAGTTCAGGTGCTGCCCATGCCTTGGCCAGAACCTGTTTCATGGCATCATCAAGGGCGCGATACCCCTGATCGGAGCGATCCTCCACCTGCAGCTTAAACCCGCCCACCGTGCCAAGACCCTGCACCGGTGGTGCGGGGAAAATGGCAACGAAGGCTTCATCAATCGCGCCAAACTTCTGTTGAAGTTTGCCCGCAATCGCCAAGCCTGACAGATCGTCACTTTTGCGTTCGGCAAAGTCAGTCAGGGTAACAAACACAATGCCCGCACTTGAACTGTTCACAAACCCGTTGATCGAGAGCCCCGGGAAAGAAACGGCACTTTCAACACCGGGTTCCTTAAGGGCAATGTCAGACATTTCACGAATGACATCTTCGGTCCGGTCCAGTGTCGCGCCCTGTGGGAGTTGGGCAAAACTAACGAGATACTGTTTGTCCTGAATTGGGACAAAGCCGTTCGGCAATATCTGGAACCCCTGATAGGTCAGGGCCAGCAAGCCGACATAAAGCACCATCATGATCGATTTCACACCCAGAAGGCGCTTAACCCCCCCGGCATAAAGATCGGTGCTGCGGTTAAAGAACCGGTTGAACCCACGGAAGAACCAGCCAAACACAAAGTCCATGCCGCGTGTCAGCCAATCCTTTGGCGCATCATGACTGCGCAACAAGATCGCCGAAAGGGCCGGGCTCAAGGTAAGGGAATTGATCGTCGAGATGATCGTTGCAATCGCAATGGTCAGGGCAAATTGCTGATAAAACTGGCCGGTCAGGCCACTGATAAAGGCAATCGGCACAAACACACCGGTAATCACAAGCGAGGTTGCGATGATCGGCCCGGTCACTTCGCGCATAGCCGCAACCGTTGCATCGCGCGGCGACAAGCCGCGTTCGATGTTTCGTTCAACGTTTTCGACAACGACAATCGCATCATCGACCACGATCCCGATGGCAAGGATCAGACCAAACAGCGACAGCACATTGATCGAAAAGCCCATCAACAGCATCAGCGCAAAGGTCCCGATGATCGAAACCGGCACAGCCAGCAGCGGAATAATTGACGCCCGCCATGTTTGCAGGAAGATCGTGACCACCAGAACCACAAGGGCAATGGCCTCAAGCAAGGTCATGATCACAGATTTGATCGAGCCGCGTACAAAGACGGTCGGGTCATAGACGATGCTGTAATCAAGGTCCTCGGGGAAGTTCTGTTTGAGCTCCTCCATCGCGGCCCGAACGTTGCTTGAGATATCAAGCGCGTTTGAACCGGGCGATGCAAAGATCGGCAGGGCGACGGCGGGCTTGTTATCGAGCAGGGAGCGCAGCGCATATTGCTGTGCCTCCAACTCGATCCGTGCCACATCGCCCAGACGGGTAATCGTGCCATCATCACCGCGCTTGATGATGATGTCTTCGAATTCTTCGGGGGTTTCCAGACGACCACTAATGTTGATCGGCAACTGGAACTGCACGCCGGTGTCATAAGGTGCCCCGCCAATGATCCCCGCAGCAACCTGAACGTTCTGGCTTTGGATGGCGGCAACCACCTCACCCGCCGTCAGGTTACGTTCAGCAACCTTGTCGGGGTTTAGCCAGACACGCATGGCGTAATCGCCTGACCCAAACAGCCCTACCTGCCCGACACCGCCAATACGTGCCAAACGGTCCCGCACATTCAGCGTCGCGTAATTGCGCAAATACAGCATGTCATAGCGTTCATTGGGCGACCGCAAATGCACGACCATGGTCAGGTCTGGCGACTGTTTTGATACAGTCACGCCAAGCTGACGCACGACATCGGGCAGACGCGGTTCGGCCTGCGATACACGGTTCTGGACTTTTTGCTGCGCCAGATCCGGGTCGGTCCCGATTTCAAAGGTCACGGTCAGCGACAGGTTGCCATCGGTTGTCGCCAGCGAATTGATATAAAGCATCCCCTCAACCCCGTTGATTTGCTCTTCAAGCGGGGAGGCAACAGTTTCGGCAATCTCGGCGGGGTTTGCACCGGGAAATTTGGCTTGGACCACGACGGTTGGCGGTACGACTTCCGGGTATTCGGAAATCGGCAAACGCCACATGGCAATCAGGCCTGCCAAAAGGATAAGAACGGACAGGACGCCTGCAAAAATCGGGCGATCCACGAAAAATCTGGATAAGTTCTGCATGACGGTCAGCCTTGCTTATGCGCGCAGTAAAGCACCCCTCAGGATGCTGAGGCCTGCAGAATTTCGGGGGCGACGGACATACCGGGACGAACCTTCATGATGCCGTTCACAATGACAAGTTCACCAATCTCAAGACCGGATGTGACAATCCGCATGCCGTTGAGTTCAGACCCCAGCATCACCTGACGATAGGCAACCGTGTTGTCGGGCTGAACGACATAGACGAATTTACGATCCTGATCGGTGCTGATCGCCTCGGGCGGGATCATGATGACTTCTTCCTTGGCAAGCGTGCCAAGTTCCAGACTGGCAAAGGTGCCCGGCAGAAGGGTGCCATCAAGATTGTCAAACAGTGCCCGGGTCCGGATGGTGCCGGTGCGCGCATCAATACGGTTGTCAAAGCTGTGTACGTGGCCAGAAACATGGCGGCCGTTCGACAGCGTCATATTGACCGGAATGCTTTGCGCGGCATCATCAATCTTGCCACTGGCGCCAAGGCTGGCAAAGAAGGTCTGCTCATCAAGGTCAAAATCGGCATAGATTTTCCCGGTTGAGACAATGGTGGTCAGAACCGGGGCGTTTGGACCGGCATTGACCTGATTGCCAACGGTCATTTCGACACGGCTGACACGCCCGTCAATCGGGGATTTGACATAGGCGTGGTCAAGTTCGATTTCAGCCAGTTCAAGCTGTGCCTGCGCACGGGTGACCTGACTTTGTGCGACCTGATGGGTGCTAAGCCGTTCGTCATAAACACGTTTTGACACCGTGCCATTGGACACCAGCTTTTCCGCACGTTCCTTTTCCTTGGAGGCCAGCGACAGGTTTTGACGGGCAACGGAAAGTTCTGCGCGCGCTTCATCAACTGCGGCCTGATAGCTGCGCGGGTCAATCACGGCAAGAATATCGCCCTGCTTGACCAACTGACCGTCTTCAAAACCGATTTTGACGATCGCACCACTGACCTGCGGGCGCAACTGGACTTCCTCAACCGCACTCAGGCGGCCGGAAAAGTTGCTCCAGAGACGAACAGAATTACTTTTTACATCGGAAACGGTGACCGGTGTTGCCATGGGTGCGGACTGAACCGCGACCTCATCAGCGGCGGAACCGGTGACATGCAAGCCATATCCACCGGCGGCAACTGCCAGCGCCAGAACGGCCGCGGGCAGCAATATTTTGCGTTTTGATCGAGACTGCATCTTTCCATCTTCCAAAAGCGTGAGCCGCACATATTGCGGACTGTTTGACCGATAGATGCATACCGATCGGTTTGCTTGCAAGGGGAAGAAGGCAAAAAAGTGGTTATTTTTTAAATTATTTTAGAACGCATCCGAAACATCAGGCCGCGTCAGAAGAGCTTACATCCCTGAATTTACATTGTAAATTGAGGATTCGACAGATGCCTTCACGCAGATCAGACCGAACAGTATCAAGATCATTAAAAACCTTGCCATAGGTCAAAAGCCCGTGGACATACTGGAAAATCATGCGCGCCAGTGTTGTGACATCTCCATCCTCGCTGAGCATGCCCTCGCCTTTGAGGCCACGCACCATGGATGCAAGGTATTTGATCTGTTCTTCGGCCAGTTCGCGTGAGCAATCCTGAATTTCGATATCTTCGGGTCCGACCTGACCACCTGCGGTGAAAATCGGACAGACACAGACTTCGCTTTCACCGGGGATTGCGTATTTTTCCTGCTTGCTACAGACCAGATCGATATAGCGGTTCAGTTGCTCAATCGGGGAAATATCGGGCGAAAAGATCGAACGGAGCTCGTCCTTGCCCTTTTCCCAATGCTGTCGCGCAGACGCGGCAAACAAGGCGGCCTTGCTGTCAAAGTGATGATAGAACGCGCCCTTGGTGACACCGGCATGTTTGCAGACGTCGCTGACGCCGATATCGTGGTAACTACGGGTCGTTAACAGCTCCATGGCTGTCTCAAGCAGCTTGATCCGGGTTTCTGCAGCGTTCCTCATGGCTTTGACCTAATTTTTTTATGTATGTAACGAATATACGAACCGGTCGGTATTTTTCAAGTAAATGACCGGATATATTGTCACTTCATCATGTAATAATGGCAACAGGATGACAGTAATGTTTGCAAATTCAATGCGCTAAGCCGGGATGAGTTAAAAACGCATAGCAGCCGTCATAGCGGTATTTTCCGCCGTTCTGCGACACCACATCGGCCAAACATGCCCGATGACCACACAAAAGAAAGGAGGGCCCGAAATGCGCCCTCCTGACATAGATACTGACATGAACCGTGCAGCGTGATCAGGCGCCGGTCAAAGCCCTGATCTGACGGTTGGCAACGGTGATCATGGAGAGATCAATCTGACCTGCGGCCCGCAGCTCATTGATCAGTTCATCACAGCGCGCACAACCCCGTTGATGGGCATCCACCCACTTATCAACCAGCTCGGCACCCGATGCGCCCTTTTTGCCCGCACCAAGAACCGCACGGGTCAATTCACGCTGATGACCATAAAGATCGTCAACCACCGCTGCACGGGCGAGTTTCTGCCAATGGGTTTCGGCTTCGATTGAATCGGCGGCTGCCCGCATCAGACCAAGCTGGAACCGTGCCCCCACTGCAAAGTAGGTGGCCCCGACTTCGATCACATCCCGGCCCGTGGCCTCGGCAATGCGGACGACATCACAAATCGCCACCATCTGCGCCATGGATGCCACGCGGCGTGCCAAATCTTCGGGCACACCTTGCGCGACCAGGGATTGTGCCTTTTGATCCAGCGACGTTCTGAAACCGGCATCAACCGGCACAATATCGTCAAAGGCTTCAATCACCTTTGACACTGCCGGGCGGAACATCTCGATCTTGGCCCCAACATTAAGTTCCTCGCAGTTGCGCAGGAACCATTGGGTGACATGATTGACCATCCGGTTGATGTCGCGGAACATACCGATCTGAAGTTTGGCCAGAACCACGTTATCAAGGGCCTCAATCCCGGCCCAGATATCACGCAGACCAAACACCGCACGGGTAATCAAATATCCGCGCGACACATCCACAGCCGAAAGACCCGTGGCTTCCATCATGTCGTGAACAAATGTGCCCCCGACCCGGTTGACCAGACTGTTGGTCGCAACGGTGGCAATGATTTCACGTTTCAGACGGTGTTCTGAAATCGCATCGGCGTATTTTTTACGCACCGGTGTCGGGAAATAGCGCACCAGTTCTTCGACCAAAATCGGATCGTCTGGCAAATCAGATTCCAGCACCTCGTCATACAGCCAAAGTTTGGCATAGGGCATCAGAACCGAAACTTCGGGCCGTGTCAGGCCTTCGTGGTTGCTGGCACGTTTTGCAAGTTCTTCGTCATCTGGAAGATATTCGATCTCGCGGTTAAGCCGCCCTTCGCGTTCCAGCATCCGGATCAGGCGCACCTGAGCATCAAGCACATCCGCACTTGCCGCATAGGTGTTCGAGATCGCCTGACTTTGCAGATAATTGTCACGCAGAACAAGATCACCGACCTCATCGGTCATTTCGACCAGAAGCTTGTTGCGCTGCTTTTCGGTCATGTCCCCGGCGGCGACAACTTCGCCAACAAGGATCTTGATGTTGACCTCATGGTCCGAGCAATTCACACCCGCAGCATTATCGATGGCGTCAGTATTCAAACGACCACCGGCATGTGCATACTCGATACGGCCCCGCTGTGTGGCGCCAAGGTTGGCCCCCTCGCCAATGACCTTTGCGCGAATTTCACGGCCATTGATGCGAATGGCATCATTGGCACGGTCGCCTGCGTCGGCATTGGTTTCCGCATGCGATTTGATATAGGTCCCGATCCCGCCAAACCACAGAAGTTCGACGTCAGATTTCAGGATGGCCTTCATCATATCGGCGGGTGTCACCTTGCCCGTCTCAAGACCCAGCAACTTGCGGACTTCTGGCGATGGATCAAGGGTTTTGGCTTTGCGATCAAAAATATCCCCGCCTTTGGACAGGGTCTTTTTGTCGTAATCGCCCCACCCAGAACGCGGCAGATCAAACAGGCGCTGGCGTTCAGCAAAGCTTTTTGCCATATCCGGCTCCGGATCGACAAAAATATGCATGTGGTTAAAGGCGGCGGTCAGTTTGATTTGCTCAGACAGCAACATGCCGTTGCCAAACACATCGCCTGACATATCGCCAACACCGGCCACGGTGAACGGGGTTTTCTGGATGTCCTTGCCCATTTCGCGGAAGTGACGTTTGACAGATTCCCATGCCCCACGCGCCGTGATGCCCATTTTCTTATGGTCATAGCCCTGCGAGCCGCCCGATGCGAAGGCATCGTCAAGCCAGAAGCCATAATCACGCGCCACACCATTCGCGATATCTGAGAACGTCGCAGTCCCCTTATCGGCGGCAACCACCAGATAGGGATCATCGTCATCAAGACGGCGTACCCGTTCGGGGGCAACAATATCACCGGCAACAATATTGTCGGTGATATCGAGCATCCCGCTCATCAGTGTTTTGTAACAAGCAATGCCTTCTTCAAGGAAGGCTTCGCGCGTACCATCGACCGGCGGGCGTTTGACAACAAAACCGCCCTTTGACCCGACGGGTACAATCACCGCATTCTTGACCATCTGGGCTTTGACCAGACCGAGAATTTCGGTGCGGAAATCCTCCTGACGGTCGGACCAGCGGATCCCACCACGGGCAACCGGCCCCCCGCGCAGGTGAACAGCTTCGACCCGCGGAGAATAAACAAATATTTCGCGCCACGGACGCGGAAGCGGCAAATCTTCGACCATGCCCGAATTGAATTTGACCGACAGATACGGCTTGGGATTCCCATCCGCACCATACTGGAAGAAGTTGGTGCGCAAAGTTGCCTGAACCAGATTAAGGAAGGCGCGCAAAATGCGGTCTTCGTCCGGGTTCATCACATCTTCAAGCTTGGTGATGATATCGCCTTCGATGGCTTCGGCCTCGGCCACCAGTCCCGGATCACGATCCGGGTCAAAGCGGGCAACAAACAGGCTGACGAGGGCGGATGCCAGTGTCGGATTATTGGCAAGAGTCTTGGCCATATAGTCCTGCGAGAAGGCCGATCCCATCTGACGCATGTAGCGCGAATAGGTGCGCAGGATCACGACTTCGCGCCAATGCAAACCGCCCAGCAGGACAAGACGGTTAAAGGCGTCATTTTCCACTTCACCGTGCCACATGCGGACAAACAGTTCCTGGAACTTGTCACGCACGTCATGCAGGTGGAATTCACCATCCACAACCACGCCGAAATCATGGATACGCACATTGATATCAACGTCGCGCGGCTCCACCGTGAACGGATTCTCGGTGATGACCTTAAGCCCCATGTTTTCAAGCATCGGCAACACATCGGACAGCGGCACAGGCATGCCCGGATTATAGATTTTAAACCGAAGCTCGTTCTCGGCGGCCTCAATCGGGCGATACAGGTTCACCCGGATATCAAAGGCCTTCATCACGTCTTCGATGCGCTCAACATCAAGTGCGGCACTTTCAACGGTGAAACGATCGCGATAGTCGCTTGAGAAGCTTTCGCCGTATTTGCGATACAGTGCCAAGCCACGTTCTTCGCCCATTTCACGCACAAGAACCTGACGCAACGTATCGGCCCAGTCGCGTGCAGTTTCAACAAGCTGACGTTCGATGTCGGTCACATCGTATTCCGGCAATTCACCCGGCGTGGTTTTCACCAGCAAATGCAACCGCGCAAGCGGGCTGTCGCCAATCAGGGTGTAGTGGGCTGAAACCTTGCCCTCAAAGGCGTCTTCGATGACCTTCTGGAATTTGATCCGCAATTTGGTCGAGAAACGATCACGCGGGCAGAACAGCTGACAGGAGACGAACCGTTCAAACGCATCACGCCGGACAAAAAGCGCAATCCGTTGGCGTTCCTGCAGGTGCAATATCCCCATGCAGGTATGGTACAGATCATCAAGTTCGACCTGAAACAGCTCATCACGCGGGAAGGTTTCAAGAATATTGACCAGTGCCTTGGCGTCATGACCGGCGGGCGGGAAGCCGGCGCGGGCAATCGTTTCATCCAGTTTTTTGCGCAAAAGCGGGATCAAACGCGGGCTGAGGTTATAGGCAACTGAGGTAAACAGACCGACGAACAGATGCTGGCCAATCACCTTGCCTTTGGCGTCGAACTGTTTGACGACAATGGTATCAAGATGAACAGACCGATGAACTGTCGATTGTTTGTTGGCTTTGGTCACCATCAAGAGACTGGGTTTGGTAACAAAATCCTTTACCTCGTCCGACAGGTTGCCGATCTGGCGCAACTCGTCAAAAACATGCGTGCCTTCGCGCGCCAGAATACCAAGCTGGTTCTGAACACTTACGTTACCAGCGGACTTTTTGGCACCACCGCCAAATTTATATTCGCGGTAGCCCAGGAAGGTGAAATGGTCGTTATGCAGCCAGCCCAGGAATTCCTCGGCTTCCTTGCGATCATCGGCGGGGATGGTTTTCGGGGCTGTTTTAATTTCATCCAGAACGTCGGTGACTTTGCTGAGCATCTGTTTCCAGTCACGCACAGCAAGACCGACATCGGTCAAAACATCATCAAGACGGGCGCGTACTTTATTAAGCACGGCTTCGTCGGTCTGTTCGTCGATTTCAAGATGCATGACCGATTCACGGGGCGCATCGGAGTCTTCGACCGAGGCAACGACGTCAAGTTCGCCCTTGCCGTCGCGCTTGATCCGCATGATCGGGTGAATGACCAGATGAACGGTCAGATCAAGGTCATGCAGGGCGGATGTAACCGAGTCGACCAGAAACGGCATGTCCGTATTGATCATCTCGATCACGGTGTGATCTGATTTCCAGCCGTGCTCTTCAAGATCAGGGTTATAGACCCGGATCTTGGCCGCATCAGCCGAAGGACGCTTTTGTGCGAATTTGTAAAGCGTCAACGCCGCGCCATAAAGCGAGTCGATAGATCGACCCGCCACGTCGTCGGGCGGAACATCCTTGTAAAAAAGGCGAACGAACGCTTCCGCATCCTTCGCCATTTTGCCTTTTAAACGCTGTTGGATTTGTTCGACAACTTTGTCGATGACTTCCCGTTTCGGGTCGTCTTTACGGGCTTTCATGTCCAATTTCCCTTTTTCCCGGTCCTGTTTGCCAGAACCGAAACACTGACCTTTTGCGGTCAGCATCACACACCACGGATGTCACATTTAATTGGGAAGGAAATCTGGGGTTTTCCAAGGTTGGAGCATATGGAATTCCGAAGATTTCCTCCAAGGCTACACATAGCGGATGATCTGCCTAAAAACTATGCTTCTGCACAAAAAAAATTCATTTAACCAACAAGCTAGCCTTTCACCGACACATTAATTGTCTGGCTGCGATGTCACAGAATTTTGTTCTTTTTGCATCGCAAGACCGAGTTAAACTTGGAATACTGCCCCAAGCGATTATCACCTTCGCACCCGCACAATGAAAATTCGGAGTCTCATGATGCTTGCAGGCAAAAAAGGCCTGATTGTCGGTATTGCCAATAAAATGTCCATCGCTTGGGGATGCGCCCGCATTTTCAACCGCGAAGGCGCTGAATTGGCGATCACCTATCAGAACGCAAAAGCCGAAAAATATGTCCGCCCACTGGCCGAAGAACTTCACGCCCCGATCATCTGCCCACTTGATGTCTGTGACGAGCAGCAAATGGACATATTGTTCGCACAGATCGAGAAACAATGGGGAAAGCTTGATTTCGTGCTGCATTCAATCGCCTTTGCCCCGGCAGATGACCTGCATGGGCGGGTGACGGACTGTTCGCGCGACGGCTTTTTGATGGCGATGGATATTTCGTGCCATTCGTTTCAACGCCTTGCCAAACGGGCCGAACCGTTAATGACCGATGGCGGCGCACTTTTGACGGTGACCTATATGGGCTCAGAGCGGGTGATTGATCATTACGGCGTTATGGGCCCGGTCAAGGCCGCCCTTGAAAGCACAACCCGTTATATGGCAGCAGAGCTTGGCCCGAAAAACATCCGCTGCCATGCGATTTCACCGGGGCCACTTTTAACCCGTGCGGCATCAGGCATTGCCGAGTTTGAGACATTGATGGATCAGGCAACCCGTCGCGCGCCGGGCCGCAGATTGGTCACGATTGATGAAATCGGCGAGCTGGCAGCTTTTCTTGCCAGTGACCGCGCCCGGTCTTTGACCGGGGATGTCGTTCATATTGATGGTGGTTACAATATCATGGGATAACGACGCCTTATTGCGTCATATCGCTAGCGACGCTTTATCGCGTCTCATATTACCGACGCTTTATAGCGTCTTGGGCCCGTGGCGCGACACGTTTGATCTGGCGCTGTAACGCAAGTTTGGTTTCGGCCTCGGGATCAGGGGCCGTTGTGGCAAACAGATCGGGCACGTCACCGCCATTCAGCGCGACCATGCGCTGTTCGGTTTCGGACTGATGTTCAACGCCCCCTTCGACCAAATGGCAAAGATCAAACCCGGCGGCTTTTAACGGCGGCGCAATCAGCAACGTCCGATGACAATCAAGCGGATCCTTTTCCGCACACATCAGACAGATGCGATATTTTTGCGCACCGCGGATCAAACGGGCAATGCCATCCTGAAATTCCGGAAGCTGTGCCATCAGATCATAGTCCAGCTGCCCGTCAGGATAGAACTCAGGCGCTTGCGGCTTGCCACCCATTACATCCCCCATAAAAACATAGGCAACGCCCTGTGCCCGCAAAAAGGGGCCAAAACTGTCGGCATCAAACGCCGTCCAGTAGCTGGATCGTTTAAACGTCCGAACATCGGCCACGGCGGTAATGCCGTGCGCCTTAAACAGCGCAAGCAAACTGTCGCGGTCATGACCGGCATAGCCGACCGTGAAGATGGTTTTCGGATCGGGTCCGGGTATGTTTGGCGGAGCATCCTGCATAGGGTGCAGCACACGACAAAACGGCCCATAGCGCAAGACGGAAAAGCAAAAGGCCGCCCCATCGGGCGGCCTTTGAAACTTTCATCATGGAGCGGGCGAAGAGATTCGAACTCTCGACCCTAACCTTGGCAAGGTTATGCTCTACCCCTGAGCTACGCCCGCATCATCATGAAAGCTGATGCCTTTGGAAAGTGACCTGATGGAGCGGGCGAAGAGATTCGAACTCTCGACCCTAACCTTGGCAAGGTTATGCTCTACCCCTGAGCTACGCCCGCATTCATCAGTATTTCCTGCCCCTGTGGAGCGGCGCGGATAATAGCCCAACAAAGAGCGATTGCAACCCTTTTTTCCACGAAAGTGTCACATCACAAATTTTGGCGGTTTTCCTTGACTTTACTGGGCCCAATCGCCGAAATCCGACCATCGTTGCGCAAATTTGCGTCCGGTTTTCAACTTGGGTATCTTCTGGCATCACATCCACAAGGAAAACAGCATGAGCGATCCATCAACCCTGCTTTTCGAATATCTGGAAAAACTGGAAATCGAAACCACGACTCATAGCCATGAGCCGCTGTTTACGGTTGAGGATTCGCAGAATTTGCGCGGCGACCTGCCCGGTCTGCATTCCAAGAACCTGTTTGTCAAAGACAAAAAAGACGCCCTTTGGCTGGTGGTGGCCGAGGAAAACACGCAAATCCGTATGAACCATCTGCACAAACGGCTTGGATCGGCACGCCTTTCGTTTGGTAAACCAGAACTTCTGATCGAAACGCTTGGCGTGACACCGGGGTCGGTGACGCCCTTTGCCCTGATCAATGATCAAGATCGCGTGGTTAATCTGGCACTTGATGCCAAACTGGCCAATGGCGACAAATTGAACTTTCACCCCTTGCGGAATGATCGAACCACGACAATTCAGTCTATGGACCTGTTGCGGTTCGTCTCGTCACTGGGCTATGACGCAAAGATCATCGATTTTGAAAACGAATTAGATGACCAATCGTCTAGCTAAACGTCTGAGAAACCTTTTAGTCCTTTATATTGACGTATAATACACACCTAATATTGCCATTTCACCTCTTGTCGGACGGCAATGGCAACATCATCTTAAATCCTGAATTAGTGAGTTAAAGATAATGTCCATCATTCTTGACGCAAACGCGCCGGAACCTGCCACCAACACGACGCCCGACCTGATCAAGGACGGATCTGTCGAAACTTTTGTGCAAGACGTCATCGAACCGTCTATGGAAGTGCCTGTTGTCGTGGATTTCTGGGCACCTTGGTGCGGTCCGTGCAAAAGCCTGACGCCGACGATCGAAAAAGTCACCCGCGAAGCCGGTGGACGGGTGAAGCTTGTCAAAATCAATATTGACGAGAATCAGGAACTGGCAGCGCAGTTGCGCATCCAGTCCGTCCCGACCGTCTATGCCTTTAAGGATGGCCGTCCGGTTGATGCATTTCAGGGCGCACAGCCCGAAAGCGAAGTGCGCGCATTCTATGAAAAACTTGCTGGCGGCCCGATTGAAAGCCCGATTGAAGCCATTCTTGAACAGGCGGCCACAGCCCTTGCCGAAGACGACCACGCTACAGCACATAGCCTGTATGTCAGCGTGCTTGAACGTGAACAGCAAAACGAAGTTGCCATTGGCGGCATGATCCGCTGCATGGTTGGCATGGGCGAAATTGAAGAAACCCGCCACTTCGTTGACAATATGTCTGATCTTGATCGCCTCAAACCCGCGATTGCGGCTGCCATCAGCGCGCTTGAACTGGCCGAAACCGGATATAGCCCGGAAGACCTTGAAGCCGCGCGCGCCAAAGTTGCGGCCAATCCTGCTGATTTGCAGGCACAGTACGATCTGGGCATGGCCTGCTTTGCAACCAACAAACGCGAAGATGCCGTCCAAGCCATGATCACCATCATTCGCACCGACCGTGAATGGAACGAGGATGCCGGGCGCACCCAGCTCCTTAAATTCTTTGAAGCATGGGGCCCATCAGACCCCGCCAGCGTCGCCGGACGCCGAGCATTATCAACGGTGTTATTTTCATGAGCATATGCGGTCCCTTCGATCCGATGTATTCGGACTTGCCAAACACCATGCCGATTTTCCCGCTGGGTGGCGCTTTGCTGCTGCCGCGCGGGCATCTGCCGCTTAATGTTTTTGAGCCGCGGTATCTTAACATGGTGACGGATGCATTGGGTCAGGACCGCATGATTGGCATGATCCAGCCAAGGCCGGACCAGCGTGCCAGCCTTTTGGTTGATCAGGATAATCCGCCGATTTTCAACACCGGCTGTGCGGGACGTATTACCGCCTTTAGCGAAACCGATGATGGACGTTTTTTAATCACATTGACCGGTGTATGCCGGTTCAATGTGGTGGAAGAACTGCCCGAGAATGAGGGCGGTTACCGCACTGTACGCGGTGATTTCAGCGCATGGAAAGATGATCTGGACATTCCCAGTGTCGACGCACCGATCAACCGTGATCGCCTGCGCACTGCACTGGAAGTCTATTTTGCGCAGCATTCCTTACGGTCATGCTGGGATACACTGGCCGACAGCGATGATGAAATGTTGATCACCACCATTTCGATGGGCTGCCAGCTTAGCCCGCTTGAAAAACAGGCTTTGCTCGAATGCACAACCCTGTATGATCGCGGCGATATGCTGACAACCTTGCTTGAGATGGCGGCACATGCCAATCCAAAGCACGCGCACAGCAATTCAAACTAAGCCAAACAAACCTGTCACACGACGCCCACCAAACCGAAGGCCACATTATGACCGCGACCCACAGCCCGGTAGACCCGAAACTTCTTGAAATCCTTGTCTGCCCGGTCACCAAGCAGGCACTTGAGTATGATCGCGACAATAACGAACTGATCAGCACCAAAGCCGGTCTGGCCTATCCGATCCGCGACGGCATCCCGATCATGCTGCCTGACGAAGCCCGCGCAATCGACGATTAAGGCAGCTTAACTTCATGGCCAAAGACGGTTTCACACCTGATTTCACACCAGTTGAAATCAATTATCTGCGTGACGAACACATTCTGGAAATCGTCTGGGATGATGGCGTTTCATCACGCTTTAGTGCGGAACTTCTTCGGATTGAAAGCCCATCGGCCGAGGTGCAAGGCCACCATCCGTCGGAAAAGAAAATTATACCCGGGCGGCGCCATGTCGGGGTTATCGATATTGTTCCGGTTGGCAATTATGCCATCCGCATCAGTTTCGACGACCTGCATGACAGCGGACTTTTCAGCTGGCACTACCTGCGCGAATTACACGACACACAAGATACCCTGTGGGCAGATTACCTTCGTGCACTTGAGGCCCGAGGCCTGTCACGCGATCCGCGCAAACCGTCCTGACCACTAAACCCTCCTGAAAATTCGACCTGGTGCATTTAAGATGTACAAACGGCCCCATCAAAAGACAGGGCCGTTTTTTGGTCGTTCGTTCCCCCTCCATAAGGCGGAACGACGTTGCCGCCTTATGGCGCGTACAATCAGCGAAGGCTTAGAAACGATAGCCGACACCTAGGCCAAAGACCCAAGGATCAAGGTGTGCTTTGGACGTATTCGCACCGTTGTTGATGCTAATATCGGTATCGAGGAAGATTTTCTTCACATCAAGGTTGACCGACCATGGCCCGGAAATCGCGTAGTCGAAACCGGCCTGAAAGGCATAGCCAAAGCCGTCATCATATTTGACAGAATTGAACTGTCCCGGCTTCGAGTCATAGAAGAAAGTATAGTTGATACCGGCCCCCAAATAAGGGCTCCAGCGACTTTCTGGCATAAAATGGTATTGCAAGGTCAAGGTAGGTGGCAGCAACCGAACAGATCCCGCATCAAGACTGGGATCCTTCCAGCTCAAGTCGTGCTTGGTTGTCGCTGCAATCAACTCAAGCGCCAAGTTGTCGGTCACAAAATATGAAAAGTCGACTTCCGGAACGGCATCATTGTTCAGTTCGCCATGGCCACTGCCGATATTATGGTCATAGGTATCTTCATCAGGCACCATCGCAATACCGCGTGCACGAATGACAACATCACCAGCCTGCTTGGTCTTGAATTCCGCAGTTTGCGCCTGTGCTGCACCACCGGCAACCATGGTTGCACCAAAAATTGCCACTACAGCAGCTGACAACATCAGTTTATGGGAAAATGTCATGTCCTGTCCCCTGTCATTAAATTTAACTCGAGGGGAACCTGCGCCTAAGCCATTGCTGACTTGTTGACACACATCAACAATGGCTCATTAAAAAAGACAACATTTTGAATGACTTTAAATGACCCTGAAATATTAAACTCTGACGCGCGATAGAAGAACCCTATCTCTACCGTTGCATCTC
Source organism: Thalassospira sp. GB04J01 (assembly GCF_000751115.1). Lineage (NCBI taxonomy): Bacteria > Pseudomonadati > Pseudomonadota > Alphaproteobacteria > Rhodospirillales > Thalassospiraceae > Thalassospira > Thalassospira sp. GB04J01. The sequence goes on along the minus strand of NZ_CCDX020000009.1, from coordinate 417,835 downwards.
TTTTAATCACATTGGGTCAGAGGGCACGACGCAGATTTCCTGGTTAAAGGGGCTTTCCCTGCATCAGTTTGGGCAGAGTCCCGGCATATCCCATGGCATGTGACATGAATGTTTTCTTAAGCGGCGGGATTTTCTGAACCACGGCAAGGCCAATGTCACGCGCCCAGCGGATCGGGGCGATATCATTAGAAAACAGCCGATTGGTCACATCTGTTACCGCCAGCATCACCGTATTATCAAACCGGCGCCATTGGGCATATTCGGCCAAAACATCAATGCTGCCAATGTCGCGTCCCAGACGACGGGCATTGACCAGAATTTCGGCCAATACCGCAACGTCGCGAATGCCCATATTAAGGCCCTGCCCGGCAATCGGGTGCATGCCGTGCGCGGCATCCCCGATCAGGGCGATCCGGTCATCGGTGTAGTGATAGGCATGCTGAAGCCCCAGCGGATAGCAAAAGCGCGGCCCAATCACCTCAAGATCGCCAAGATAGCCATCAAAGCGACGGTGCAACTCGTCGGTGAAGGTTTCTTCATCGAGATTAACCAGATAATTGCCAAGGTCCGTGCTTTCGGTCCAGACAATCGAACACCGGTTTTCCGTCATCGGCAGAATGGCAAACGGACCCGCAGGCAGGAAATGCTCGACCGCAAGGCCGTTATGGGGCTGCTTGTGCTTGACCGTGCACACAACTGCACTTTGCTTATAGCTCCAGTCATATGTCTTGATCCCCGCCCAGTCGCGCAGCATCGAATTGCGGCCTTCTGCACCAATGGCAAGCGGCGCACGCACCGCACGCCCATCGGCAAGGGTGATGGTCATGCCGCCCTGATCGCGCGCGATGTCCGCAACCCGTGCCGGGGCCAACATCTCGATCAGGTCGTTTTCGGCAATGGCCCGGTACAAGGCACCGCGCGTCACAAGGTTTTCAACGATATAGCCCAGTGGCGCATCACCAAGATCAGCATGATCGTAATGCAGGAACAGCGGGCTTTGACCATCGGCAATCCGGATATCAAGGATCGGCTGGGCCGCGTCAGCCATGTTTTTCCAGGCACCAATAACCTCAAGTACGGATTTTGATGCGGCGGCAATTGCGCACGTCCGGCCATCATAATTGGCACTCAGGATGGTTTTGGGATCTGCAAAATCAATCACCACGGATTTCATCCCGCCGTGCGCCAGCGACAGCGCCATGGCCGCCCCGTTCAGGCCACCGCCCAAAATAATGACATCAGTCTTCATCACGTCCTGATCATGCATGGCGCAAAATCCCTATCCTGTGGGGTCAGACCGACAGGTGAACCTGTTCTGTCTGACCTTGTATCCGTTTGGCACATGTTTACCCGGCGTCGCCATAGCGGGCAAGAAAATGCAGGAAATTATACCCCTGCCAACAAAGCCGCAGTGTGACCAGCACCTTAAGAAAGTACGCGATCCGTTGGCGATTGGGCCACTCCCTGCGGGGTCATTTTCCAAAGTCGGCACTTTATCGACCGCCCTGCGACAGAGCCTTGACCTAAAACAGGTTTTTCTGACGCTTTGGTTGATTAAAAAATATGCACATTTTTTAAACAACCTTAGATTCTGTGCATATTTTAATCCTGCGCCTCGCCATGGCCTCCTGATCTTCAATGCCTAAATTAGACATTTTTCTTTTTTATAACAAATACTTACATTTATTATTTTGAGTCTGGCACGATTCTTGGTTTGAGGGTTGAGACTGCGAAATCGTGATTACCACGTTGGTACTCAACGGATATGCCGGGAGGTCGCACAATATGAAACTTGTTACTGCTGTCATCAAACCGTTCAAACTCGACGAAGTCCGCGAGGCGCTTAGCGCACTGGGCGTTCAGGGGTTAACGGTCACCGAAGTAAAAGGTTTTGGCCGTCAGAAAGGCCAGACCGAAATTTATCGTGGTGCTGAATACATGGTCAGCTTCCTGCCGAAAGTGAAGCTGGAAGTCGCCATCACGGATAATCTGGTCGATCAGGTTGTCGAGGCTATCACCAAAACAGCTCAAACCGGGAAAATCGGGGACGGAAAGATTTTCGTTCTTGATGTGAGCCAGGCGGTCCGTATCCGCACAGGCGAAACCGGCGACGACGCCCTGTAAGTCCAGAGACAAGGGGAGACACAATGAATATTCCTATGAAGAAAACCGGCCTTGCCGCTCTTGCAGGCACCGCCGTTCTCGCAATCGCTTCTCCGGCCTTTGCTCAGGACGCTGGCGTTTCGGCCGAGACTCAATACATTCTGAACAGCTTTAGCTTCCTGTTCAGTGGCGCACTGGTCATGTGGATGGCAGCTGGCTTTGCCATGCTGGAATCCGGCCTGGTTCGTACGAAAAACGTTTCTACCATTCTGCTCAAGAACATCTCGCTCTTCGCGGTTGCAGGCATCATGTACTACCTTATCGGGTATAACCTGATGTACATGGATGTGACCGGCTGGATCGGTTCTATCAGCCTCTGGAGTGCTGATGATGCAGCTGCTCTTGCAGGTGATTTCTCGGGCGGTTATTCCGCAACATCTGACTGGTTCTTCCAGATGGTGTTTGTTGCAACCGCAGCGTCGATCGTATCAGGTACTGTTGCTGAACGTATCAAACTGTGGCCGTTCATGATCTTCGTCGTTGTTTTGACCGGCGTTCTGTATCCGATCACCGGGTCCTGGACGTGGGGCGGCGGCTGGTTGGCCGAAATGGGCTTTGCTGACTTTGCTGGCTCAACCATTGTTCACTCGGTCGGCGGCTGGGCTGCTCTGACCGGTGCGATCATCCTTGGTGCACGTAAAGGCAAGTATGGCGCTGACGGTTCGGTTCATCCGATGCCGGGTTCAAACCTGCCGCTTGCAACGCTTGGTACTTTCGTTCTGTGGCTCGGCTGGTTCGGCTTCAACGGTGGTTCCCAGCTTGCAATGGGTACGGGTGCTGATGTCATCGCGATTGCCAACATCTATGGCAACACCTCGATGGCGGCTGCTGGTGGTGTTGTTGCCGCAGCGATCCTGACCCAGATCCTTTACAAAAAGGTCGACCTTACCATGGCACTTAACGGTGCACTGGCTGGTCTGGTCTCGATCACGGCCGGTCCGGATACCCCGACCATCGGTTCGGCGATCATTATCGGCGCAATCGGCGGTGTTCTGGTTGTTGTTGCAGTTCCGCTGCTCGACAAACTGAAAATCGACGATGTCGTTGGCGCGGTTTCGGTTCACCTTGTTGCTGGTATCTGGGGCACGCTTGCTGTTCCGTTCACCAATGACGGTGCATCGTTCGGTGTTCAGCTGACCGGTATCGTTGCAATGGGTGCCTTCACCATCGTTGCCTCGAGCATAGTGTGGTTGATCCTGAAGTTCACCGTTGGCATCCGTCTTTCCGAAGAAGACGAAGCAATGGGCAGCGATGCTGCTGAGCTTGGCCTCGAAGCTTATCCGGAATTCGGTAAAGGTTCGCAGCGCTTCTAAGCGATACGATTTCCTGACGGGTACCGTGTTCGCACAGTACCCTGCCTGTCAGACCACTGACCCGCCCGGCGTCTTTCGCCCGGCGGGTCTTTTGTTTGTGTGCTGCCTTTTTGGGCAGCATTTTGATCACTGCAAAGGCAGAACCGGTTTTGAGCCAACCTGCCTCATCCGCCATTCCCCTGATCGAAAAAGCATCCTCACGCCTAGAAGAATATCGCCTGCACTCGGTTCAAGTGCCTGTTGGCACAGAAATTGATCATGGCAGCCCGAACCAGAGTCCGACTGCCCCGGCAAGAACGGACCGAGAGGAAACGCTTTTTATAAACGGGGGGATGCCTTATGGAGGCTTTCCAGACTGCCTCGGACGTGTTTTTCGTCCTGATGGGCGCCATTATGGTGCTTGCGATGCATGCCGGTTTTGCCTTCCTTGAAGTTGGCACCGTGCGCAAAAAGAACCAGGTCAACGCCTTGGTTAAAATCATTGTCGATTTTGCGGTATCGACCATTGCCTATTTCTTTGTCGGGTATGGCGTTGCCTATGGGGTTAATTTCTTTGCCAGTGCCCCCGTTCTTTCCGGCTCCGCCATGGTCGATGGACAGCATCTGTTTGCCTCAAGCGGCTATGACCTTGTTAAGTTCTTCTTCCTGCTGACTTTTGCGGCCGCCATTCCGGCCATCATTTCGGGCGGCATTGCCGAACGCGCGCGGTTTTATCCCCAACTGTTCGCCACGGCCATTCTGGTCGGGGTTTTCTATCCATTGTTCGAAGGCATGGTCTGGAACAATAACTTCGGGTTTCAGGACCTGATCGAAGCCACCTATGGTGCGCCGTTTCATGATTTTGCCGGATCAATTGTTGTCCATGCGGTCGGCGGATGGATCGCCCTTGGTGCGGTCATCTGCCTTGGTGTGCGGCGCGGACGCTATAGCAAAACCGGCAGTCTGATTGGGATTCCGCCATCCAACATCCCGTTCCTTGCCCTTGGGTCGTGGGTTTTATGCGTTGGCTGGTTTGGCTTTAACGTCATGTCCGCCCAATCAATTAGCGGCATCACCGGGCTTGTTGCGATTAATTCACTGATGGCAATGGTCGGCGGCATTTTAACGGCCTTGCTGGCCGGGCGAAATGACCCGGGCTTTGTCCATAACGGCGCACTGGCCGGACTGGTGGCAGTTTGCGCCGGATCGGACGTCATGCATCCGATTGGCGCCCTTGTTACCGGCGGGCTGGCCGGGGCTTTGTTTGTCTGGGGCTTTAACCAGTGTCAGGCGAAATGGAAAATTGATGACGTGCTTGGCGTCTGGCCGCTCCATGGGATGTGCGGTCTTTTGGGCGGCATTGCCTGTGGCGTCTTTGGCCTCGAAGCCCTTGGCGGTATGGGTGGCGTATCATTTGGCGCCCAGTTGGTGGGATCGCTGGCTGGTGTTGTTTTTGCCGTCATTTCCGGGTTTGCTGTCTATGGCATATTGAAGAAAACCATTGGCATTCGCCTGTCTGAAGAAGACGAATTTGATGGCGCAGATGTATCGATCCACAAGATCGGTGCGTATCCAGAGGATGACTTGCGCGCCAGCTAGTCCCAAGCACCCCACAGCATAGCCATAAAATCAAAAGCCCGGAAAGCGCGCCTTTCCGGGCTTTTTACGTTCAGACATGCCACTTCTTAAATCTTTCTTTGCACTTTTGGCATAGGGGTAGAGTGAGGGGAAATTGCCCATATTAAACCAACATGCATCCGCATCATGGCTTTCGCCCTGATGCGCCACAGATCAAGCTGGAATGACGTCAACCATGTTTAACGAACGCCTCGATCAATTGCCTGCTTATCCGTTCCCAAGATTAGCGGCCTTGCTTAACGGTATTGAACCGGGACAATCGCCGTTGGTGATGTCGATTGGCGAACCGCAGCACACCCCACCTGCAATGATCACCGATGCGATGGTTAAACATGCAAACCTTTGGCACAAATACCCACCGGGGGCTGGCACGCCGGAACTGCGTGAGGCAATTAAAAACTGGCTTGATCGCCGGTATGATCTGCCCACCGACATGCTTGATCGTGATGACCATATCCTGCCCGTGGCGGGCACACGTGAGGCGCTTTATCTGATTGCGACCACTGTCATTCCGCAAGACACACCCGGCCCCAAGCCCAAGGTCCTTTTGCCCAACCCGTTTTATCAGGTCTATTGCGGGGCCGCTGTGCTTAATGATGCGGAAATGGTCCCGCTTGCCGCCGGTCCTGAAAATGGTTTTCTGCCTGATCTTGATCAGATCGACCCCGAGACGTTAGATGCGTGCCGCCTGTTTTTCCTCTGTTCACCGGCCAATCCGCAAGGATCGATTGCCTCGCGTGATTACCTTGAACGCATCATTGCACTAGCCCGCAAACATGATTTCGTGCTGGCGATGGATGAATGTTATGCCGACATTTATGATCGTGCCGCGCCGGTCGGTGCGCTTGAAATCTGTGCAGCACAGGGTGGGAACATGGATAATGTCCTTGTGTTTCACAGCCTGTCGAAACGATCCAGCGCACCGGGATTACGATCAGGTTTCGTCGCAGGCGATCCCAAAATCGTCAAACGGTTCACTGCACTGCGCAGTTATTGTTCAGCCACCATCCCGATGCCAGTGATGGCCGCATCGGTTGATCTTTGGAACGATGACGCACATGCGCAGGAAAACCGTGATCTGTATCGGGCCAAAATTGACATTGCCGAGGAAATCTTTGGCAACCGGTTCGGGTTTTATCGTCCACCGGGGGGCTTTTTCCTGTGGCTTGATGTTGGCGATGACGAAGCCGCGACCAAGAAAATCTGGCGCGAAGCCGGGGTCAAAGTCATTCCGGGCAGTTATCTTTCGATCACCGATGCCAGGGGAAACAATCCGGGCAAACAGTTTATCCGCATCGCGCTGGTGCATGATTTGGCAACCACGCGCGACGGTCTGACACGCATTGCGCAGGCACTGGAAAACTGACGTTACCCGTACCGACATAACGCCGACCAAATGATCGACAACACTATCGCGCAAGATACCGACCATAACCAGTTACGGACACCCAGATGAGCAGTCAGTCAAACATTCTTGGAACCGCCTTCATGCCCGGCAGTCTTGTGATGCTGCTGAAACGAAGCGGTTTGCGAATTTGCGGACTTGGGCTGGTCCTTTTGGCCATTACCCTGTTCATCATGCTGATCGGGTTCCATCCCGGTGATCCGTCGTTTAACCATGCCAGTGACCGGGCAACGCTGTTTAATCCGCTGGGCATTGCTGGGGCGTATGGCGCAGATTTGATGTTGCGCACCCTTGGTCTGGCGTCCGCATTGCTCACGGTGCTGTTGCTGGGTTGGGGCATGCGGCTGATTGCGGTTAAGCCTTTTAACTGGATGTGGTTACGCTTCCTTGTCTTGCCGCTGGCACTGTTGCTGGTGGCGACCTCCGCTGCTGCCATTGAGCCGGGCATGCATTGGCCGTTAACAGTTGGCCTTGGCGGGTTTGCCGGTGATTTGCTGCTTTCGAAATTGCAAACCGGCTTTGCCATGATCGGCATTCCCGGGGCGCGTGCGCTGATTGCCTTGGCCTCCATGGTGCTGGGCATGGTTTTGACCATCTTTTGCATGGCCTATTCGCTGTCTGACTGGGCGCGCCTTGGGGGTGTTCTTGCCTATGCCGCCGGTAAGGTCGTATCAGGCATCCGGGCGGCCATTCCGGGATCAACCAACGATGAACCGGGGACCAAACGCACGGCACGATCACGTCAGGAACCATCGATGGATACCGGCAAAGGCAAAATGGGAACCTCCATTTCCACCCGCCGGTCCGAACCGCCCGCCGGTCACACCGCCGATGACGACGGATATGACGAGCTTGACGACGACGTAGATCACGAACCGCCGGTTCATATCGTTGCCGCCCCGGCGGCAAAACTGCAACCCAGTGACAAGGCTTCCGCCCAGCGTCAGGCATCCTTTGACCTTGGATCAGAAGAATACCGGTTCCCGCCGCTTGATCTTTTGAGTGAACCCGACCCGGCCGACGCCAACCAGATTGATCAGGAAGCACTGGCGCAAAACGCCCGTCTTCTGGAAACCGTGTTGCAGGACTTTGGCGTAAAGGGCGAAATCGTTCAGGTCCGCCCGGGCCCCGTTGTGACCCTCTATGAACTTGAACCGGCTGCCGGGGTAAAATCATCGCGCGTGATTGGCTTGGCCGATGATATTGCGCGCTCCATGAGTGCGATTGCCGCCCGTGTTGCTGTGGTTCCGGGCCGCAATGTGATTGGTATTGAATTGCCAAATTCACGCCGCGAAACCGTGCATCTGCACGAAATTCTGGCATCGAGTGATTTTGAAAAAAATACCGGCAAGCTTAATATGAGCTTAGGCAAGGATATTGGCGGAACCCCGGTGATTGCCGATCTTTCGAAAATGCCGCACTTGCTGATTGCCGGGACCACCGGCTCGGGTAAATCGGTTGGTGTGAACGCAATGATCCTGTCCTTGCTGTATCGCTTAAAACCCGAAGAATGCCGCTTTATCATGATCGATCCGAAAATGTTGGAGCTGTCGATTTATGACGGCATTCCGCATCTTCTGACCCCGGTTGTCACCGACCCACACAAGGCAGTTGTCGCCCTTAAATGGGCGGTGCGCGAAATGGAAGACCGCTACCGCGCCATGAGCCAGGTCGGAGTGCGTAACATTGCCGGGTACAACAAACGCATCAAGGAAGCTGCCGCCAAGGGCGAACAGCTTACAAGACGGGTTCAGACCGGCTTTGATCCGGAAACCGGCAAGCCGATCTTTGAAGATCAGGAACTGCCGATGGAGCCATTGCCGTTTATCGTCGTGATTGTTGATGAAATGGCTGATCTTATGCTGGTGGCGGGCAAAGACGTTGAAGCATCGATCCAGCGACTGGCCCAGATGGCCCGTGCAGCAGGCCTGCATTTGATCATGGCGACCCAACGCCCATCGGTTGACGTGATCACCGGCACGATCAAGGCCAACTTCCCGACCCGAATTTCATATTCCGTGACGTCCAAGATCGATTCCCGTACCATTCTTGGTGAAATGGGCGCCGAGCAGCTTCTGGGTCAGGGCGATATGCTCTATATGGGCCAAGGGGGCCGATTGCAGCGTGTCCACGGCCCGTTCGTGTCGGACGAGGAAGTCGAAAGCATCGTCAAGCACCTGCGCGATCAGGGCGACCCATCATACCTTGAAACCGTCACCGAAGAACCCGAAGAAGACCCGGTTGCCGCCTATATGGCCGGTGGCAATGCTGGTTCAGGCGGCGGCAATGGATCAGACGATGATCTGTATAATCAGGCGGTTGGGATTGTGCTTCGCGAGAAAAAGGCATCCACCAGCTTTATCCAGCGCAAACTGTCGATTGGCTATAACCGGGCCGCACGCATCATCGAACAGATGGAAGAAAACGGCGTTGTGTCCGGTGCCAACCATGTTGGCAAACGCGAAGTGCTGATGGAAAATATGGATGGCTCGCCGTACGAGTATTAAATCCAACGCGTCGTGATGGTGCGATTCGCCCGGTCACGACGCTTAAATCCTTCATTATCACCAATAATAATATGCGCCCAACAGCACCCCTAGATTGAAATTCAAACTTTTATCCATTTTAAATTATTATAAATCAACCTGTTATCTATACAAACCCATAGCTTGTCCACCATTTGGCATAGATCAACGCATCCGTATGCCTAGGAGAAGTATGCCTGCGGCCGGTCCTAATATGCGGAAATGGTAAGGAACGCCTTGCCGGGTATATTCAAGTTGGTGTGTGCTATGAAACTTTCAAACTATTCGCTCGCGTGGAAGTTGCGCGGCGTCATGATTCTCACAGCGTTGGCGCTTGTGTCTCTTGCGGTTACCAATCTGGTGTCGCTTCGCGAAACCATGACGAATGACCGCAAGGTCAGTCTGCAATACGTGGTTGATCAGTCGGTGTCTGTTATTGACCAGTTTGCACAAAAGGCAAAATCAGGCGAACTGTCCCAAGAAGAAGCGCAAAAACAAGCGCTTTCCGTTCTTGCCAGTCAGCGATATGACAATGGAAACTATGTCTTTGTCCTTGGCCAAACCAACGACCAGACAATCATGCATCCGACAGCACCACAGCTTAATGGAAAGAGACTTGATACCGTCAAGGATCCGAATGGCGATCCCATCTTGCGGTATCTTGTCCAAGCGGCATCCAAACGCCCGGCAGGCGGCTTTGTTAATTATGTCTGGGAAAAACCCAGCACCAAACAGGTCGCACCTAAAATTTCCTATGCACGGGAGACCAATGATTGGGGGTGGGTTGTTGCCACCGGTGCCTATGTTGATGATATCGAAGATGCTTTTTGGGCAGTTGCACGCATAGATATCCTCAGCACGGCTGTCCTGTTTTTGCTGATCATGGCACTTGCAATTGCGATTGAACGATCCACAACAGCCCCGATGCGATCCATTACCGGGGCGCTGAACCACCTTGCCGGTGGTGACTTGTCCGCACAGGCTCAAGGGGCTGATCGTAAAGACGAAATCGGGGACCTTGCACGCGCATTTGAAGTTTTCCGTGCCAATCTTGAGAAATCGGAAGCTCTACGAAACGAACAGGAAGCTGCCAACCAAGCCCAGCTTGAACGCGCAGACACGATTGATCTGCGGATAAAACAGTTTGAACAGGACGTTGAAGGTAACCTGACTTTCGTCAATGCTGCCCTCGATCAATTGCGCAGCACGGCAAGCAGCATGGCGCAGCAGTCCGATCATACAACGGCACAGGCGACAAATGTTGCCGCCGCCACCGAACAGGCCGCCACCAATGTTGATACTGTCGCTGCTGCTGCAGAACAACTTGCTGCCGCGATTGACGAAATTACCGCCCAGGTCACAAGAAGTTCGGATATTGCACAATCGGGATCGAACGAGGCCGATGACGCAACCACCATCTTCAGAGAGCTTGGCACCGCATCGGAAAAAATTGGCGAGGTTGTCCAACTGATCCAATCAATTGCCGAACAAACCAACCTTCTGGCCCTGAACGCAACGATTGAAGCTGCACGCGCAGGCGATGCGGGTAAAGGTTTTGCGGTGGTTGCGGCCGAGGTTAAAAACCTGGCCAATCAGACCACCCGCGCGACCGAAGAAATTGCAGGCCAGATCAGCGGCATTCAGGACTCAACTCAAAATGCTCTTGGTGCGATCGAACACATTTCCGGTCGCATGAAGGAGCTCAATGAAGTTGCTGGCGGTATCGCAGCAGCCGTCAGCGAACAGGACGCCGCAACCGGCGAAATCGCCCGTAATGTCTCCGAAGCTGCAACTGGCACCAAGGAAGTTGCCCAAAATGTTGTGGGACTGCGCCAGTCTGCCGAGCAAGAGCGCGAGGCATCCGGACAGGTCCTGACCGCGTCAAACAGCCTAAGCGATAAATCCCAGGTCCTGATGGTTCAGATCAAACAGTTCCTGACCGACATTCGGGCCGCGTAAGTAAATCGCGCTTGAAAACATCACACCAAAAAAGCGGGCTGAAAATCAGCCCGCTTTTTTAAATTCTAGTTTGGTCAAATAATCAGATCGACGGGTTGCTCCAGCCAACACAAGCGGTTGTCGCCTTTAAATGGGCCGTGCCCGAAATGAAAGAAAACGGCGTCGCGTCAGGTGCCAACCATGTTGGCAAACGCGAAGTGCTGATGGAAAATATGGATGGTTCGCCTTACGAGTATTAAAGGCCGTTGCATTTGAAAGGGGTGGGCCATTGTCACGGCCCACCCCTTTTCAAAACGTCAACTGGCGACGTCGATGTCCGCACATGGCAAGTCGGCAAGACCGGAGCGCAAGGCCGCTGTCAGTCGACCCGATTACGAAACTGCACACCTGAACTGATGCGATCCTTGCGCAGCACTGATTTCCGGATCAATCCATCCACAAGAAGCACCTTGAGTGCTGGCAGCAGCGCTCAGCCCTTGGTCAATGTTATCGGCGGCCTCGTTTGCATCCTGCGCCAACAACACCCCGCCACTGGTCATCCAATAGGCCATCAAATCGCCGGTGGCATTTCCCATCGTGTTCATGATTGTCACCCCTGAATTGCATAAGAAAAGACTTACTATCCAATAGAAGTACAATCGGGAGGACAAGTCAATTCGGGAATGCGTGACGAAGTAAACGTCAAATTCAACGCGGCGTGCCTAAATGGACCCGTCTCCCTGGATTGCCTCAGAGCGTTTTCTCACAAGAAAGAGGCGGGCTCAGCCCCTCTTTCTTCGAGAACACGCCAAAGTTATCCCCTAATCCTACATGTTTCCAACAGGCCGAAACCTGAGACCAGAAGCAGAAACTAAGGTGGCAACGCCGTCATGTCCGTATCTTACCGATGCGTACGGCATTCGATGCTATGGGTATAAGCAGCAGCCGAAAGGCCGTTGTCATCACGACCAATGCTGTAGCAGGTCTGTGGTGAGCGCGTCAGCATCGCCGCCTGCAATTCCAAACCCTGATCATCCATTGCAATGATCGTTTTTGCCAAACCGGCACCACCAGAAGCAAACCAGGCTGCCATCTGGTCATTCGTTGTGCATTCCATTCGCACCATGCTCTTTACCCCAAATTACCATTAAAGATATTCACGCTATGATTGAACGACACCTGCAATCCGATGTCAATATATCCTGATGGTCGGCCAACTGCGTCAAATCGTTTCTAAACAATTGTTTAGAAATTGATCTTGTTGCCAAAATGCCATTTGATGAAACACCATTTTGCCGACAGGCCCAAAGGAAAGATGTGTGACCTTAACCCTCATTGCGGTGACAAAAGACACTGTCGCGGCGTATCTGGATTTCCGGCTTTCTGTCGTCGACGCCAGTACCGCCAGCTACCTTTCTGGAACCGATCAGGTTTCTATGATCCTTGCCAGTACGTCTCATCACTTCTTGCTGGAAGACGATGTCGTGGTCGCAACAGCTGCAATCAAACGTAAAACTGATGATGATGGCATGTCGGTTTACGTGTTGATTGACCCGAAAAAGCGCGACGAAAAGCATCTGACCGACCTGATCGCGCGATTGCTTAAAACTGAAAACCAGCCATCCGTTGATCGCGACACCCGCTACCACCTTTATCCATCCAGCGGGCTTTCCTTTATCGAGACAGACATGCACGCGATGGGGTTTTCAAAGAACTTAGAAAACATCAAATATGTCCGCGATCCGGGTCCACCACGCGCGGGTGAATTCCCTCATGCCGCCAAGGGTGAACAGCTTGGCTATCGCCCGATGGTGCTTGATGATGATCTGATTGCGGAATATCCCGATATTTTTTCGCGCATAAGCAACGTCTATGACCGGGCCTTTGCAAGGCGCCCCAATGCACAAAAAATAACGGTGGAGGAACGGGAAAAAAACTACCATCAACTCGATAGTGGTTATGTTATCTGCATGCTGGGTGACGATCTTGTCGCCAGCACACATTTTCTAAAACTTGACCAAGAAGTTCTTGCGACCGAATTGGAATGCCTGCGAAAACACTGGGGAACCGGGGCGGCTGATCTGGTTTGCAAACATCAGGTCAAGGAAGTTACCCGACGCTGGAACCTCCCCATCATTGCCTATGCCGACAAAACCAACGCAGCATCGCGTCGCGCGCTGGAACGCTTTGGCCTCTATCCGGTTCAGGAGCATTTCAGCTGGCAACGCACGTTCACGGCAGGTTCGCGGGTAGATTTCTGATCGTATCATGCCCTGCCAAAAGACAAACACAGGCGATCAAGACCGCGATCATCAACTGGATGTTAGTATGCTTTTCTTGTCTGCCTTTGCCCAAAAGGAGCACCGAAAAATCAGAAAAGTTATTCCAGTGTTAGCACCGGTCTGATTTTTTCGGGGGCTGCGATTTCAAGAAGTGCCTGTCCAATGCCGGGCAATCCTTGCATCAGGCCGGTCTGGAACACCTTGTCACGCGCCATCAGGCCGATAGTATTCGGGTTATCAAGCCGATTGATCCACGCAGACAAACGATGATTAAAGCGATGTTCCAGATCATCCGGGCCACACCCAAGTTCCAAAGCATATCGCAACATTGAAAACCGCCCGGCATGGCCACAGCATAGATTATCACGCCCCCCGTCCTGGGTTGCCAGAACCGCCGCGATTGCCGTTTCAATTTCATCGCGAATGGCCGGGTCATCCAGCACATCAAAGGCGGCCATCCGGGCAAAACCGATCCCCGCTGCCCCATGGCACCATTGGACCGGATCACGGACGGGTTTTTCACCACGCAAATCGGGCCATCCCTTTTCGACCGGGTCAAACAGGCTGCGTTCAAACTCAAGACCCCGTTGGGCCAGCGCCAAAAATGCTTCATCACCGCAGGCCTGATACAGCTTCAAAAGGGCCAAAACCGACCCGGCTGCGCCATGGGACATGCCTGCCAATGCGCGACCCCCAACGCCAATCCATGCTGCCGGATCTTTGGGAAGATGTTTTCCGCACATTATTGCCCGATCCAGCACGGCCTTATCGCCGGTGTCACGGTAAAGCGCCAGCAACCCCAGTATAGCCCCAGAAACACCGCTTATGACATCAAGTGCCTTGTCCGCATGGACAGCGACATCATCAATACGTTCGGACATGCAAACGGCTTCTTCAAGCAATTCAGGTGCATCAAGCAGATCGGCACAGCGTACCAGCACATAAACAAGGCCGCCAAATCCCTCAAACCCACCGACTGACCCCAGCTGAGCTGTGGTCGCGCGCGGGGCTTCAAGTGCGGACAAAGCCATCTCTCGCCACGCCCCACCCGGATCAATCGCATGGCATCCGGCAAAGAAAAGGGCCACTCCCGCCGTGCCTTCATAAAACTGCTCGCCCATCGCGCTGATCTGAAGGGCTTCGCCATCCGCTGTGGCATCTGCGATCATCCAGCACGCAGCGCCATCACACAGGATCGCCTGATCGGCAAGATATCGTGCGATGGACAATGCCGATTGGCGGGCGGCGACAGCGACATCGCTGCAAACAGGCGTATCCGTCCATGGCTTGCGCGGCGGCAAGTCGGCAATCCGTGTTGAAAGAATAAGCTGGCGGATAATTGCACAATCATATTCCAGATTGGCTTTTAGGTCAGCGAGACGATCACGGAGGTTGGGTAACACGGCCGGCGCGGTAAAATCGGTGGAAACAAGCATGCCATCGGCCCACACGCCTTCCTGGTCTGTCTTGCCGGTGAAAAGCGGCACGTCCATTCGGCTCAATGCTGTGCGTTCTTGGGCAAGAATACCCCACCCCGGATAGTCATCAATATCCCAACGCGCACGACGTGCGAGTCTTTCGAAATGCAGGCTCCAGACAAAACCATTCTGCTGATTTTGCGGCGTGCGTATGGCGTATTCGAGTTCCTGATAATAGGCGGTTGGGCGCAACACATGGCGAATGCGCACATCCTTAAATCCGCCAAGCGGCCCGTCTTTGCCAAGGAACGCAGCGCTGTTATCAGACAGGAAATTAATGGTGTCGCAAAACCCGTCGATAAGGTCTGTAACGTAATCCGCCGCATCGGCTGGTTTGCCATCAATGGTAATGCCCAAGCCGGAAAGCGACTTTTCCACTGTGACGGTTTCAAAGACCATATTGCCCTGATTAATGTTCGTTAACCGGACATCGCGAACCGGCTTTGGCATCGATGTGGCCAGACCACCGTCATCAACCCAATGCCCGGCAATGTTTTTACGTTGCGCCAGCAGCCCCACAGCAATCACGCCTTTGCCAAAGCTATGGGTCGCAAGTTCCTTTGCATGCAGCGCCTTTGTGCCGCCCGGCAGATGACGCAATTCCGGCTGAAACAGTGTTTCCAGATCGATGACCACAGGCCGTCCATCTGCAATCAGGACGTTTTCATGATGCATGTCACTGCCCTTCAAACAGTAAAGCAGCGCAAGCAACTGACCAGATGCGCGATAGAAAACAGGCGCCCGGTCCGATGACAGGGCTGCGTCATGGTCGACATATGCCATCCAGCCATAATCTGGATGGCACCAAGTTTGCGCAGCACCAAGCCAGATGTCCGAGCCGTTATTGACCAACCAGTCCGACACCCCCTTCCAGGCCTGCTCTGCACCAATCGGACGCGGCTTATACACAATCTTGGCAGCCGTATCGAATTCAAGGATCAGAACCGACCGCCCGTGATCATGGGAATCTGAAATCCCACCCGTTATTTTGCGAACAACAGATATATCCTGAAGCTCCGGAAAATGATCATGCAAGGCGGCCATATCACGCCGCAAACAGTCAATAAACTCGCCTGTGGTAGCAATCCACTGATCGACAATGGTTGCCAGCAGCCGGATCATGACGGGTCGGTTTGAAACCAGATTGGCAAAGGGTCCGCTGCGCAGTGCAGATGTGAAGGCGTCATAGACTTCTGGCCCGGATGTGTCTTCAGGCTTGATACCAACGGCCTCGCGAAACGAATCAAAGCTTTCATAAAGTGTGTGCGCGTAAACCTTGGCCAAGCGCCGGACCAAAATACGGTCAAGGTCGTGTCTTGCATCCGCACTCAGTAGGGCGGTATCAAAACCCTGAACCCTTGCCTGTGCAGCAACGACAACCGGCCAAATCAAATCTGCAAACGGCACGTTATTGCGAATATCGGGGGGACAGTCCCCAGCAGCCTCACCGCCACCCGATACAATCGCGTCAAATACCCAATGTGCGGTCGCAAGCCATTCCGGGGGTTCTTCTCCGGCACGGAGCACAACATCGCCAAGATACGGGGCAACGTCATTTGCCTTCAGACCGTCTCTGGTAAGACGGCGGGTAAACAGGTCAGCATCCCCGTTAGAAGCAAATTCACACCATTGCTGCAGCAATCGCTGATGAGCATCGTCAGTTTCGGACTGAGATGCAGAGCATGCCTCATCCTTGCCGGGAGCAGGGACGTATTTTCCCGACAGCCGTTCATCAATGGTGGCCGCCTTTGCCGCAATTGATGCCCAAAACGGCTCGATATCCATCTGTTCCCCTTGACCTTTTGGCGTATTAAAGCACTGATAGTTAAACCTAGGACCCTAATTGTGACCTTAAGCCAAGAGAAGTTTTGAGCAACATGCAACTTGTCGCCGTCACGCAGGAAAACATCGCGCCCTATGTCGCGTTGCGCATGGAAATCGCCGACGAAGAAGGACGGCGGTACTACCAAACCATTGATCTGGCGACCGCTATTCTGACGCAAGGCAGCGACTATGTGCTTCAGGACGAAGACGGTAAGATGCAGGCGGCTGTCACAATCCAGCGCACAGAAATCCGGGACGGTAGTCTTCTGATCATTATGTCGGTCGAAGGCAAAGACAAAAAACCCGAAACAAATGCAAGCTTGCTGCGCATCGTTCTTGCGATGGAAAACGGGGTCGCAACACTCGACACCCGTTACCACGTTTGTAACCCGCCTGAGATGACTTTACCGCGCACAAAAATGACAGAGATGGGGTTTGCCGAGATACCCGGAACCTATCGCTATAAGCGTGAACCCGGGCCACCGCGGCCCGGTGAATTCCCACATGCGGACCGGGCGGTTGAACGCGGATATAAAACGCTTGTTATTGACGATGCTTATGTCGCTTCTGATCCGGAAATCTTTGAAAAGTTGGCGGACATCTATAACCGCGCCTTTTCAAATCGCGACAGCGTTACCCCTTCCACACCTGAGCGCATGCGCAAGAATTATGAAGCTGACGCCAATGATATCATCATCGCCAAACTCGGTGATGAAGTTACAAGCAGCATTACGCTAAGCTACCTGGGAGATTCCGTTCTTTCACCGCAATATACCTGCATGCGGCGCCATTGGGGAACCGGGTCGGTTGACCTGATGTGTCGCCATCTGGCCCAGCTGGTCGCAGACCGGTGGAACGTTCCAATTATTGGCTATGCCGAAGCAAGAAATGCCGCGTCGTGGAAGGCGCTTGAACGGTTTGGGCTAACACGGATTGAAGAACTCATGATCTGGGAACGCCATATTCCGGCAGGCGAAGCATTTACGATATAGACCCGTACACATGAAAAAAGGCGGGCTGAAATTCAGCCCGCCTTTTTAAGTTCTGTTCCGATCAAGCGATCAGATCGACTGGTTGATCCAGTCAACAAGTGCGCTTTTCGGAAGTGCGCCGACTTTCATCGCTGCAACTTCGCCGCCCTTGAAAATCATCAGGGTCGGGATGCCGCGCACACCGTATTTTGCCGGGGTGTTCGGGTTTTCGTCGATATTCACCTTGGCGATCGTGAGCTTGCCGCCCAGTTCACCGGCGATTTCATCGAGATATGGCGCAATCTGCTTACACGGACCGCACCATTCTGCCCAGAAATCGACCAGAACCGGGTCGTTGGAACCCAGAACGTCGCTATCGAACGAACCGTCGGAAACTTTAATCGTGGTCATACTTTCAGTATCCTAGTTGTTACGAGGCTTGGGGTCGTCCCCCACACCTCGATCCGCTGTATGAGGCCAAGGTAGGCAGCACTGACGCAAACGTCAAGCGCATTGGGCGATCTGCTGCAATGTCGCCAGCGCAAAGCCAAGACTTCTGCAGAGTCGCAGCCTTTAGCCAAAATTCAGAACATGATCGGGAAGCTCAACCATCCACGGCCCATTGGTCCAGAGGATAAAACACCTGACATTCTTGCCCGGATACATCTGCCGCAAAGCCGCACGATAGATCGACATTTGACGGCGGTATGCCTTGGGCGTGCCCTCCACATCGCGCGGCGGCGGGCGGTTGGTTTTGTAATCGACAATCATGACCTCATCGTCACGCACCACAAGGCGGTCAATCTGGGCGGAAACAACATCCCCACCCACAATACCGACCAACGGCACCTCGGCGCGTGAGCCTATGGCAAAGATCGGGGCAAAGTCGGGGTTTTCAAAAATGCGGAGGGTCTCATCGGCAATTTCGCCCTGCTGATCGGGCTCAAGACCATGGACCGATTGCGCAAGGAACCGTGCGGCGGCTGCACGGCGGGCGTCCACCGGAAGGTCTGGCAACAATTCCAGAAGCTTATGGATCAAAAGACCGCGTTTAAAGCTTTGGCCCTGATCTCCGCCCAAGGGCGATTGGAAAACTTCGTCGTCTTCGATCATTTTGCTGGGTGCCAGCGGCCTGGGCGGGAAGGTTTCAACCGGTGCCGTCGCACGGATCAACGTGCGTGCACTGGGCTGTTCCTGCGCATCATTTGCCGCCACACGGTCGGGTTTGGGCGCCTGACTTTGATCGGTTTGCCATATCCAGCCTTCGCCAGACCAACCGGACCCGGAATAGGTGCCAAGATCAATCTGTTCGGACTTGGCATAGCCTTCCATCGCCTGTTCACACAGATTGTACCAGCAATGGTCCGGCGCCTTGCGGCGGCCCTGCCAGCCACAGATATAAAGCCGGTCTTCGGCGCGTGTCAGGGCGACATAGAGCAACCGGTTATATTCCTGATCGCGCTTCACCGCGATGGCATCGCGCAAGCGCGACACAACATCGGTTTCAAGTGCGACGCGCGGCAACCAGAACATCAAATTGCGGTCTTCCTGCCAAAACAGGTTCGGCGCCTGTGTTGGCACCTGCATGGTATCGGGCAAAAAGACGATGGGGGCCTGCAACCCCTTGGCCCCATGCACGGTCATGATGCGGACTTCATCGCGCCCGCTTTGTTCAAGGTCACGCTTAATCTCGGCATCACCGGCCATCAACCAATGCAAGAACCCCTGCAAGGTCGGGGCATGATCGGCCTCATAGCCCATGGCAAGGTTGAGGAACTCATCAATCGGGTCGTTGGCCTCAATCCCCAGCCGACCGACCAAGCGCGCACGCACCCCACGGGCATCTTCGCCCCGCCCACCCAGCAATTCGGCAAACAGTTCAAACGGGCGTTCGTAATCGACCCGGCCCAGCCATTTGAACAAAAATCCGTAAGCGCGTGCAAATGGTGAGTCGCCCTCAACAATGGCCGCCTTTTCACGCAGCGCATGCCAAAGGGTTCTGGGCCGGTTGTGGGCAATCTCAAACAACTGATCATCATCAAGCCCGATCAACGGACTTTTGAGCACTTCGGCCAGTGTCAGATCGTCCTCGGGCATAAGAAGGAACCGACCAAACGCCACCAAGTCCATCACCGCCAACTGATCGGTGATTTGCATCCGGTCAACACCGGCCACCGGCACATTGCGTTCCTTAAGCGCCTTGACCACTTCATCGACAAAGGCGGTCCGGCGACGCACCAAAATCATGAAGTCACCTGCCCGCACCGGACGCCCGCGTGACGTCAGGATTTCGCCTTCATCAATCGCATGGCGAATGCGCCCGGCAATGACGCGGGCCAATCTGATTTCCGGATCCTCAAGGCGCACAATCCGGGTGGGTGGCGTCCATGGGTCTTCGGGCGTGCGTTCTTCGGGTTCGACGGCTGGCCAAAGTTCAATCCGGCCCGCCTGCCCGACGCGAAACGGGCTATGAAGCACATCTGCACCATCATCACCGACGCCCTGTTTGGCGATGGGGCCTGCAAAGACACGATCCACCGTGCCCAAAACCGCATCGGTGGACCGGAACGAAATGTTCATCGGCACTTCGCGCCATGCGGCTTCGATTTGCTGTGCCCGTTCGCGGAAATAACGGCGCATTTCGGCGAACTTTTCCGGATCGGCCCGCTGGAAGCTGTAAATTGATTGTTTCGCATCCCCAACGGCAAAGATGGTGCGGGGCTTATCGGCATGACGTCCGGCATCGATAAAGAATTCTTCGGCCAGAATACGCACCACTTCCCATTGTTCGGGGTTGGTATCCTGCGCTTCGTCAATCAGGATGTGATCAAGGCCTTCGTCGAGTTTGAACAACACCCAGCCCGCCATGCCGGCCTGACGTTGCAGCAAACTCAGGCTGGTCAGGATCAGATCATCGTAATCAAGGCGGGCATGCAGGGCCTTTTTCGTCGCATAGCGATCCAGCATCGCATTGCCAATGGTGATCAAGGCCGCCGTCGCCCCGGCCATGGCCGCAGCCTTGCGCAGGCGATCAATTTCAATCAGACGCGCGCCTTCGTGTTCCAGCGCATCAGCCCCCATCGGGTGGTTTTCCGCCGCCCCCTTGGTGATCAGTTTGGCGCGCGGTTCCCCCGCCGCGGTAAAGAACACACTGCGATACTCACCAAATACCGAAAGCCGGTCTTCGACATTGGTTTTTTCCAAAAACTGCGCCAAGGCTGGCACACGTGCCTGATCGGTCTTGGTTCCTGCCTCAAGGGCAGCTAACCCACGCATCAAACCATCGCGGTCAAAGGCATCGTCTGACAGGGCCTTTCGCAAAATCGCATCTTCGCTAACCCCGACCGGCACACCAAGGGCTGCATAGACCGCATCGCGCATGCGATCCGCCCCGCCAAGATTGGTCAACATGCGTTTAAGACGGCCCCGTTCGCGGGCAAGCTCGCTCATCACCTCGCCAAAGGCACCTTCGCGAACCTGTCCGGTCACGACCGAAAGGGCATCTGCCAAATCCTGGTCCCGCCCGGTGCGGGCAAAGGCCAAGACTTCTTCCTGCACGGCGGCCATGGTTTCGGCGGCTGTTCGGTCATCCATGATTTCAAAATGCGGTGCCAGACCAGCTTCAAGTGGAAAACGCCGCAACAGCGACTGGCAAAAGGCGTGAATGGTCTGAATTTTCATGCCACCCGGCGCATCAAGAACCCGGGCAAACAATTGCCGCGCGCGCATGGTTTCGTCTGAACTGGGGGCTGCACCCGAAAGATTGGTCAGATCGTCATGAAGGGCGCGGTCCTCCATCGTGGCCCAATGCCCCAAACGCTCATTAACCCGGTTGGCCATTTCGGCCGCTGACGCCTTGGTAAAGGTCAGACATAAAATCCGATGAGGTTCGGTGCCAGAGAGCATCTGACGCAAAACCCGGTCTGAGAGAACCTTGGTCTTGCCCGCCCCGGCAGATGCCGACACCCAGACAGACGCACTTGGATCAGACGCGCTGCGTTGCAGGACATTGGGATCAGTTCCACGCATTTCGGTCATGACTTATCCCCTTCCTCAACATCTGACCCAGCCTTGATGTTAGCGCTAACATCGCCATTCTCAACATCCTCGCTGCCCATCCATTCGCGCCGACGTGAAAGATGAACATAGTCGGAATATTTCGGCGCATGATCCGGATGTGGCACGCTGAGATACGGTGTCGCCGGATCGGCAAAGGCCGCGGCCAAATCGTTCACCCCATCAACCGCCTCATGCGCCAGTGCGGCGGGCGTGGTTTTCATGCGGTTGGTATTGATCTCGACAATCTCGCCGGCTGGATCACCGCCCGAAAGCTTCCAGAACGCCATCGATGCGGGCGGACCAGCCGGCACATCGCCAAAGCCCCCCTTTTCGGCAATCGCGGCTTCAAGCGGTAATTGCGGCGCAAAACCGTTTGCCACATCCCCCTGACTGGGCGGTGCACCGGTTTTATAATCAATGATCGCAATCCCGCCATCGCGAAGCGCATCAATCCGGTCGGCACGGGCATACACCTGAAACCCGCTTGGGGTATCAAGGGTACCTGATTGCTCGGTATAGGATTTACGCACATCGCCACGCCGCGCGGCTTCGGTCTGAATGAACCATTTGGCAATCCGTTCGAACCGCGGCCACCAGAACGCCCAAAGCCCCGGTCGGGCGGCCAGGGGTTTGAATACGTCACGACCAATGATCAGCAGTTCCTGTTCACCGTCTGGCGGTAAATGATCGGGATGGCGTGCAATGAATTGATCAAGGGCGTCATGGATCAGGTTGCCATAATCGGCGGCACCGGGGTCTTCGTCCACCCCGTCAAGTTTGCGTAGCCCCAGAATATGCCGCGCATAGATCGCATAGGGGTCACGCATCCATGTTTCGATCTGGGTGACGGACAAACGTTGCGGGCGGGCCGACACCGGCGGTTTGGGAGCTGGGCGACCAATTTTACGGCGCATCTCGTCGGCGGGTTCATCAAGCGTTTCGGCCAGTGCGCGCCATTCGGCGGCATCGGCGGTTTCCATCGAAATCCCGGATTTGCGCAGAATGTTTTCAATGCGTAACAACCACCGCGATGGCACGGTTGGTGTGCCTTCAACACGCAAAGCACGCGTCATCACGACATTGGGCGAACAAAACAGCTGCTGAAAATCATGGGCCGATTGCCCGACCCGGTGTTCGGGGGCAGGCAGGCCGAATTTTTGGCGCATCGGGCGGCTCATCCATGGGTCGGCACCGGCTTCGGGTGGCCAGACGCCTTCGTTCAATCCACCCAAAATTGTCAGATCAGCTTGCTGCATCTGGGCTTCGACCGTGCCCCAGATAAACAGGCGTGGATGTTTGCCATAGCGTGGACGCACCGCCCGGTCCGCCATCAGCGCATCCAAAAATGCGCCATAGCGATTGCCGGGCATCGCCACGAACTCACCAAGGGCATTGAGCAATTCATGGACGAAATCCGCCAGTGCTTCGCCCGCCTCCCCGCGCCACAGGCGATCCGCACCGGGCTGGGTATCACTTGCGGCCAGGGCTTCGGCGGCCATGATGTGGCTGCGCAATGCACCGACTGGCGACAGTGTTTTATCGGCATTCAAATCGGCAAGCGGGGTCAGGCATTCAGCACACCGTGCCACCAGATCGGTCAACCGCGCATGATCATCGCGGGTGCGTTCAATGCGGGCATGGGCATGTTCCGAACCACTGTTTTTCATCCGTTCAATGAACTCATCGCGCCAGCCATCAAGGGCCGTTTGCAAACCATCCAGCCCCGGCCCAGGTCGTGCACCGCGCAAGACATGCTGTTCCAGAACACGGGTCAACACACGGAAAGTTTCAGGCGGCAGGCCGGCCGCCGACAACGGATGTTTCAGCAATTCAAGTAACGGCACGGGGGCGAATTCTTCCTGCACCGCACGCACCACAAGGCGCAGATAAATCGCCGGTGCGGTGTCATGAAGCGGGATCCCCGCCGAGTCATCAATTTCAACTTCCCAGCGACGCAGTTCAGTTGCCACACGCCGCGCCAGACCACGGTCCGGGGTCACCAGCGCACAGGTCATGGCGGGATTTTCAAGGGCGTCGCGCATCATCACTGCAATGGTGGTGGCTTCTTCGCGCGCCCCCGAACAATCGACGCGTAATACCCCGTCCAGAACATCGGGGAAAAACCCGGTAATGTGACGCCAATGATGGGTGGTTTTGGCCGGGCGCAGGGCCTCGCGCGCCAAACGGCGGCGCTCAATCGTCGCATCGTCTTCCATGCCAAGGGCAGGCCATGGCAGAACGCTATCAGCGCTGCGCCCGATATGACGCAATGTCTTGCCCAAAAGGTGCTGGGGATGGGCGGCGTCATCCTGAATGGCGGCCCAGTCTTCATGGCCAAGCCCCATCATCAGGCCGGGCAAAACCACGCGTCCCTTGGGCATGGCAAGGACCGCCGCCATCAAATCGCGCAAGGCCGGGAACGGCCCGGTCGAGCCGACAATCAGAACCGGTGTTTGCGGTGTATTGGCCTGCCACAGTTCAATCTGTGCCTTGATCAGCGCATTACGCCGCATCGCCCGGTCGCTGACATCCTGAGTTGCCAGAATACCCGGCCAATGCAGGGTCAGGATTTGCAGGAATTCTAACGTCAGTTGCCAGTGTTCAGCGAATTCTTCGGGCACCAATCCCTTAAGATCATCAAACTGGCAGTTTTCCGTTTGAACCTGATCAAGAAAGCGGGCGAGCTCCCCGGCCAGACGAGCGGCCTGATCGGCGGTTGGTTTTTCACCGCGATGATCGGGCCGGTTCATGATCAGGCGGGTCAGCAGCAATTTGCGCTGCAAATCGGGGATGGCTGGCGGCAGATCAAGGGCAGCCTGTTGCCCGCCCGCACCATAAACCGCCAGTTCATCCTCGTCCGCCTCGCCGAGTGGGCGAATGGTCGGCAATAACGTCACCGCCCCGCCCGACTGGCGTAAAAACGCATCGCGCATCACCTTGGCCGACCGGCGGTTGGGCACCATCAAAACGTAATCGGGCAGTGCATCGGGCTGATCGGCGGTTTCAGCCATCAGCTGTTTGGCAATCAGATCGGCAAAGGCCTCACCCGGCGGGATAAAGAACAGGTTTTCGGGGTTCGCCATGTCCTGAGCGAAGGCATCAGATGCGTCCATATAATCAAACAGGTCCGCCATTATTTTCCCCCGGATTCTGCCCGTTTGGCGCGTTCATCTTCCAAGGCACCCACAATGATCGGTTCGCCCTCGGCAAGTGCGTCTGGCGTACCGATATGGAAATGACGCCCGTCATGCACCAGACCATAGCATCGTCCAGCCGCAAGGGCCTTGTCATAAACCACATTCAGCGAAAAGGACCCATCAGGCGTATTTTCAAACAAACGCGGCGATAAAACCTGCACACCGGTAAAGAAATAGGGTGCGGACGGCGCGTCGCCACGTCGCTTTAACCGCCCGTCAACCTGCCAGAAGAAATCACCCGCCCCGTCATAACCAAACGCCCCCGACACGGGATAAAGCGCCAGCAACGCATCCATATGTTCGGGATCAAAAGCCGCCATCAACCGATCAAAAAGCGGTTCGGCCCCTTCGGTCCAGAACACATCGGCATTGGCAACCAGCACCACATCACGATCAAGCATCGGCAGGGCCTTTTTCACCCCGCCACCGGTTTCCAAAAGGTCCTCCTCGGGCGATGTCAGAACCTTGGGCGCGCTGCGCATTCCAACATGATCAACAATCATCTGTCCCAGATAGTGGCTGTTGACCACGGCCTGATCAAAGCCAGCAGCGGCAAGTTTATCGAGCACATGATCAAGCATCGGTTTGCCCGCAACCGGCACAAGTGGCTTTGGCATCGTATCGGTGATCGGGCGCATGCGTTTGCCAAGACCGGCCGCCAGTACCATCGCCTGTGCTTTCTGTGTGCTGCCGGTCATTGAGGCGCCTTTTTGTTTGAATGCGTTGGGCTCAGGCTAATGTTCGGGGCCTTGCGGGCATCATAAGGAATGTGGGTTTCCACCCAGTGATGCAAGGCAGGCAACCCATCGACCGCCCCGCGTAGAATAAGATCCCAGCAGCGCGGGATAAAATCGAAATAGCGCGTTTTCCCGGCCTTGATCGCAAGCCAGCCAAACCGACCCAATATCCTGAAATTACGCACCATCGAATTGGCGATATAAGCCGTTTCGAAATCGGAATGATCAAGATTTGGGAAGGCCGCCAGATAGAACTGCTTCATCCGGCTTTCCAGATCCGGGCTGATGTCGTGGCGCACATCGCGCAACAGCGACGCCAAATCATAGGGACGTGGGGCAATGGCGGCGTCCTGAAAATCAATGATCCCGCAATCATCCCCGCCGTCGCCATTTTCCACCAGCATCAGGTTATCGACATGATAATCGCGGTGAATGATCGCATCCCCAACCCGCCAGCACAGCGGCAAAACATCATCAAGCAACCGATCAAAATCGACCATCGCAGCATCACGCTTCTGCGCATCTGGGATGATCAATGGCAGATAATCGGTTTTAAAACTGGTCAGCATGCGCCGGAAATTGTCGGGCCCATAGGTCACCAATCCGCAATCGGTCATTCCGCCAGCATCACAAAACCGATGCAGCCCAATCAGCTGATCCACCGCACGCAGATAAAGCCCGTCCTGCCCAACCCCATCCATCATCCCGCCCGACTGAAGCGCACGGGTAAAGGTGACATCACCAAAATCTTCGATCAGGACAAGTCCGCGTTTTACATCAGACGCATGGATTTTTGGCACCCGCCATCCGGCGCGCTCAAACAAGGCCGTCGTCTGTAACACCGGCTCAACCGATGCCGGACGTTCCGGGTTTTCGTAAATGCCGTGTGGGTCAACATGGATCGCACTGGGCGGAAAATCCATCAAAAGGGCGGTGTCATGTTTGCGTTCAAGCCGAAAATATTTCCGCGCTGACGCGTCATCGACCAAGGGCATGACCTGTGCCGTCTGCCAGCCACAGGCGCCAAGAAAATCCTGACGATCTGCGTTGCGCCGCCCCTGTTCGACTGTCGTGCCCGTCATTGGGTTTTCCCCGTCATATTGGCAATCCGCGATTCCCAATCTGCGCCATGGGGTTCAAGCACAAACACGCGCGCATCCTCATTCGGTCCGGGTTCGATATGAATGTCCAGCCGGTTTTGCGGGGTCAGATAATCCAACCGGTCAGGCCATTCGATCAGGCTGACAGCATCGGCAAAGGCATCTTCGATATCAAGTTCATGGACTTCTTCCGCGTCAGACAAACGATAAAGATCAAAATGCCAGACCGGCAGGGGATCAAAATCGTAAACCTGCACCAGCGTAAAGGTTGGACTGGGGACTTCTTCATCCGGGTTATTGGCCACCGCGCGCACAAAGGCGCGGCAAAACGCGCTTTTTCCCATGCCCAATGTGCCATGCATCAGGATCACATCCCCCGCCTTGGCGATGGATGCAAGCTTGGCGGCAAGGGCTTCGGTCCCGTTTTGATCACTGACAGCGACTGTCTTGCTCATGATGTCCGTTTATCGATTGGCAAATGGATGTTGTATGGCCCCCTTTTGTAGGGGGTGAAGCCGCCCGTTCGCAATGATTTTACGCGATCGCAATCAAGGTCACATCAAAACCGGGCAAAGACGGCAAATTTGGCCGGTTTACATTGCGATATTCTGCCCCAAATGCTATTTCGCCCATATTCGTTTTCCCGCTGATCGCCGGGCTCAGGGTCTGGACCGAGCCCCAAATTCGATATTATTTGGATGGAATAAACATGTCAGACGCCTCAACCAGCACAGATATTGCCATTATTGGCGCAGGCCCGGTTGGGCTTTTTGCGGTTTTCGAAGCCGGTATGCTGGGGCTTAAATCCCATGTGATTGATGCGCTTGGAATGGTCGGCGGCCAGTGCAGCGCGCTGTATCCGGAAAAACCGATCTTTGATATTCCGGCCCACCCACAGATCGCCGGTCAGGACCTGATTGATCAGCTTGCCAAACAGGCTGCTCCGTTTGAACCGACGTACCATTTGGGTCAGCAGGTCACCAAACTTGAAAAACGTGATGATGGCCGCTTTACGCTGACCACCAGTACCGGCACCGTAATTGACGCTGGTGCGGTTGTCATTGCCGCAGGCTGTGGTGCCTTTGGCCCAAACAAGCCGCCGATGGATGGTCTTGACGATTACGAGGATTCTGGCGGGGTTCAATATTACGTCAAACGCCGCGCTGATTTTGCCGGCAAAAAGGTTGTGATTGCCGGTGGCGGAGATTCCGCCGTTGACTGGGCATTGTCACTGCATGATGTTGCCGAAAAGGTCATGGTGGTTCACCGTCGCCCGAAATTCCGTGCCGCCCCTGACAGCAGTGCAAAACTGCAAGCATTGGCCGAAGCCGGGAAGATCGAGATGGTCATCCCCTATCAGCTCAAGGGCCTTCGCGGTGAAAACGGCATTCTGTCCCACGTGGTTGTCGCAACGCTTAAGGGCGAAGAACGCGAACTTGAAGCCGATCACCTTTTGCCGTTCTTTGGCCTTGCCATGGAACTTGGCCCGATTGCCGACTGGGGCCTGAATGTCGATAAAAACCATATCGGTGTGACACAGGCGACCATGGAAACCTCGGTTCCGGGCATCTTTGCCATTGGCGATATCGCCCATTACGAGCATAAATTAAAACTGATCCTGTCTGGCTTTGCCGAAGGGGCAAGTGCGATCCATGCCGCGCGCAGCTACCTGTTCCCGGACAAGGAATTCCACTTCGAATATTCGACCACCACAGGTGTTCCGAACGAATAATCCATAGGCATTTCAGGAAAGCGCACCATGACCACAAGTACCCCGACCCATGTTGGTGGCTGTCTTTGTGGCGCGGTGCGTTTTTCCGCATCTGGCGACCCGGTTGGTGCCAACCACTGCCATTGTGGCATGTGCCGCAAGGATAGTGGGTCGGGTGTTTCCACCTTTGTCAGCTTTCGGACCGATGCCGTCACATGGGATGGCACACCGACCGATTACGAAAGCACACCGGGTAAATATCGCGGATTTTGCCCCAAATGCGGCTCCAGCCTGACATGGTGGAGCCGCGAAAGTGCTGACACCATCGATCTACGCCTTGGCAGCTTTGATGACCCGACCCCTTTTAAGGCGAAAAAGCACCTTTGGGTCAGTACAGCCCTGCCCGAATTTTCCGTGATTGATCCCGACATCGATCATTTCGATCAGGGTAGCTAAAACATCCCCTGCTTAAACCTCACCTCTTGAAACACTTCAAAAATAAGGGCTTTTGGCTCTGGCCCTTAAGGTGCATTCATGTCAGGCTGCTAAACTCCACTGACAGTCGAAATCTGCACACACCACCATCAAGGGGGCCTTTATGAGTGACCAACGTCAGGAAGACCAAAAGAACCCGAGCTTCATTACAAATATGCATAAGCTGATTCTTTTTGGCTCAGGCACCTTGCTGCTGGGAACTTTGCTGTTGATGGTGACGTTTCAGGCCGCAATTGAAATGATGATGCACGGCCGGTCGGCGGGCAGCTTTATGGTTGTCATTGGCACAGCGGTTGCCATCGGCCTGCTTGTTGCCGGATCGACCATCATTTCAAAATGGGTATCGCGCAAAGTCCAAGCGATTCTGGAAGAATAAACCGTCCCGTTGATCCAGTCGGATCGCCCGGTGCATGGATCAGATCAGATAACATCGACCTTCAAGAAGTCGGCAAGCACGCCAACAATCATTGCGTGATCCTCGGCGGAGGCCAGCCCCGATACCGTAATCGCCCCGATTACACCAACACCGGAAACCCGGATCGGGAAGCTGCCGCCGTGATCGGCATACTCAGCAAAACCAAGGCCATGATCGGCAAGCGTTTTGCCCTTGGTTTGCAGGGTCACGCCAAACCGCATCGAACTTTCATGTTCGCGTAAGGTCACATTGCTTTTACGCCGTGCCCAGCCGTCATTTGCCGGTTTGGCCCCAGCAAGGGATGCGTGAAACAGGGTACGGTCCGGGGTGCGGATATTGATCGCAACGGGTGCGTTTTGCGCCTGCGCCACCCCCACCAGTTTGGAGCCGATTGCCCATGCGGTGTCTTCGTCAAAGCGGTCAAACACCAGCGCTTCTTCCTGTTTGATCAGACGGTCAAGCTCCATGGGTCGGCTCCTGCGATATGTGTTGTGGTTGGATCATCCATAGCGCAGCGAAGGTACTTCTGAAAACAGCAAAGAAAAAAGGCTGCAACCCCAATGGGATGCAGCCTTTGTTTTGATATCGAAACTTCGGCGATCGCCTATTTATCGTCGCCCATCTTAAGCGCATTGATAAAGGCCGACTGTGGAATTTCCACCTTGCCGAACTGACGCATCTTTTTCTTACCGGCCTTCTGCTTTTCCAGAAGTTTACGTTTACGCGACACGTCACCGCCGTAACATTTTGCTGTCACGTCTTTGCGCATTGCCGATACGGTTTCACGGGCAATCACCCGGCCGCCAATGGCGGCCTGAATGGCGACTTTAAACATCTGACGCGGGATAAGATCCTTAAGACGTTTGCAAATCTCACGGCCACGGTATTCTGCTGCCGAACGGTGAACCATCAATGCCAGCGCATCAACCGGATCTTCGTTGACCAGAATGGAGACCTTGACCAGATCGCTTTCGTCATATCCGGCGATATCATAATCAAAGCTGGCATAGCCACGCGAAATCGATTTCAGACGGTCATAGAAATCAAACACCACTTCATTGAGCGGCAATTTATAGACCACCATTGCGCGGTTCCCGACATAGGTCAGGTCAAGCTGAACGCCACGGCGTTCGGTACACAGGGTCAGGATCCCGCCAAGATAATCGTCGGGCACCATGATGGATGCCTTGATCCATGGCTCTTCGATCTTGGCGATCTTGGTGACATCGGGGAAATCTGCCGGATTGTGCAGCAGGATTTCTTCGCCCTTGCTCATGGTGATCTTGTAGGACACCGACGGTGCGGTCGTAATCAGATCAAGCTCGAACTCGCGTTCAAGGCGTTCCTGAATGATCTCAAGATGCAACAGACCAAGGAACCCACAGCGGAAACCAAGACCAAGTGCGGTCGAATTTTCCGGTTCGAACTGGAACGATGCGTCATTAAGATGCAGCTTTTCAAGCGCATCGCGCAGCGTTTCATATTCACTGGTATCAACCGGGAAAATGCCACAGAACACCACCGGAATGGACGGTTTGAAACCGGCCAGCGGTTTGGCGCACGGGCGTTTGTCTTCGGTAATGGTATCCCCGACTTCGCATTCGGCAACGGTTTTCATACCGCAGTTGATAAAGCCGACTTCGCCCGGACCCATTTCTTCGAGCGCGATCGGTTTTGGCGTAAACACCCCGACACGGTCGATGGTGTGGGTGACCTTGGCGTTCATGAAACGGACCTTCTGGCCGCGCTTGAGCGTACCTTCCTTGACCCGCACCAAAATCATCACACCGAGATAGGCGTCATACCAGCTATCAACCAGCAAAACTTCAAGCGGTGCGGTCGCATCCCCGGTCGGGGATGGAAGACGGGTTACCAGTGCTTCAAGAACGTCTGGTACACCAAGGCCGGTTTTCGCCGAAATCATCACCGCGTCACTGGCATCAATGCCAATCACTTCTTCGATCTGCTCTTTGACACGGTCGGGTTCTGCGGCAGGCAGATCGACCTTGTTCAGAACCGGAACGATTTCATGATTGTTTTCAATCGCCTGATAAACGTTGGCCAGCGTCTGGGCTTCGACACCCTGTGCGGCATCCACCACCAGAAGCGATCCTTCGCAAGCAGCAAGAGAGCGCGACACTTCATAGGCAAAGTCGACGTGACCGGGCGTATCCATCAGGTTGAGGGTATATTCAACCCCATCCTTGGCGGTATATTTAAGACGCACGGCCTGTGATTTGATGGTGATGCCACGTTCACGTTCGATATCCATCGAATCGAGAACCTGCTCAGCCATTTCACGGTCGGTCAGGCCGCCGGTCAACTGGATCAGACGGTCGGCCAGGGTCGATTTACCGTGGTCGATATGTGCGATGATCGAAAAATTACGAATATGCTTAAGGTCGGTCATATGGCTGCTTCTGGCACTAAAGTTGGCTCGCATTCGGCCAAGGGGCAAAACAATATCGAAACGCTGTGATTGTCGTTGTCTGACTGTCGCGAAACCCGTCACACGCAAGGTTCAGCCGAAAGCATCCATCCCGGTCTGCACACCATGTTCTGGCAGCGACGCTGGGATGAAACACATCGCCTAAACGATGTGACACTTACAGGAAAACCCGCCATATGTGATCCGCAAAGCAGTCAGGAAATTGAACAAACAATTCCCCGGATCAATCACCAGCGGGTTTATAGGGGTTTTTGCCTGCAAATAGAAGCGTTGTGTTGCAAATGCCCACCAGTGTTTTGCAATGCCATCACGACCGAACATCATCGCGATCCACCTGCCATTGCGTCAAACGTGCCACCGCATTCATCAAATCCCTGTTTGCAGACGCAATTTCTTTGTCGTTACATAAGATTTAGACCATCTACGCGCTTTTCAACCGCAGAAAAAGAACATAGGTTTTAGTCAGAGCTCACCCCATCTAACAAGGATGAGCCGAAACAGTCCGAGTGGGAACGCCTGCCAACATGTTCATGACCTCAATCGAGCAAACCCTGTCTCGTCGCAGCTTGGCAAAGCTGCGCAAAAGGCTGGCGCTCTTGACCATGACCGGCGTGTTTGTCCTGCTGTTTTCCTTCTTCTTCATCCAGAAAACGCTGTATGACAGCGCCGTTGACCAAGCCAGCAGCCAACTTGAAGCAACTGCATATCGTTTGGGGTTGATGCTGTTACAAAACAGCACAGTCGATCTGCAAAAGATCGTTGAGGATAATTCAGACATCACTGTCGGGTTGCTCAATGGGAAGCTTGATCAGGTTAGTGGGTATATCCCACCGCATCTGATTGGCGATCTGGCGGAATACATTGTCAAGCAGCCTGCGGATCGCGATTCATTGCTGTGCGTCCATGGGCAACAGGTCATGATTCTGGCCTATAGCAAGCTGCCTGATCTTGATCGGATCCTGGTTGCCTATACCCCGCGATCAAAGCTGATGGAAAACTGGCGCCAGGCCATCATTTTGCACGCGCTTTTGTTTGTCATGGCCATGACCATCCTGTGCGGGTTGGCGGTCTGGCTTTGGCAACGCCTTAAGCGCCAGCATTTGCGCGCCGCCCATTTGGCCGAACATTTCAGCGAGACGGAAAACACCCTGTCGGAATGTGGCTGTGCGGTCATAAGCTGGCCGGTCGATACTGCTGATGGGAAATTAGTCACACAAATGAACTGGCCCGAAATTCTTGGCCCGTCGAATGAAAACATCAAACCGCTGCTAACCGAATTCCTTGACCGGTTAACGCCATCCTCAATGGCAAGACTGCGCGGACCGCTGATTGACAATGTCTGGCCGGATGCGCGGATTGGCGCGATGGTCGATATTCGCATTGATGCCACCCATACCCAGCGTTTCTATCTTATGGCGCATAGGTACCTTGAGAACGAACGTGATTTCATTTCCGTTCTATTGCTTGAAACCGCCGCCCAGCAGGAACTTTGCAATCCGTTCGAAACCTATTTGCGCCACACGCCCGAACCATCAATCGCGGTTGATACTGATGGAATTTTGCACGGGTTTAGTCCGGCGTTCGAAGAACTGGTTGGGACACGTCTGTATAATCTGATCGGCCAGCCATTTTTCAAACTGTTCGAGCCCGAAGACCAGCAAATTGCCCTGGCATCATCACGCGCCCTTACCGAAAAGCGCGATTCGGGTGACACAAAGCAGATCCTGCGCCTTAGGGATCGCAACGACAATATCCGCTGGCTTTCGTGGCATGCCATCGGGCCATTTGACGGCATGACATTTAGCAGCGCACGCGATGTCACCGAGTTTGTGGAAAATGCCAACAAACTGCGCGATACCCTTGACCAGCTTAAACGCAGCAACGAGGACCTTGAACAGTTTGCCTATGTTGCATCACACGACTTGCAACAACCGTTACGCATGGTCGCAAGCTATACCCAGCTTTTGAAAAAACGCTATGCCGGGACGCTCGATCAGGAGGCTGACGAATATATCGACTATGCGGTTGATGGCGCAAAGCGGATGCACAAGCTGATCAGCCACCTTCTGGAATACGCCAAAACCGGCACCAACGAAGATTTCAGCACTGTTGACTGCAATCAGGTCCTTAACGAAGCACAGGCGGACCTTAAAACAATCATCAGTCAGGAACATGCCACCATTACCCATAACGGACTGCCCAGCCTGATGGGCGACCGCATTGGTCTTTCGCGGCTGTTCCAGAACCTTGTGTCAAACGCGATCAAATACCGTCGCCCCGGCGTCCCGCCCCATATTGACATTACGGTTGAACCCGATACGCCGTCGGGCGATTTCTGGCGTTTTTCGGTACGTGACAACGGCATTGGCATTCACCCCGAACATGCCCAACGTATTTTCCGTCTGTTCCAGCGCCTGCATAAGGACGAGTTTTCAGGAACCGGGCTTGGCCTGTCGCTATGTCGGAAAATTGTCGAACAGCACGGCGGGAAAATCTGGCTTGATACCACCCGCCCGATCAGTGATCCGGGCGCCACATTCATATTTACACTCCGTGCCAGCCGGTCTGAATAAGAGCGGCTAAAACCCGGCATCGAATGGCAAGCATATTGCTTGGTGTGTCGGTATAGGCGTGACGCAGGGAAAAAGCTGCCTCGCTCTGGCACCAAGGGAGTTACGGAAAACATGACCATAAGCTTTGCCCGCAACCGTCGTTCGATCCTGACATCTGTCGCAATACTGGGGCTACTTACGCTTGGCGCCTGTGGCTCGGACATGCGCACCATGAATAACAACCACATGCAGACCCTTGCCAACTTCTTTGCCCAGCACGAACCGGGGGAGCCATTGCCACGCGGATGGCGGCGTTTGGATGGCAGGGAAATCAACTACCGTTTTGCAAACGAAACATATGCCATCTATTCGATTGACGAGGATGAGCAGCTTTTGGTTATGCATCTTTATGACAATGGTGTCGGGCGCCTTGATGCCGATGATGATCGCGAACAATGCACATGGAACAGCATGGCCGATCAGCTCAGCATCGAATGCGATGACACCGATATGGAATGGCACATCTTTAGCAACGGGCCCGAGTTGATCGCACTTGATCTCGACGAGGAAGAATATGCCATCCTGCGCAAGCGCCCCGGTCGGTAAATTTATCCCGGCCTTTTCGCGTTCGCCATACTTTGCATCCCCGATAAAAGAAAACGGGCCGCCCGAAAGCGACCCGTCTGAAATGTTTTACCGTCTTTGGTTGCCAAAGAGCAGGACCTAGGCCCGCAAAGATCCGCCGGTTGCCTTTTCAACAGCCGCGACAACATTTTTGCTGACCGTATCAATTTCTTCTTCGGTCAAGGTTGCCTTGGTCGGCTGTAATGTGATCGAAAATGCCAATGATTTCTTGCCATCCTCGATGCCTTTGCCGGCATAAAGATCAAAGATCGTCACATCGACAATCAGGTTACGGTCGGCACTGCGCGCGGCCTTAATGATGGCTTCGGCCTTCACATCCTGATCGAGCAAGAAGGCAAAGTCCCGCTCAACCGACTGGAAGCTTGATGCGTTAAGCGCCGGACGGGCCGTGCCTTTTTTCTTTGGCATCGGCACGTTTTCAACAAACAGCTCAAACGCCACGACACGACCTTTAACACCAAGCGCCTTAAGCACTTTGGGGTGCAACTCACCGAAATACCCAAGAACGTTTTTCGGACCCAGCTGCAAGGCGGCTGAGCGTCCCGGATGGTACCAGCTTGGCGCACCGTCGGTAGAGACCTGCACATTGGCCGCATTGGTCCCAAGCGCCTCAAGCAGCGCTTCTGCATCGGCCTTAACGTCAAACACATCAACGTCACGGCGCGAACCGGTCCAACTGCGTGCTGTGGTGGCACCAGAACGAAGACCCGCCGCCACAAGACGCTGATCGCCGGGCTGATCACCAAAGAATTCCGGCCCAACTTCAAACAAAGCCAGATCAGCAAACCCGCGTGCGTGGTTGCGTCCGGCCGCCGCGATCATGTTGATCAGCGCATTGGGCCGCATCACATCAAGATCGGAACTGATCGGATTGGCCAGATACAAACCGTCTTTAAGCTCACCAAACAGCTTTGCCCAACGCGAGTCGGTAAAGGCCCATGTCACGGTTTCATACAAACCGCGTGACGCCAGAACGCGACGGGTCAGACCAACACGTTTTTGCATCGGCGACAGGGCCGGTACCGGCAGGCTGCTTTCGCGTTCCAACGCAACGGTCGGGATTTTGTCGTAACCGACAATTCGCAGGACTTCCTCGACCAGATCAGCTTCGCCAATCACGTCTGGACGCCACGTCGGTGCGACGGCGGAAATGACCGGGCCCGAACCACTGACCTCAAAACCAAGCGATGTCAGAATTTCAACAACACGATCAGCCTCAACCGCAACACCGCCAAGCTCACGAATGCGGTCAATCCGCAAATCAAAGCTGTTGCGCGGGTTAGGCACCTCACCGGTTTTGACAACGTTGGATACTTCACCACCACAGATTTCCGTAATCAGGTGCGTGGCAACTTCCATGCCCCAAGCGATAGATTGCGGATCGACACCACGTTCGAAACGATAGCGCGCATCGGAATTGATCTGAAGCTTACGCCCGGTCTTGGCAACGCTTATCGGATCGAACAGGGCGCATTCGACAAACACGTTTACTGTGTCTTCAAGGCACCCGGTTTCTTCGCCGCCAATGATGCCACCAATGCCAAGTGCCTTTGTCGTGTCGGCAATGACAACCATGGTATCGGAAAGCGCGTATTCCTTGTTATCAAGGGCCGCGATTTTTTCACCATTGGTCGCATAGCGCACATTGATGTCACCCGACAGTTTATCGGCATCAAACACATGCAACGGACGGCCCAGATCGTGGGTTACCAGATTGGTGATATCAACAAGGGCCGAAATCGGGCGCAGGCCGATGGCCTCCAGACGGGCTTTAAGCCAATCGGGACTTTGGGCATTTTTCACGCCACGGATATACCGGCCATAAAATGCCGGAACCGCATTGTTGGATGCGATTTCATGGCTGATCGTGATACCAATCGGGCTGTCAAAGGCACCTGAAACGACTTCCTGACGCGGATCAGCTTTCAGCGTACCGATACCGGCTGCGGCCAGATCACGTGCAATACCACGCACACCTGTGCAATCGGGGCGGTTCGGGGTCAGACCAATTTCAAAAATTGTATCGTCCGCCCCCAAGATGCCCGCAACGGGTGCGCCAATTGGCGCATCGTCCGGCAACTCGATAATACCGTCATGATCGTCACCAAGGCACAGCTCACGGCTTGAGCACATCATGCCCTGGCTTTCGACACCACGAATTTTGCCCGGCTTTAACTTCGAGCCATCAATCGGAATGATCGCGCCCGGTTGGGCCAAGGCAACCTTGATGCCTGTGCGTGCGTTTGGCGCACCACACACGACCTGAATGATTTTCTCGCCGGTATTGACCCGGCAGAGCTTCAAACGGTCTGCATCCGGATGCTGTCCGGCTTCTTCGATATGGGCAACACGAATGTCGGCAAGGGCTGCTGCACGATCGGTAAGCCCTTCGATTTCAAGGCCGATATCAGTCAGTTTCTCGGCAATCACCGCAACCGACGCATCGGTATCAAGGTGCTGTTTTAGCCAATCAAGTGTGAATTTCATAATCTCAGCCCCTTACCATGTTCGGTACATCCAGCGGCACGAAACCATAATGTTTCAGCCAGCGCAGATCGGTATCGAAGAAGGTACGAAGATCGGGAATGCCGTATTTCAGCATGGCGATACGTTCAATCCCCATGCCAAAGGCAAAGCCCTGATATTCTTCCGGGTCAAGACCACAGGCAGACAGAACCCGCGGATGCACCATGCCGCAGCCAAGGATTTCCAGCCAGTCGTCACCTTCACCAATCTTGAGCTCCCCGCCTTTGCGCGAACAGCCGATATCCATTTCGGCACTCGGCTCGGTGAACGGGAAGAAGCTTGGACGGTAGCGCACCGGCACATCATCAAGTTCGAAATAGGTTTTCACAAACTCAAGCAGGCAGCCCTTGAGATGCCCCATGTGCGTTTTTTTGTCGATCACCAGACCTTCGACCTGATGGAACATCGGCGTATGGGTCATATCGCTATCGGAACGATATGTGCGCCCCGGCGCGATAATGCGGATCGGCGGGGTTTTGTTCTGCATGGTTCTGATCTGCACAGGCGTGTATGGGTCCGCAGCACAAGGCGCGACCCGTCTTCGCGTTCAGGCAGATAGAAAGTGTCCTGCATTTCGCGCGCGGGATGTTCCGGCGGAATGTTAAGGGCGGTAAAGTTATGGAAATCGTCTTCGACGTCCGGCCCTTCGGCCAGTGCAAAGCCCATCTCGCCAAAGATCGAGACAATTTCGTCAATCGTTTGGCTGATCGGGTGAATGCGGCCCGCGGTTTCATCTGGGCGCGATGACAGGGTAACGTCTATCCGCTCGCCCACCAGACGCGCTTCAAGCGAAGCATCTTCAAGGGCGGTTTTGCGGGTATCGATTGCGCCTGCGACCTGATCTTTGACTGCGTTCAGCGTCTGACCAAATTCACGACGTTGATCGGGGTCCATCTTGCCAAGGTTTTTCATAAGGCCGGTAATACGGCCTTTCTTGCCAAGGGCGCTGATGCGGACATCTTCAAGTACAGCCAGATCGGCCGCATTTTCGACTTCCGCCAGAACCTCTTCGCGCAATGCTTCGATGTTTTCCATAACTTCCGACGCTTTGGCTTGGGTTTCAAAAACAAAAAGAACGTAAAATAAGAAAGGGGACGGCCAATATGGCCGCCCCCGATCAAATCAGGCAAGTGCCTATATAAACCTTATTACAAAGGTTTATTAGCCGAGTGCAGCCTGCGCCTGTGTAACCAGAGCTTTGAAAGCTTCAGGTTCACGCACTGCGATGTCAGCAAGCACCTTGCGGTCCAGTTCAACGCCAGCCTTCTTAAGGCCGTTCATGAACTGCGAATAGCTCAGACCGTTTTCACGTGCACCGGCGTTGATACGCTGGATCCAGAGTGAACGGAACTGGCGTTTCTTAACGCGACGATCGCGGTATGCATACTGCAAACCTTTTTCCACAGCCTGAACGGCAGTGCGGAAAGTATTCTTGCGGCGGCCTCGGTAACCCTTGGCAGCATTAATAACCTTGCGGTGACGGGCGTGTGAAGACACGCCCCCTTTTACACGAGCCATTTAACTCTCCTTAACCTTAACCGTACGGCAGGAATTTTTTGACAATGCGGGCATCGGCGTCACAGAGAATCTCTGTACCACGCGACTGGCGCTTCATCTTGGTAGGTTTTGCAGTCAGCAGGTGGCGCTTGTTTGCCACGTTGCGACGCACTTTTCCGCTTGCAGTCAGGCTAAAGCGTTTTTTAGCACTCGCTTTGGTCTTCATCTTGGGCATTTTTCTATCCTTGCATATGCAATGAAAACGAAATCCCCTACGGCGGCTGGGCATGCCCTGAAAGTTCATAACAAACTTTCCAGCCTCACCACCTGTTTCGGGGACGGGTGGTTATAGACTCAGCATTTGCCTTTTTCAAGAACCAATTCGCCCCTTTGCCCTTGCTTTTTGCGGCTCTGCCCCGCCATTGTGCATTCGACAGATCAAATAAACCCGCCCAGTTTCATTCTCTCGCCTCTATATCACAGGTCGCATGGCACAAATCACATCTATCATCCTGCCCTTTTTCAGCCTGATTGCCCTTGGCTGGATTGGCGGAAAGACCAAGATCGTCTCAAGCGAAGGGATGCGCGGCATCAATGGCTTTGTTTTTTACTTTGCCTTGCCTGCCCTTTTGTTTCGCGCCCTTGCCAGCCGGACACCATCAGAGATTTGGCAGCCCGACATTTTGCTTGCTTACGGCGGGGCAACGCTTCTGGTTTATGGCGCAACGCGGCTTATTGCAAAACGTGTCTTCAAACTCGACCCAGCCTGCCAGACGCTTTTTTCCTTTGGCAGCACCATGCCCAATGTCGGTTTCATGGGCTTACCCCTGATCATTGGGTTGCTTGGAACGCAGGCGACTGTTCCCCTGATTGTCGCCCTGTCGTTTGATCTGATTTTCATGTTGCCACTTTCGCTGTTCCTGCTTGAAACAGCGAAACATGCCGATGGCACAAACCCATTGGGCAAAATCCTGCGCGGGACGTTGCTTAATCCGGTTGTCATCGCGATTCTGACCGGCGTTGCGGCCAGCATTCTTGATCTTCGCTGGCCAGATGGTGTGGATTATCTGCTGGAACTTCTGGGACGCAGTGCCGGGCCGGCAGCACTATTTGCCATTGGCGTCGCACTTGTCGGCCGTCCGATTGCCGAAAACCGTGCCGAGCTTGCCGTCATGAGCATTGCCAAACTGGTTGCCCATCCCGTGGCCGTCTTCATTGCATTTTATAGTCTTGGAACCGTTTCCGGGCTGGAGGCACAGGCTGTTTTACTGCTTGCAGGCTTGCCAACGGCGGGGAATGTTTTTGTCATTGCGACAACCTATGACCGCTATATCGTTAGAAGCTCGTCAATTGTTCTGGTGACCACAGCCGTCGGCGTTATCAGCTTTTCGGTCCTGACATTATATATTGATCCGCTGATCGCAGCCCTTCGCCCGTTTACGCCATAAACACACTTCACCATCGGCTGATACCGACAGGGCTGGCACTCAAACGCAATGCGTCACGTCGTAGGTTACAGGTGAACCATCAAACCGCAGTTTTGATGTTATGGGCGCGGCCGATCCATTTTTCGACTCGTGTCATCAGCTTTTCGCGATTGACCGGCTTAAGGACAAAATCGTTGCCCCCGGCGGCAACACCGCCGCGCAGGTCTTCTTCACTCTGGCGTGCTGTGACATAAATGATCGCGCAGGCAAGATTGGGGAAATGGGTCCGCACATTGAGCGCGGTTTCAAACCCGTTCATGTCGGGCATCATGATATCCAGAAGGATGATGCGCGGCCTTGCCGACTTCAGGAGTTTTAAAAGGTCCTTGCCAGAGGAAACCCCCTGAAACTGATAACCGCCGCTTTCGACGATTCGTTTCAGAAGAACCAGACTTTTCGGGTCGTCATCAACACCAACGATCAGAAGATCATTTACGGCTGGCATGGCATTCCCTCTTTGGCTTGGACCTCTTTGGGCAGAACGGCAAAACGCCGCGTCTTAACGCGGCGCCAGTACCATAATCATAACACGACCTTCCATCTTCGGCATCATTTCCGGCTTGGAAAGATCTTCAAGATCCCCCGAGAAGCGCTGGAGCATGCCAAGACCAAGATCCTGGTGGGCCATTTCACGTCCGCGGAAGCGCAACGTAACTTTCACCTTATCACCACCGCCAAGAAACTTCTGCGCGGCACGCAGTTTGACGTTGTAGTCATGGATATCGATGTTCGGACGGAGTTTGATCTCCTTGACTTCGATAACCTTCTGTTTCTTTTTGGCTTCGTTCTGCTTTTTGCTTTGTTCGTATTTGAACTTGCCGTAGTCGATCAACTTGCACACTGGCGGTTCGGCGTTTGGAGCGACTTCGACAAGGTCGAGTCCAACTTCTGCTGCCTTTTCAACGCCTTCACGC
The DNA here is from genome assembly GCF_000751115.1 of Thalassospira sp. GB04J01. NCBI lineage: Bacteria > Pseudomonadati > Pseudomonadota > Alphaproteobacteria > Rhodospirillales > Thalassospiraceae > Thalassospira > Thalassospira sp. GB04J01. The sequence goes on along the minus strand of NZ_CCDX020000009.1, from coordinate 376,535 downwards.
ACCGTCATCGGATCCGACATATTGCCTTCAGCGTCGACAACACAGATCAAACGGGCTTTAATATCCTCATTGACGCGCGGACCATCCTTGGTCGGCTGCATCGGTTTGCGTGGTCGTGCTATGGATAATCTCCTATGGTAATCAAACAAATCGGTCAGAAAGAGTAATATGGAAAACCGCGTTTCTATGAAACCGCGTTTTTCACTAGACCTGCACTAGCATATCCCGGTGCGCTCAGAAAGCAATGTTTTTAGGCAAGTCAAAACCTTTCAAAGCGCCAATTTCCGCGCTTTTGAATTAACGGTGTGCTTATTGTGCCATTACCGGTTTTTTATTCGTCCAAATCAAGACGACGGCGCACTTCTTCCATCACACGATTAACGGTTAATTCCCGCAGGTCACTTTCGCGAACGGTGCTAACGGCATTGTCGCTAATTCCGCGCGGTGCACTTAATTTTGGATCCGATTCGCGCGAAAACAGGACAATGGATGGCGCCCCTGCGGCAGCCGCAATATGCATCGGCCCCGTATCATTGCCGATCGCCAAAACCGACCGCGCACCAAGCGATGCTATATCAAGAAATCCGGTCCGCCCCATCAGATTGCGGGCCTTGGGGCACATGGCATCAATCTTGCCCAGGACATCGCTTTCCTTCTCGGTTCCGATCAGAACCGGCGTTAAGCGATAATCAGCAAGTTTCTTGGCCAAAAGCCCAAACCGTTCTGCGGGCCACCGCTTTGCCGGGCGATGCGGTGCGCCGCCCGGACAAATCAGAACGAACGGACTGCGAATGCCAAAACGATCCAGATCAATGTCAGGTCCGGCAAGAACGGGAACAGGAACCTTCGAAATACCTGCATATTCAAGCTGGTCAAAAATTCGATCGAGCGCATGCATGCTATCGCGTTCGGGATTTGCATGCGGGTGTGAACATCCACGTGCGATTCCGGACCACTCGGGCTTTGGGCTTGGCCAGAACAACTTGTAATAGAACCCGGACCGGTCCGAGGTTTGCAAATCATAAACGCGGTCAAAATTACCGTTGCGCAGAAAACGGCGCAGGGCAAAAACTTCGCGCAGATTGGTCAATTTTGGGCGACGGTCGATGGCAATCGCATCAAAAAAACCACTGGCTTTCATCAGATCGACAAACGGCCGTGTGGTCAGAACCGTGATATGCGCATCAGGATGGGCAGCACGGATCGCCGCAAACGGCCCCATTGCCAGAATAACATCGCCCAGTGCAGAAAGCTTGATCACCAGAATACGCTTGCCCGTTGCCGACGCATCCGTCGCCAGTTCTTTACCGGCTGTTGTAACAACCGGATCAACTGGCATACTCATGATATCGTCGTTCATGCTGCATTCCTGTGAACGCGCTTAAGCGCCTTGGCATAAACGCCAAGTGTCTGTTCGGCCATCTGTTCAAGCGAGTAATGATCGATCACATGCTGACGCCCCTTGGCCGCAAGGGTCGCGCGTTTTTCCGGCGTCATACTCAGAACCTGAACAAGTGCGCGTGAAAGCTGTTCGACTTCATTGGGTGTGACAAGCCACCCGGTTTCGCCCGGAAGAACCGTTTCCATCGCCCCACCGTGCGCAGTTGAAACAACCGGACGTCCCATTGCCTGTGCCTCGGACGGAATACGACCAAAGGCTTCGGGTTCAATCGACGGACAGGCAACGACATCGGCCAGCATATAGGCCGCAGGCATATCGGCACAATGGTCGACAATATGCACGACATCTTCAAGCCCAAGCTTACTGGTCATTTGCAGTACTTCATCCCGGTAACCGGTCCGGCCCTGATCTGATCCAACAATCAGACACCGCACACGACGATGCCCAAGGGATTCAAGAACAGCCGGCAAGGCACGAATGAGGAAACCATGCCCCTTCCAGCGCGTGATACGGCCCGGCAGCATAATCACATATTCTTCACCGTTCAGACGCCACAGGTTCGACAGCGCGATAAGCCGTTCCTGACTGACATTTTCAGGATTGAAAAGATCAACATTCGTTCCGCGTGGCACAATGTTCAAGCGATCTGGTTCAACCTTGTAATACTTGTTGATGTGGTTGGCGATGTGCTGGGAAATCGCAATAACCTGATCCCCCATCGTCATGATCGCGTTATAGCGGCGCTTGAACGGATTTTTATACCCGGAATACGTCCCGTGGAACGTCGTCACAAACGGAATTCCGGCCTTGCGCGCCGCAAAATAGGCACTCCAGGCCGGTGCGCGCGACCGGGCATGGATGATATCCACACCTTCGTCCGAAATAAGCTTCACCAGTGCGTCGATATTCTTGCGCATGGTCAGGATGTTTTTTGACTTCAGCGGCAAATTGATATGCTTGGCCCCAAAGCGGTCCAGTTCACGCTCAAGCCGTCCCCCCTGGGATGCGACAAGCGCCTTGCCGCCACCGTCAACGATGGCACGGGCAATATCAACCGTTCCGCGCTCGACCCCACCGGCGTCAAGTTCTGGCAAAACCTGTAAAATTACGGCAGGACGATAGTCCCCGCCTTGCGCTCGGGGCTCTGATCGATAGACTGCTTCAGTCATTACTTCTGACGCGCTCATGCAACTCCAACCACCAACATCCAAGGACTCCGCCCCGGATGACACATGACATGCCCACACCGCAGCTTGAAAAACCCCAATATCTCAACCGGCCCGATGGATTAAAAATCGCATACCATCACACGCCCGGCAAGCAATCTGACACTCAAGCCACCAATACCCGGACTTTAAAGATGCCGGGCGTTATGTTCCTTGGCGGTTTCATGTCAGACATGACCGGAACAAAAGCAACGCACCTTGAGGAGCATTGCATCCGGCAGGGGCTGGGTTATACCCGCTTTGACTATGGTGGTCACGGACAATCGTCAGGCAAATTTGCCGATGGCACAATCGGCCAATGGGCGGCGGATGCCATTGCCGTTCTTGATGAAATTACCACCGGACCACAAATTCTTGTCGGGTCATCGATGGGCGGCTGGATCATGTTGCTGGTCGCCCTTGCCCGGCCAGAACGGGTTGCCGGACTTGTTGGCATTGCCGCCGCACCTGACTTTACCGAAGACCTGATGTGGGCACAGTTTAGCGACGATCAGAAAAAATCGATTATGGAAGACGGCGCCTTGATCGAACCCACCGACTATGGCGACGATCCCTATACCATCACACGCAATCTGATAGAGGATGGCCGCGACCAGCTCGTTTTGCGCAAACCACTAGACGTAAAATGCCCGGTGCGTCTGGTTCAAGGCATGAAAGACCCCGATGTACCGTGGCAAACCGCCCTTCGCCTGACCGACGCACTGGTAACCGACGATGTTCGCATTGATTTGATCAAGACCGGCGATCATCGATTGTCCGAACCTGATCAGCTCGACGTCATTACCAAACATCTCGATGAAATTTTGGCAAAGGCGACAGGGTAATCCAACCGCCTTTGCCATCGCCAAGTGTCAGGCGAGGACAATCTGGTTGTCCTCGACCTTAACCGCAACCGGTTCAAGCACATCGCCTGTACAGGGACCAGAAACACATTCACCGTCTTGGATGCGAAACCGTGCCCCATGGGTCGAACAGATGATTTCATCACCAAAATCGCTGATGAATTCATCTGGTTCCATATCAAGCGGCACACCAATATGCGGACAGCTATTTACATAGCCAAAAACACCTTCATCGCTGCGCACGACAAAAATGCCCGTGCCGCCAAGATTAACACCCTTGGCACCTGTCGCATCAAGATCGGTTAGTGCGCACAAAACTGTGCCTGCTTCGGGCAAGTCGCTCATGGCGCGACACCACCCATTTCACAAATCGCCGCCCAGGACGCATCATCAATCGGCATGACCGATAAGCGCGATTGTTTGAGTAACGGCAACTCGGCAAAACGTGGATCGGCCTTGATGTCGGCAAGGGTCACCGGCGATTTCAACGGCTTGACCGTTTTGAAATCAACCTGAACAAATTTGCCCTTCGCATCCGTCGGATCAGGGTAAAATTCCCGCACCACTTCAACGATGCCAACAATGCGTTTCTCATTTACCGAGTGATAGAAAAACGCCTTGTCGCCGATTTTCATGGTGCGGAGATTCTTGGCAGCCTGATGGTTGCGCACACCATCCCACCCCTCAACATCCTTCTTGACCTGATCGTCCCACGACCAGCTTCCCGGTTCGGTTTTGATCAGCCAATACGCCATGGATCAGAAGACCTTTTTAAACGGACGGATCACAACAGATTCAAAAAGACCGGCCTTGGCATATGGATCATTGGCAGCAAATTCGCGCGCATCTTCGATTGCATCAAACTCGATGATAAAGACCGAACCATTCATGCCTTCCATATCAGGATCAAGGGTCGGGCCCGCCGCAACGATACGCTCGGCAAAACCGCCTTTGATATAGGCCAGATGGTCATCACGGTTGGCTTTACGCACGTGAAGGTGACCGGGTTTATCAACACAACGGATATAGAAATGCATGGACTGTTTCCTGCTTCTTTATGGGTTCAATACCCGTAAAGTGACAGAAGGTTGCCCCATTCTCAAGCTGAACCAATCGCCAATGACCTGCTTGTGGTCAGTATGTGCGAAAAGTCTACCGCGCTGTCTCAAGCTCATCACGGAAAGGACGCTGCAAAAGCCCATTGATCGTGCTGCGCAGATCGCTGCCATGGTTGGCAACCTGATCAACTGCCGTGCAAATCGGCATTTCAACCTGGTATTTCACCGCAACTGCGGTAATTGAGGCCGCCGTATAAACGCCTTCGGTCACCGAACGGCGTTCACCCAGAATATCAGCAGACTTTCGACCCTGTCCAAGGGCAACACCAAACGTGTAATTGCGCGATAATGTCCCCGTACAGGTCAGGGTCAAATCCCCAAGCCCGGCAAGCCCCAGCATGGTTTCAACCCGCCCGCCCATGGCAACCGCAAGCCGTGACATTTCAGCAATGCCACGCGTAATCAAGGCCGCGCGCGCATTATCGCCAAGCTCAAGCCCGGCAACCACGCCACTGGCAATCGCCAGCACGTTTTTGATCGCACCCGCCACTTCAACCCCGGCAACGTCCGTGCTGAAATAGGGGCGAAATTCCGGTGTGCCAATCAGTTCGACAAGGCGCTTGCCCAAACCGCGATCTTCACAGGCAAGAGTAATGGCCGCAGGCAACCCGGTGGCAACTTCCTTGGCAAAGGTTGGGCCGGAAAGAACCGCAACCGGCACATTGCCCAGCGTTTCAGTCACAACCTGCGCCATCAATGCCCCGGTTTCCTTTTCGATCCCCTTGCAGCAAATCACAGCCGGAAGATCGTCGGTCCAGTGGGCCGCAAGCTTGGTCAGGGTTTCACGCAAATGCTGGGCCGGTGTCACCAATAAAACCGCATCCGCATCGCGCAACCCGTCATAGGCCGTGGTTGCCCGCAATGCCCCGGGCAACGACACACCGGGCAGATAAAGATCATTTTCGCCATTGGCGTTGATCTGCTCTGCCAAATCAGGATTACGCAAAATCAGTTCAACATCTGCACCCGCACGGACGGCCTGTATGGCCAGTGCCGTTCCCCAGGCGCCGCCACCGATAACTGTAATGCGCTTTTTCATGATCTGTTTTCCGGACAAAATGTAAGGTGGTTTTTATCGGATTGATTTATGCCTTAACCCCGGCACCGGGGCGCTTGGGCGCTTCCGGGTCCAGCGGCCAGCGCGGACGTGGCTTGAAATCAAGATCATCACGTTCGCCCAGACGGAACCGTTCCAGCCCGGCCCATGCAATCATGGCGGCATTATCGGTACAAAGATCAAGGGGTGGCGCAACCAGCTTCATGCCGGCCTGATCGGTAAGCTCGACCAACCGCCCACGTAGATATTTATTGGCCGCAACCCCGCCGGCCAGAACAAGCGTGTTACCCGCCGGATAATCTTGCATGAATTGAAACACAGCGTTGCGCGCCCGATCAATCAGGGTATCGCCCACCGCACGTTGAAAGGATGCCGCAAGGTCGGCTTTGACGTCCTCGGTTTGCTGTTCAACCGGGAAACCGTCCATGTAATTGCGAACCGCCGTCTTAAGCCCGGAGAATGAAAAATCACAGCCCGGACGACCGCGCAACGGACGCGGCAGGCCAAACCGGTTCGGGTTGCCCTTCTCCGCAATTTTTTCAAGCGCCGGACCACCGGGATAGCCAAGCCCCATCATCTTGGCGGTCTTATCAAAGGCTTCGCCGACCGCATCGTCAATCGTCGTGCCAATCCGTTTATAGCGCCCGACACCTTCGACAATCAGCACCTGACAATGGCCACCTGATACCAGCAGCAATAAGTAGGGAAAGGCAACATCGTCGGTCAACCGCACGGTCAGCGCATGACCTTCAAGATGATTAACCGCCATGAACGGCTTTTGCGCGGCAAAGGCGATGGCCTTGGCGGTCATGGTCCCGACCATCACCCCGCCAATCAGGCCCGGTCCGCCGGTACAGGCAACCGCATCAAGATCATCAAAATCAACCCCGGCATCATCCATCGCCTCGGCGACAAGCCGATCAAGATGCTCAAGATGTGCGCGCGCTGCAATTTCGGGCACCACGCCGCCATAGGGGCGATGATCATCAAGCTGGGATAAAACGCGGTTGGACAAAATTTCGCGCTTGTCGTTTACAACAGCAGCGGCCGTTTCATCACAGCTTGTTTCGATACCAAGTACGATCATGCTTTTGATCCGGTCAGGGGTGCGCCGAAACCCTCGGCTTTGGGATGACAATACTACGCTTGGAGATGATGTAGCGGAAACTTTACCTGCTTTCCACCCCCGACGGGCGCATTTGCCATATGCAGTTATCGCGTTTCAGGCCTATTTTGACAGTCTAAAGGGTTTGTTTCGCCGCCCTTTTACCCACGCCTCGCAAAACTATCGAAACTCTCTCTAGACCGACATACGTCAATGAAATCGCATTTTCTAACACTATAATAGCAACGTCATACCAATCGATTTTTACCAAGACGCAGACCGCCGCACCCCTTGTTTTCAAACAACTTTAAGACTAAAACTCCTGTCATGACAGATACAGCAAAACTTCGCATTGGCACCCGTGGTTCACCCTTGGCATTGGCACAGGCGCACGAGGTCCGTGATAAACTGGCCGCGGCCCATCCCGAACTTGCCAGTGAGGGTGCGATCGCCATTACGGTCATTACAACGACCGGCGACAAGATCCTTGATCGCGCATTGTCGGAAATCGGCGGCAAGGGACTGTTTACCAAGGAAATCGATGATGCCCTGATGGGGGGCGACATTGACCTTGCTGTTCACAGCATGAAGGATGTGCCGACAGTCCTGCCTGATGGCATGATCCTGCCGACGATTTTACCGCGTGAAGATGTCCGTGATGCGTTTATTTCGCTGAAATATAAAAGCTTTGCCGAAATGCCTGCCGGATCCGTGATCGGATCGGCGTCGCTGCGGCGTCAGGCCATGATCCTGAACAAATATCCCGATCTCAAGGTCATCACATTCCGCGGCAATGTGCAGACCCGGCTTCGCAAACTTGGCGAAGAACAGGTCGATGCGACCTTACTGGCGATGGCTGGTTTGAACCGTCTGGGCCAACCCGAAATTGCCACCGCCCCGATTGCCGAAGACGACATGCTGCCCGCAGTGGCCCAAGGGGCGATTGGCATCACCATCCGTGAGGATGACACACAGGCCAAAGACTGGATATCCGCCCTTCATTGCGAAAAGTCGGCAATCCGTGTCGCGGGTGAACGCGCAGCCCTCTTCGCGCTTGATGGCTCCTGCCGCACCCCGATTGCCGCCCTTGCCGAGTATCATGAGGATGGCAGCATGCGGTTGCGGGTTTCAATCGTGCGCCCGGATGGCAGCGAACGGCTTGATACCGAACGCCATATTGCACGGCCAGACATGGCAACCGCATCTGCCGCAGGAAAAGATGCCGGGGAAGAGCTTAAACAACGCGGTGGTCCGGACTTTATTTCGGCCTGACTCACAACATAACGGGACAGAAAATGGGACCACTGGTTTTAAACACCCGGCCCAAAACCGATTCCGCCGATCTTGAAGCATCCCTTCAAACGCGCGGCTATCGGGTTCTGTCTGCACCGATGTTGGAAATTGAGTTTCCAGCACAAACCAGGCCTTTTGACCCGACCCCGTATCAGGCCCTTATTTTTACATCCGCCAACGGGCTGCGGGCCTTTGCCCGTCTGTCACAGGATCGCTACCAAACGGCTTTATGTGTTGGCGATGCCACAGCCCGTCTGGCCGCTGATATGGGTTTTAACCGGATCGAAAGCGCCAATGGCGATATCCACGATCTCGCCGCGTTGATCCGGGAACGAATTAGTCCCGCAATGGGCCCGCTTTTCCATCCCGCAGCGCGCAAGACGGCAGGCGATCTGGGCGAAATCCTGCGTGACGGCGGGTATCAGATTGACCGCCAAACCGTCTATACCGCCCACGCCAGCGAGACCCTGCCACAACAGATTTTAGATGCCATCACTGCGCATCATATTGATGCAGTTTTATTTTTCTCTCCCCGCACAGCCGAAACCTTTGTTAAGCTGGTCAAAAGCTACAAGCTGGAAGGGGAACTGACAGATACCTGTGCAATTTGTCTCAGTCCGGCAGTGCAATTGCGAACTGCCGACCTTACATGGCAAAGAACGCACGTTGCATCAAAGCCGACACAGGAATACCTTCTTTCTATACTAGATCAGTCATTTTCCAGCGTGTAACCACGTTATGGAACAACCGCAAACTGCAATGGTCCGATCGTGAAAAAACCAGAAACGCCAAAATCAGACGCTTCCGCAAAACCGGTCGACACCCAGAAATCGACCGAGACCATATCTGTCGATAGCAGCGGCAATGCCAGTTCGGATGCGAAACCCGCATCAAAGCCAACGGCGGCCCAGACAGACACCCAGACAGGCACAAAGTCCGACACACAATCTGGTGCAAAACCCGATACGGCAAAATCGCCCTCCCAGTCGGGATCAAAGCCGACAGAGAAACCTGGCGCAACAGCATCGACAACGGCCAAACCGGAAATAAAACCGGCATCGGCCCATCGCAACAATCAGTCCAATGACAAAAGCAGCAAAACCGACGGTTCTGCTGCCTCGCGCAAGGGTGTGGGCGGCAAGGCGCTTTTGCTGTTTGTGATCATCATTGTCGGTGCCATTGCCGCTGGCTGGTTGACCCGTGCGATCTGGTGGCGTGATGCAGAGCCGGTTTTGAGCCAATATGTCCCGACGGTTATTCTTGATGAAATAACCCCCGAAGAGTTCAAGGATGACGGTGCAATCACAGCAACCAATGCACCAAGTCAGCCGGAAATGACTGATCAGAACGATCAGAACAATACCATCCCGGCCCCGGATGAAGACGCAACCATGGCCGAAAAAGACGATGGCATGGTCAGTGAAGAAGACAGTCTTCCCCCGGTTGACGGTGATACAAATAGCGTTTCAAGCGCATCACCCCTGCCGGATGGATCGGTTGTTGTTGATCCGGAACTGACCGAACGCCTTTCGCGGCTTGAAGGCACAATTGATGCCTTGCGCGAACGCCTTAACAGCGAACGCGGCGGCACATTGAACAACACAGTTGCCCGCCGTATGGCGGAAATTGAAACCCGTACTGCCCCCATCGAAGAACTTGCACGCGTCGAAAGCGAACTTGCCGGTGTCGCCAACGAAATGCGTGAAATGTCGGCACGCCTGTCAACGATGGAAGAAGAAGTCCGGGCAACGGCTGGCCTTCGGGTTGAAAGCCGCGGACAGGCGATTGCCATGGCCGTCACCATCCTGCGCGATGCTTTGCAGCGCGGTGGGCCATTTATCATCGCCCTAAATCAGCTTGAACGCAGCAGCGGCGATGACCCCCTTATTGCTGAACAGATTACCACCCTTAAACCGCTTGCCGATCAGGGGGCCCCGACCATCGAAAAACTGCGTCAGTCCTTCCCGGTCATGGCACAGGAAGCCGTTCAGGCCGCCACCGATGATCATTCGGGCAGTGTGCTTGATGCGACGTGGGCCAACATCAAAAAACTGATCCCGATCCGCCGTGTCGATGCGGCAGGCGAGGAATCACTTGAAGGACGTCTGGTAACGGCTGAAAACGCGCTTGAGCACGACGACCTTGATGCTGCCATTACCGCCCTTCAGGGTGTTGAAGGTGACCATGCATCGGTCGCGGTTGCCGACTGGTTGGCGGCTGCGGAAAACCGTCAAATTCTCAACAGCGCCATCGCCTCGCTGAGTGCGCATGCGATTGATCTTCTGACCGGGTCGGAGGATAGCCAATGATCCGCCTGCTGACCTTTATCCTGATTACGGCCATCTTGGTGGGCTGCACTGTCTGGTTTGCCGATAATCCCGGCAGAATGACGGTGGTCTGGCTTGGCTATCGCTTTGACGGATCGATTGGCATGGTTGCCTTGGCCCTTTTGGCCCTGACCGCCATATGTGTTCTGATCTGGCGTGGCTGGACCATCATTGCCAATTCACCGGGCTGGGTCGGTCGTCTGCTCGGCAGTCGTCGGCGTAAAAAAGGCCAGCAGGCCCTGACCATGGGGTTGCTGGAACTGGCATCGGGCGATGTGCGTCAGGCGCTTAAACATACCCGTGCGGTCGATCGTTATCTTGAAGACGATACACTGACACGGCTTTTAACCGCACAGGCAGCAGAACTTGACGGCAACAACGATGCGGCCAAGCGCCAGTTTGAAGCCATGTTGGAAAAACCAGACTCGGCGTTCTTTGGCCTGCGCGGGTTGCTGCAATTATCACTTAAGACCAATGACCGCGAAGACGCGCTTGATTACGCCGAACGCGCACACCGTCTGCGCCCGCGCAATCCGGCTGTGATCGTGACCCTGTTTGACTTGCTGCTGACGTCCAAACGGTGGGACCGCGCACTTAGCCTTTTGGTTGATGCGCAAAAGGCCGAGGTTTTTGGCGAACAGGAATTGACCCGTCGGCGTGCTTTGCTAATTACCGCCAAGGCCGAGGACGCCATCGCGTCTGGTGAAAATGCCGAAGCCATCAAACTTTTACGCAAGGCATTGAACGCGGCCGGCGACTTTACCGGTGCGGCTGTTTTGCTGGCCGGGCTTTATCGCGACCTGAAACAGGAAACCAAAGCCCGCGACGTTATCCTACAAAGCTGGCGCACAACACCGTCTGCCGCCCTTGGCGCGATCTATCTTGAAACGCTGACCGGCGATCCGCTGGCACAGGTCAAATCAGTTGAAAAACTGGCTGCCACCAACCCAGACCATGTCGAAAGCCAGATTATTCTGGCCGAGGCTGCCCTTCTGGCCGATCTGTGGGGCATGGCGCGCAGCAACCTTGAAAAGGCCATGACCCGCAAGACCGAAGCTCGCCATTATCGTTTGCTGGCCGATCTGGAATTGCGTGAAAAGCAAGATGGTGCGAAGGCTCGTGACCTTCTGGTCAAGGCCAGCCACGCCAACCCGGATCCCGATTGGCGCTGTGGGGCCTGTGGGGCAGAAACGGATCGCTGGGTCGTATCCTGCCCGTCCTGTCATTCGTTTGGCAGTGTTGAATGGCGAAGCCCCCTTCGCGTGCATCAGGCACCAAAAACAACCACCTCTGATACGGAAATGACACCGTCAAAGGACGCAGCCCAAAAACCTGCAGCCATTGAACATAATGGCACCATCATTGATCACAGCAACGATGATGACGGTGACAGTGACAGTGCAAACACCCCGCAAAAAGGCACCCAACCCGCCGTTTAAGTCCGTCAGGTTGGGTCACTTTGGCCGGAACAACTCCACCAAAACAAAACCCCGGGGACAGACCCCGGGGTTTTCATTTTCTGGATCATTTACGCACTTAGTGACGGAAATGACGCATGCCGGTAAACACCATGGCAATACCGTGCTCGTCGGCTGCTGCAATGACTTCTTCGTCACGCATCGAACCACCCGGCTGGATCACCGCCGTGGCACCGGCTTTGACCGCTGCCAGAAGACCATCGGCAAACGGGAAGAATGCATCAGATGACACAACCGACCCTTTGGTCCGCACGACATCTTCGCCTGCATTTTTGCTGGCTTCTTCGGCTTTCCATGCGGCAATACGTGAACTGTCAACACGGCTCATCTGACCGGCACCAACACCAACAGTCTTGCCGTCTTTAACATACACAATCGCATTTGATTTGACGTGCTTGCCAACGCGGAAGGCAAACAGAAGGTCATTAAGCTCGGCCTCGGACGGCGTGCGCTTGGTAACGACTTTAAGCTCTTCACGTTTGACCCGACCCGCATCACGGTTCTGAAGCAGATATCCCCCCGCCAGCGAACGCAGCGTCATGTCTTCGCCTTCCGGATCGGCCATGCCACCGGTAATAAGAACACGCAGGTTCTTCTTGGACGACAGAACTTCACGGGCCGCTTCATCCGCATCCGGGCAAATCACCACTTCGGCAAACAGTTTGGCGATTTCTTCAGCCGTGGCTTTATCAAGGGTCCGGTTGACCGCAATGATACCACCAAATGCCGACACCGGATCACATGACAGTGCCTTGTGATAGGCATCAATCAGGCTTTCGCCCTCTGCCACACCGCACGGGTTGGCGTGCTTGATGATGGCAACAGCCGGTTTTTCATCAAATTCGGACACCAGCTCAAACGCGGCATCGGTGTCGTTCAGGTTGTTAAACGACAGTTCCTTGCCCTGAAGCTGGGTCGCGGTCGAAACACCCGGACGGTTTTTACCGTTGGTGTAAAATGCGGCCTGCTGATGCGGGTTTTCGCCATAACGAAGGGTTTGCTTCAGTTCGGCCGAAACATTCAAACGCTGCGGGAAGGTTTCACCCAGTTCACCAGCAAACCAGCTTGAAATCGCCGAGTCATAGGCACCCGTGCGGGCAAATGCCTTGGCGGCCAGAACGCGGCGGGTTTCGGCGGTGGTCGCCCCTTCGTTGCCCTTCATTTCGGCAACAACCCGGTCATAATCGCCTGGGTCGACAACAACCGTGACCGATTCATGGTTCTTGGCGGCAGAACGGATCATGCTTGGCCCGCCAATGTCGATGTTTTCGATGCAGGTATCGAAATCGGCACCCTTGGCGACGGTCTCTTCGAACGGATAAAGGTTCACACACACCAGATCAATCGGCGCAATGTCGTTGTCTTTCATCGCCTGCATATGGCTGGAAAGCGGACGACGGCCCAGAAGGCCGCCATGAATTTTCGGATGAAGCGTTTTAACACGACCATCCATGATTTCAGGAAAACCGGTGTGATCGGCAACTTCCTTAACCGGGATGCCGGCCGCTTCAATCGCCTTGGCAGAACCACCGGTCGACAGGATTTCAACACCCTGTTCATGAAGGGATTTGGCAAATTCGACCAGACCGGTCTTGTCGGAAACGGAAATAAGCGCGCGCGCAATACGAGCAGTCATTGGGTTCGCTTTCATGCATCAATATGTGATGAAGGTCGCGGACCCATTGATGATATATCGGCCCAACGCGATACCGTGCTGTATGGCTGCTCGTGCATACGGGATGGTATCAATTGCGGGCGAACCGGCCTTTTGGCAGAAACCCGGGCCGACACATGATCAATGAGTCCGAACCATGTTTCGCGCGGACCTTTAGCATGTGCAGCGCAAAAAGTGGACCCCGAATTCTTGCATGGCGGCTTTCAGCAAAATAGCTCTATTTCATACCGCCGCTCTAAAGCGGTGAGAGTGACGTTCTGGCATAGGCAAGAAATCCACATATGACCGCCACGACCAGCCAATAAAACATCGGCCCATTCTGCTCTACACCTGATCGCAAATGCATCCCGGAAAAGAGGAGCATCTCTGCTGCAATACCCAAGGCCGCGATAGGTACGAGAATGGCAAATTGCTTATTGATTGCAGGCAGGATCAACCCAACCGCACAAAGCAGTTCAACGCCAATCAGCCCCATCCATACCGCATGAGGAATAGCGCTCAGAGATGGAATGTTTTGTTCGGAATTTGAAAACTTCCAAACTGCGCCGATACCTGTATGCACGGCGAGTAATGCCTGCAAAATCCACAAAAAAATATTCATCCTAGATCCCTCAAATTTGGAGACAAATTCAGTCCACTTGGGATAGTAATTGTTCTAACTGATCAAAGAACCGGGGCCATCCGCTTCTCGCCCCGAAATATGCGAGCTTTTGTTTCTCTGGATTGAAACCTGTTTGCTCCATACGCAGAAGCGTTCCACTGGCAGAAGGCGACAGTGTCCATTTAACGACACTTTCCAAACCATCTGCCTGCCATGTGTATGTGAGTGTTTTCTCGGGCTCGATCGTCAGAACCTGACAGTCAATTTCACCCCAACTGGCGCTGAGATTGAATTTGTGATTCAAAACTGGCGTGAAGTCATTTTGCAGTAACCATTCTGCGATGAGATGCGGCTGCGTAAGAGCACGCCATATTTTCTCAGGCGGATAGGCGAGTTCCCGTTCAACAACGACAGAGCGGGTTTCGGGTGTGGTATTTTTCATTGATCAATCCGTTTGAGCAAGTTTTCAAGCGCATCGAAACGGCCCTCCCAAAACTCAGCCATTTGCGCGGTCCAGTCCCTGAGGGGGGATAACGCATCAGGCTGTGCGCTGTAATGAGTCTGGCGGCCTTGATGTAAGCCGCTAACCAAACCTGCCTGCTTTAAAATACGCAGGTGTTTTGAGACAACCGGTTGCGAGACACCCGCCTGCTCTGTCAGTGCCCCAACAGTTTTGTCCCCTTCTCGGCATAAACGCTCAAAAATTGCCCGCCGCGTTGGGTCGGAAAGCGTTTTGAAAAGGATCGTGTGTGCGTCTGACATTAACCCATACCCCGATGACTATGAATTAACGTATAGTCATTGGGGTATGGATTGGTCAACGAAAAAGATGACACGACAATGAGTGCCATATCGACCTTCCAAACGCAGGAAATGCCGTAAACCTTTAATGTACGTGCCCGCACCAATCGGCTCGATACGCCAACCCTAATCAAGCAACGCTTTTCTTAAGCCCCAATGCATCAAATGCACGGTCAATAGAAGCCTGCTGGGTTTTCGCATAAAGTGCCAGCTCATCACGAACCGATGCCCCAAGCGCCTGTTCAAACTCATCCTGATTGGAGTGGGTCTGATAATTTTTCTGCGCGTCACCGCCCAGATTCGATTGGAAAATACCCGCCGCACTCACAGGCAGGAAATCCTCATAAATGATCGGATCTGCACGCAGATATCCTTGATCAACCAACTCATGGGCCGTTCCCGGCAATTTGCCTTTGCGCGCGGCATCCAAACCGGCCTGGGTCGGGCTGTATTTAAAGAAGGCCAACCCTTCGCCCCGAAGCGTTTCATAATCATCTGGGAAGGCGACGAACCGTTCGCAAAGCTCGGTTTCGTAATCGCGCGCATTTGATCCACCGGCATTGATCTGAACAGCCTGCCGGACGGATGCCAAAAGCGTGTCATAGAGCGCCCGCCCCTTTACCGTCAGCGCAATGCCGCGCTGTTCAATCTCGCCAAAGCGTGCGGTGTGGGTTCCCGGCGTACCTTTTGGTGTGTCGCCCACGAAATAAACCTGTTCTTCCAGCGCCTTGAAACTGGTTTGGCGCAGAAGGATCGGGCAGTTGCGGGTCGGTGGACCTTCGACAACCGCCTTGGGTGAAATGCCCCTTTCGGGCATGGCTTTCTGAACCGCATCAATATCCAATGTGCGCGGTGTCAGATGATTGATATGCGGACCTTTGAAACACACCACATCGGCAATCAAACGATGGGCGTCATGCATCTTTTGGTATGAGGCCAGCGACACCGTCGCATCACTGTGCCAGCGGAATGTTTCAAGCGCCTGGGTCACAAACTGTTCGGCCTGCACCTGCGTCAACCCGCCATTCTTTTCCGCCAGATAAATCAGCTTGATGACATCGGCGGTGAAAATATCGCGCGCTGCCAGAATCTGCTGGGCGTCATAGCGCAGTTTTTCATCTTCGATCAGCTCAAGCCGCAAAAGGGATGTAAAAACCCGAAACGGATTGCGCCGCAGTGCCGCGTCATCAATCGGACGAAAGGCCGTCGAGTGCACCGGCACCCCCGCCACTGACAGATCATAATAGCCCACCGGATGCATACCCATCACCGCAAACAGGCGGCGCATGGTAAACAGTTCTTCGGGCTTGCCCAGACGGATCGCGCCGTGGCGTTCGACATCCAGTCGATCCAGCTCATCATTGCTTTCCAGCCCTTCACGCAACGCTGCGTTTACCGCAAGGCTGTCCTGATTAACATCGGCCACCAGTTCCAGAAGTGTTCCATATTGCGGCACTTCGGCACGGTACATGTCCGACATGGCGCTGGAAAACATCGAACGAATTTCATCGGGATGGACCAAAGCATCTGCCGACATGGAAGCCTCCAAAGAACGGGAACGGACTGGAATTTCGGAATGCCTTATCAAAAAGGTCATTCCTGTTTGTCATTCTGATCGCAAGATATTGGCGTAAAACACCCGTGACAAACGACAATTCCGCACGAGTTCATTCGCAATGAGAATGAACTCTTATGAGGCATCCCAAAAAATGGAAAATGGTGTCACTGGAAAGACGACTAGGCCGATCTTCCCGTAGCCTGATCCAGATCGCTGCCATCCCCGGCAGACGGACCTGTTACGGCTTTGGCGTTATCGGCAAAGATCGATTTAACCCCGATTTCGGGCGGCTGGAATTCTGGCACCAACTGGCTGATCAACGCCAAAGTGGCGTGGGTATCACGGCTGGTTGCACTGGTTTCAAGCGCATCAAACACCTGTTTGATCAGGCCATAGTCAACAACCCGCGGGGCGGCCAACATCACACCGTCCGTCTCTGTTGGTTCGGGCGGTTCCGAATCGTGGAACAGTTCTTCATAAAGCTTTTCACCCGGACGCAGGCCGGTGACCTTGATCTCGACATCCTTGCCCGGCTGCAAGCCCGACAGCAAGATCATCTGACGTGCCAGATCAACGATTTTGACCGGGCGCCCCATATCAAGAACAAAGATTTTACCGCCTTCTGTCACACCGCGACGGCCAAGTTCAGCCGATTGCAGGACAAGCTCCACCGCCTCGGCAATGGTCATGAAATAACGTGTGATGCCTTCGTGGGTGACGGTCAAAGGCCCCCCGGCTTCAAGCTGGCGCTTAAACAGCGGCACAACCGATCCGGTCGATCCCAACACATTGCCAAACCGCACCGTGACAAACCGCGTGATGCTGCGCTGATCTTCGGGCAAGGTTTCAAGCGCCTGACAATAACATTCCGCCAGCCGCTTGGACGCGCCCATGACATTGGCCGGATTAACCGCCTTATCGGTTGAAATCAAAACCATCGTCGCAACATTGGCCGCCCGGCAGGCCTCGGCCACATTGCGCGTCCCCAGTGTATTGGTCAGGATACCTTCGTTGGGATTATGTTCGACCAGCGGCACATGCTTATACGCCGCCGCATGGAAAACAATTTCCGGTTTGACGTCATCAAAAACTGTATCAATCCGTGTGCGATCCCGAACGTCACCCAGAACGCTTTCACGTGGCAAGTCCGGGTATTTTTCCGCCATTTCCATATCAATGGCATAGAGATTATATTCCCCGGCATCGACCAGTGTCAGGCTCGCCGGACCGTAAGATGCAATCTGGCGCACCAGTTCGGACCCAATCGATCCACCTGCCCCGGTAACAAGCACGCGCCTGCCGCCAATCATGTCGCGGACGCGGTCACGATCCAGACGCGCCTGCGGACGGCCCAGCAAATCCTCAATCGCCACCGGGCGGATTTGCAGCGGATCGGCAAGGCCTTCGCGCAGGTCCCCCAGTTTCGGCAGGCGGGCAAACGTCATGCCATATCGGTCGGCAATCTCAAGCCATTTGGCATTATCAGGATGACGCAGCGCATCACCGGTCAAAACCAAACGGCGCGGCACACCGTGGCGTGATTTTTCAAGTTTCTGAATGGTTTCTTCAAGCTGATCAACCGTCGCCAGCACATCAATATTGTGCATGTTGCGCCCGACACGGCTTTCCGTCAGCGCGACAATCCCGATCACCTTGAACGGGGTGTCGGCAGACCGTTGTGTTTCACGGATGAAGGCTTCTGCTTCGTCGCCGGCCCCGATCAACAGAACCGAAAGACGCCGCGTACCTTGACGCACCAGCGCACGCGCAGTCGATTTATCCTTGGCGATGCGATAAGCCAACCGCGACCCACCCAGCAACGCCATCAACAAAAACCACTGAATAAGTGGCGCGGACCGCGGGATCCAGTCCAGACGGGTGGTCAGGAACAAGATAACAAACAAGGCCGCCACCGCAACGCTGACCGCCTTGGCAATCCGTGTCAGATCATTCAGCGACGCATAGCGCCAGATACCGCGATAAAGTCCAAAAAACCAGAAGGATGCCGCCGCAATCAGGGTAAACACACCGGCTGAAAACAAGATATTGTCAAAGGCATAAAACTGCACGCCCTCACCAACCCGCAAATACAATGCCAGCGGGAAAGAAAGTGCGGCCATGACAATGTCATGACCAAAGGCAATATGGCTTCGCTGTAAAATGCGCGACATGCGGTCCCTTACCGGCAATTTTCTGTTTTTATCTGTTTTTAAAGGATACCCGCTTCACCCGAAGACGGATAAGCCTTTCTTTTCGCGCCCACCTGAAAACAAGTCAAGCACTCCGCACGTGCCTGTTTTTGCTTACGGTTGCGCGCGGTCTTTGACCGGCATGCGCAACATCATGCCCACAAGCCCAAACACCACCATGGCGGCCGCCACAACCCGCATCCAGCCCGGCGTATCAAACTCGGTAAAACACACCGCAATCAACACCAGATTGGTGATCCCGATCATTGCCGAGACGGTCGAATGTTTAAGTCCGCGCTGGGTGGCTTGTTGATAAAAATGTTCGCGGTGCGCCTGCCAGATTTTTTCCCGGCGAAGTGCACGCTTGATTAAGGTTATGGTCGCATCAAACAGGTAATATGACGGCAAGATAAGCGCGACCGCCCACGCCCCTTCGGCAGCCAGCTCCAACAGAACCCAACCCAGAATAAAGCCAAGCGGGATTGATCCGACATCGCCCAGAAACAACCGGGCCGGATGCCAGTTCCAGATCAAAAACCCGGCCATGATCGAGGTGACACCAAGCCCGATATAGCCAAGCCCGATGAACTGCGGCAACGGGATCAAAAGGGCGAGGATAAACACACCAAGTCCGATCGACCCGGCCTCAACCCCGGTAATGCCATCAATCCCGTCCATGAAGTTAAACAGATTGATAAACCAGACCCACGCCAGCACGACCAAAACATGATCAAGCCAGTCCGGAACGATCCCGCCCAGAACCGGCTTATCCATGGCAAAAACACCAATGATCACCGCCATGAACTGACAGGCAAACCGTATCGCTGCGGACAAATCACGCCGGTCATCGAGCCAGCTTAAGACGCCAAGACCGGCCCCGGCGGCAAGCATCAACCAAGGACCAGTATCGCGCACCCCGGTATGGATAAACACCACCGCCACCAGAACAATCAAAAGCGGGGTCACCGCCAACCCACCGCCACGCGGGGTCGGCACCGCATGACTGGAGCGGTGGTTGGGCATGTCCAAAATCGCCTTGCGCCGCAAATACACCAGCACCCCCCACGTCAACAACATGGCACCGATCAGAAAAATACTGGAAAAGGTCGCAAGTCCGGCAAACGTCATCGTTTGGGTGATCCCTTGTTTCGGTCCTGATTGGGCCATGGTTTGCCCGTGGGTTACGACCGGCACGCCATCAGCAGATTGTTGCGTCTGGAGTAGCCGGGGACAGCCCCCATCGCAAGGCTTTTCAACCCGGCATCGTGGTGATTGGCAGGTCAGCCATGCCGACCCAACAGATGCTTGGTGCTTTACACTTGGCTATCGCCGCCTTAACTACAGTCATAACATAAAACCGGAGATACCCCTTTGACTGAACGCCGTTCCCGTCCCGCCCATCGCAATGCATCCCGCCATCCTGCGGTCGAGGCACCCGATCCACGCATGCTGGCGCTGAAAACGCTGCAGGAACTGCGTGGCGGCGAAGTGACACTGGACGAACTTCTGTCAAAGCATGGCTATGGTCTGCCGTCACTGGATCGCAATTACCTGCGCCATTTGCTGGGCACCACATTGCGCCATATGGGCGAAATTGATGCGGTTCTGGCGCCGCGCTATCAACCGCCACAGGACCGGGTTGCTGCGCGCCTGACCAACATCATGCGCCTTGGCGTCGCACAGTTGTTCTTTATGGACACATCCGATTACGGTGCGGTCGACAGCACGGTCAATCTGACCCGTGATGCCGGTTTGCATAAATATGTGAAGCTTGTGAATGCGGTGCTGCGCAGTTTGCAGCGCGATGGCTTTGAATGGCCCGAAGGGGTCGAAGACTGGCAGCTTAACATCCCGGCATGGCTGCGCGGATCATGGAAAAAGGCCTATGGTGCCGAAATCGCGCAAGGCATCGCCGAGGCCAGCCTTGGCCACGCCATGCTCGATCTGTCGATCAAGGATCGTTCAGAATCGGAAGATTGGGCCGAACAGGTCGATGGCCTTGTCCTGCCGACCGGATCAGTCCGACTTGAAAGTGGCCGACGCATTCGCGACCTTCCGGGCTATAAGGACGGCAAATGGTGGGTACAGGATGCGGCAGCCGCCATTCCGGCCACCCTGTTTTCGGCCTATAAAGACAAAACGATCTATGACCTTTGTGCCGCCCCGGGTGGCAAAACAATGCAATTGGCGGCCCTTGGCAGCAGCCCGATTGCGGTTGATAAATCCGAAGGTCGCCTCAAACGCGTTTACGAAAACCTTGAACGGGTTGAACTGGGCGCAGCCGTTGTCACTGGCGATGCCACCGATCTGGCCCCGGATACCCCGCGTGCGGATGCGGTCTTGCTCGATGCCCCATGCTCGGCGACCGGCACCATTCGCCGTCATCCCGATATTCTGTTGCGTCAGAACGACAAACTGATGCGCTCTCTTTTGCCGATCCAGACCAAATTGCTTAATCAGGCTGACAAGCTTTTGAATGTTGGCGGTGAGTTGATCTATTGCACCTGTTCGCTGCAACCCGAAGAAGGCGAACATCAGATCAAATCGTTCCTGGCCGATCATCCCAAATACGAACGCAAACCGATTACTGCCGAAGAACTCGGCGGCTGGGATGAGGCGATCAACGAAGATGGCGAATTGCGCATTCTGCCGGTTCATATGCAGGAATATGGCGGCATGGATGGCTTTTTCTGCGCCCGGCTTGTCAAAAAGCGCTGATTTCGCGTCAAAATACGGCAAGACCCCCCCGCACACAAGGCTGCCATGACCGTCCATTCGGATGACAGGGCGGGTTTTTTGCGGTAAGACAAGCGCCAAATTCCCATATCCCGCAGTGTTTCAGGACCCGTGACGCATGACCACGTCGAACATTAAAATTGCCCCTTCGATCCTTTCGGCCGACTTCGCCCAACTGGGTGTTGATGTCCGTGCGGTTGACGCCGCCGGTGCGGATTACATCCACATTGATGTGATGGACGGCCATTTTGTGCCCAACATCACGATTGGCCCGGACGTGGTCAAGGCGCTGCGCCCGCACAGCGACAAGGTGTTTGACGTGCATCTCATGATCGCCCCGGTCGATCCCTATATCGAAGCCTTCGCCAATGCCGGATCCGACATCATCACCATCCACGCCGAAGCCGGCCCGCACCTGCATCGCAGCTTGCAACTGATCAAGTCGCTGGGCAAAAAAGCCGGTGTGTCGCTCAATCCGTCAACCCCGGAATCTGTGATTGAATACGTCATGGACATGGTTGATCTGGTGCTGGTCATGACCGTCAATCCGGGCTTTGGTGGTCAGAAATTCATTCCAAGCCAGCTTGAGAAAATCAAACGCATCCGCAAGATGATCGATGCCACCGGGCGCGACATCGACCTTCAAGTCGATGGTGGCGTAAACCCGGAAATCGCACCGCAAGTCATTGCGGCTGGCGCGAATGTTCTGGTCGCAGGATCGGCCACCTTCAAAGGCGGCCCGGGTGAATACGCCAACAACATCAAGGCAATTCGCGGCGCCTAAGCCATATACGACCTGCCTTCTGTATGCATCAGGGCCGGAACCACATCGTTGGTTTCGGCCCTGAATGCGTTTTATGCGCATTTAAAATCACCGCATAAGGGTTTGATAAATTTTTTCTATCACCCCATTACGTCTGCATACTTGACCTAATTTGCGTTATCGCAAATAGATGCCCCCATGAATGAAATCTTTATTGGCAAGAAATCATCGGCTGCGGGTGGATGGGGTGCGCTGAAAAGTTGCGGTAAGCAGCTTTTACAAAGCGGCAGCGCCCTTACCGGTGCCCGCACGATGCTTAAGGCAAATCAGCCCAACGGTTTTGATTGCCCTGGTTGCGCGTGGGGTGATCCCGAGCATGGATCATCGTTTGAGTTTTGCGAAAACGGTGTCAAAGCGGTGTCGTGGGAAGCAACGCAAAAGCGCGCCACACCGGCATTCTTTGCCAAACATACGGTTTCTGAGCTGCGCAAACTTTCCGATTATGAGCTGGAACTGAACGGGCGACTAACCCACCCGATGCGCTATGACGCGCAAAGCGACACCTATCTGCCGGTCGCGTGGGAAGATGCCTTTGCCGAAATTGGGGGCATTCTTAAAAACCTGAATTCCCCCGATCAGGCCGAGTTTTACACATCCGGCCGGGCCAGCAACGAAGCTGCTTATCTTTATCAATTGTTCGTACGCCTTTATGGCACCAACAATTTCCCCGATTGCTCCAACATGTGCCACGAAGCAAGCGGCATTGGCCTGCGTCAGGCGATTGGCGCTGGCAAAGGCACGGTCCTGCTCGAAGATTTCGAAAAGGCAGATGCCATTTTCGTGCTGGGACAAAACCCCGGCACCAACCATCCGCGCATGCTGGGTGATTTGCGCCGGGCCGCCATTCGTGGTGCTGAAATCGTTGTCTTTAACCCGGTCCGTGAACGCGGTCTGGAACGGTTTTCCGACCCGCAGGCCAAACTTGAAATGCTGTCAGGCGGATCAACCGACATCGCCAGCCACTATTACCAGCCCCTTCTCGGTGGGGACATGGCCGCCGTGCGCGGCATGAGCAAGGCGGTGTTTGCCGCCGAAGATGCCGCCATTGCGGCGGGTCATCCATCCGTGCTTGATCATGATTTCCTAAGCCAACATTGCGAAGGCTTTGCCGAGTATCGCGCCACTGCTGACGCCACAAGTTGGGCCGAGATCGAAGACCAGTCGGGCCTGTCCCGGCACGACATCGAACAGGCGGCAAATGTGTATATGTCGGCAGAAAATGTGATCTGCACTTGGGCGATGGGTGTCACCCAGCACCTTCATTCGGTTGCGACCATTCGTGAAATTTCCAATTTCATGTTCCTGCGCGGCAATATCGGCAAACCCGGTGCCGGCCTCTGCCCGGTGCGCGGACATTCGAATGTGCAGGGTGACCGCACCGTTGGCATTAACGAAAAACCCGCCGATGCCTTCCTTGATGCACTGGAAAAGGAATTCGGCTTCACCGCACCGCGCAAACACGGGCACAATGTGCTGGGTGCGATTGGCGCGATGCTGGATGGCAGTGCCAAGGCCTTCATCGGGCTTGGCGGCAATTTCGCCCGTGCAACGCCCGACAGCGCCCTTGTCGCCAAGGCACTTAAAAACCTGAAACTGACGGTCAACATCGCGACCAAGCCCAATCATTCGCACCTGATGCCAGGCGAGGTCAGCTTTATCCTGCCGTGTCTCGGGCGGACCGAAATTGATCTGAATTCAGCCGGTCAGTCACAGGTCGTCAGCGTCGAAGACTCGATGAGTATGGTTCACGGGTCGGCGGGCATCAACCGTCCGGCATCGCCGCACCTATTATCCGAAGTTGGCATCATCGCCGGGATTGCCGAGGCAACCCTTGGCACCCAGACCGTGTCATGGCCTGCCCTTGCCGATGATTATGAACGCATCCGCAGCCATATCGAAGCCACCATTCCGGGCTTTGACGATTACAACACCCGCCTGCGCACACCACGCGGGTTCCTCCTGCGCAACAGTGCCGCACACCGGGAATGGAACACACCGACCGGCAAGGCCAATTTCTTTGCCGGCACCCTTCCCACCAGCACCGTGCACCAGCAGGCCCGCACGGCACAAACCCGTTTCGCGCTTCAGACATTCCGTTCGCACGATCAGTACAACACCACCGTTTATGGTCTTGATGACCGCTATCGCGGTGTGTACGGCGAACGCAACGTCATCTTTATCCATCCCGATGATCTTGCATCACTTGGCGCACAATCTGGCGACCGGGTGAATGTCATTGGCGAATATGATGATGGCGTTAAACGCGTTGCACCGGATTTCCGGTTCGTTTCATACGATATCCCACGCGGCAGCGTTGCGGGCTATTACCCGGAACTGAATGTACTGGTACCGCTGGGCAGTACCGGGGATCAAAGCGACACGCCAACGTCAAAATCGGTCATGGTATCGTTTCAAAAGGAAGCAGCGGCGTGACCGGGACTGTGCCCGAAACCGCACCTAAAACCGCATCCAACACCCCGCCTGAGAGCGAACAATTCATGTATCTGGTTGCGCGCCTTATCACCGCGCAACCCGACCTTACCTCGATACAGGCAGGCATCATCATCGCAGCAGAGCAAAATATTGCCCGCGACAGCCGCACATTCGCCCGCCTTCTGGGCCTTGCCCATGCGCTTGTCCTGCGCGAGATCACCACACTTTGCGATCAAAACCGCCTGACCATCACCAAACAGGATGCACGCACCCTGCGAACGTTTTACGAGATGGCCGGAAGCCTTGATTAATCTGCTCTTGGTACAAGGGCTAGTTTCCAAATAATTGATATGAGAGTATCATTTAACCACAAAATAACAGGTTAATTGATATGGTAATATCACTTGAATCATTTTCACCAGAACAAAGCGCGCGCAATGTCGGTGTCGCGGCCAAGCAATTGCGCCTTTCACGGAACCTGACACGCAAGGACCTAGCCTCACGTGCAGGTGTGCCTGCTCCGACCTTGCGCAAATTCGAAGATACCGGTCTGGCACCGTTCCTGACCGTTATGCGCTTGGCGCACGCGCTCTCTCGCGATGCGGTTCTGGGGGAAATTTTTGCGCCTGCTGATGATCTTCCCAACAGCATTGACGAAATGCTGGAAACCGAAAACACCAAGCCCCGCCAACGTGCAAGGCGCAAAACATGACCGATCTGGTTGCGCAGCTTATTGCCGCCCAGCCAGAACTAACGCCAACACAGGCAAGCACCCTGATCACAGCACAGCAAGATATCGCCCATAACAGCCGCACATTTGCCCGCCTTCTGGGCCTTGCCCACGCGCTTGTCCTGCGCGAACTTAATGCGCTTTTATAATCGGATAATGTTCTAGAACTGGTAAAGCGCGATGACCGTACATTGCGCACCTTCTGTGAACCCGGCAAAGATGCCAAATTCACCCTGACATCCTTCCCCTATGATCAAATCTCTGAGCGAAAGTCTGACCTATCGCGACTTTCGTCACCCCGGAAAAGTCTCATTGAATAAGTCACGGAGATGGTTGGTATTATGACTAAAAATCTAAATTTAGCGCTCAAAAACTCATTACAAGCCAGCTTAAAAAGATCAAACGCATATGCAAGATGACCGAAGCGGATACCAATGCTATGGTTTAACCATTCGTCATATTCAAAATGACCTGAGAGAATATGACCATAACATCAAAACTATCCAGAAATCGGGTTAAAACAAACGCTTACCATTTCCTTAAAAACTTGGAAAAGTTGTCATGCCAATAAAACAACATAAGGGAAAAATATTACGTACACTGATCACTATTGTTTCGAAAATCACCCGCGATAACTTTGACAAGATCAATGATCCAAATATCACTCAGTCGATAGTTTCGAACGAAATATTAGAAAAACTAGATAAAAAATCAGACAAATGCGGAAATAATCTAAAAAGATCCGTTTTTTTTACAATCCTAGCCGACGCACTAATAATAATTTTAAAAAACAATCCAGATTTTACAATTGTATTTCTTGGGACTAGCATAAAGAAGTTTGATGGCTTAATGGAAATGATAATTTACGTTTCCAACCATAACTTATTTTTATCATCAATATACATTGTATCACTGACCTTTTATCAGAGCATAATTAAGAAAATCTGCGAAAATAAAACAAAAGGTCAAGACAATTTTATACTTTTCAGTTCCTATTTTGAGGCTGCACCGGCTGAATTTATGTTTGACGCACAAAACTTCTCCGAGTTCCCAAAGATAAAAAAACTAGTTTTGATAAATGGAACCACTCTGATGCTTTTTGTGATGCTGGGAATAGCATTTCATTTTTATGCATTGTTGGTTGGTGCCATTGATATAATTCAACACCCACTTTTAAACGCATGGGCCACTTGGGTATTTATCTCGGTGACTGCTTTATTCAGCATACTCTCAACACTTCTAATGACTTTACTAGCAATACTACCACTTATAGCAGAGCGCTAAATTAATATTAAAAATCGATACACCGCCCCTTGTTTTCCCAATCGCCAAAGCGGGTCGGTTCCGGGCCTTTCGGGCCGCCGATTTCGCGCTGTTTTGCAGCGGCTTCCTTGGCGGCCTTGGCTTCGGCAAGGGCGTTGATCGCGTCCTGAGACAAGGCCGGGGCCATATCAGCACCCGCGATCTCTTCGTTCTTTTCTTCACTTGTTTTTGGTTCGGCCTTATCTTTTGGCTCGACCTGATGAATGACGGTCTCGCGAAACTTTCCGGTCATTCGGCTTCTCCTATTTTAGGGCCTGCACCCTGTAATTCACATTTGCCCAAGAAATAGCGTCCTGACCACCGTTGGGCAAGCCTGCGTATGGCGCAGCCGAACCGCGCAAAATGCATGGGATTTCAATCCTTTGGAATCAAACGTGGAATCGTATTCTGGTCTGATGGAAAAATTTGGCGAAAACTGACTCTTTCCGTGTGCCCTTAAAGCCGCTATTTCAGGCATACGAGCAAAACAAGGAGAAACCATGCGTCCAATTCCTCAGCGTATCGCCGAAGAACTTTCGGTTCGTCCCGAACAGGTCATTGCCACCATCGAGATGCTCAATGAAGGTTCCACCGTTCCGTTTATCGCCCGCTACCGCAAAGAAAAAACCGGCGGGCTTGATGACACCCAATTGCGTACGCTGGAAGAACGCCTGAGGTATCTGACCGAACTTGAAAGCCGCCGGTCCTCCGTGCTTGAAAGCATCCGCGAACAGGAAAAACTCACCCCCGAACTTGAAGCCGCCATTAACGAGGCCGACACCAAGACCCGCCTTGAAGATTTGTACCTGCCTTATAAGAAAAAGCGCCGCACCAAGGCACAGATTGCCCGCGAAGCCGGGTTGGAGCCGCTGGCCGATGGCTTGTTTAACAACCCGACCCTTGATCCCGAGATTGAGGCGGCAAAATACGTTGACGCGGAAAAAGGCGTTGAGGACACCAAGGCCGCCCTTGATGGCGCGCGCCAAATCCTGATGGAACGCTTTGCCGAGGATGCCGACCTTGTCGCCAAGCTGCGTAACCTTTTGTGGAATGATGGCGAAATCACCGCCAGCGTGATTGAGGGCAAGCAGGCCGAAGGGGCGAAATTCTCCGACTATTTCGAACATTCGGAAAAAGTCAAAACCTGCCCGTCGCACCGCGCACTTGCCCTGTTCCGCGGCCGCAACGAAGACATCCTGCAACTTAAACTCACCTTGGGTGCCGAGGACGAAGCCCGCCCGCGCAGTCAGGCGGGGCGCGCCGAAATAATGATCGCGGCCCACGTCGGGATTGCCGATAAGGGCCGTGCCGCCGATAAATGGCTGGTCGATACCGTGCGCTGGACCTGGCGGGTCAAATTGTCGCTGTCGATTGAGCTTGATCTGTTTGGGTCCCTTCGTGACAGCGCTGAAGAAGATGCTATCAAGGTCTTTGCCAATAACCTCAAAGACCTTCTTCTGGCCGCTCCTGCCGGGCAAAAGGCCACCATGGGTCTTGATCCGGGCGTGCGTACCGGGGTCAAGGTTGCCGTGGTCGATGCGACGGGCAAACTGGTCGATACCGCGACGGTCTATCCGTTCCAGCCGCGCAATGATGTGGAGGGCGCGATTAACACCATGGCCGCCCTTGCCGCGCGCCATAAGATCGAGCTGATCGCGATTGGCAATGGCACGTTTTCGCGTGAAACCGATGACCTTGCCGGGCAGATGCTTAAACGCTTCCCGGCCCTGACCGCGACCAAGGTTATTGTCAATGAGTCGGGTGCATCGATCTATTCCGCGTCGCAATTTGCCGCCGAAGAATTCCCCGATCTGGATGTATCGCTGCGCGGGGCCGCCTCAATCGCGCGCCGTTTGCAGGACCCATTGGCCGAACTGGTCAAGATCGAACCAAAATCCATCGGGGTTGGGCAGTATCAGCACGACGTATCGGAAACCAAACTGGCCAAATCACTCGATGCCGTGGTTGAGGATTGCGTGAACGGGGTGGGTGTTGACCTCAATACCGCATCGATCCCGCTTTTGACCCGTGTGGCGGGCTTAAGCGAAACACTGGCGCGCAATATCGTCGGATACCGTGATTCAAACGGCGCGTTCCAGTCGCGTACTGACCTTAAAAAGGTCGAACGTCTTGGACCCAAGGCGTTTGAACAATGTGCGGGCTTCTTGCGCATTCGCGGGGCCACCAACCCGCTTGATGCGTCCGCCGTGCACCCGGAAGCCTATCCGCTGGTCAAAAAGATCAGTGCACAGGCATCGAAATCGCTTGCCGATTTGATTGGCGATTCGGCCTTCATCAAAACACTGCGTGCCGAAGATTACGCCGACGACACATTCGGTGTGCCAACCATCCGCGACATCATTGCCGAGCTTGATAAACCCGGCCGTGATCCACGCCCGGAATTCAAGACCGCCAAATTCACCGATGGTGTCAATGAAATCAAGGACCTAAAAGCCGGTATGAAGCTTGAAGGAACCGTCACCAACGTCACCAATTTCGGCGCGTTTGTCGATATTGGCGTGCATCAGGATGGCTTGGTCCATATTTCCCAACTGGCCGACAAATTTGTCGAAGACCCCCGTCAGGTGGTCAAGGCCGGTCAGATCGTCTCTGTCACCGTCATGGAAGTCGACGCCCCGCGTAAACGCATCGGGCTGTCGATGAAATCAGCGCCGGATTACGAAGGCACACGCGAACGCCGAAATGACAGCCAAGCTGCTGCCCCACGTGGCGGGCAGGCACATTCAGGCGCACGCCCGAACCACAATCGCGGCAATGGCGGTGGTGGTAATTCTTCGCGCAATTCCGCAGGTGGGTCCGCTGGCGCATCATCTGGAAATGATGCGATGGCCGCCGCCCTGAAGGCCGCGATGGAACGCCGTAAATAAGCGCCACGTTGCGCGCACATAACGCGTTTTGATCAAATAAAAGGGCGGCGGGACTTGGCGCAAACCAATCCGCCGCCTTTTTTGGCCTTCGGATATCGCGCACCATACATAGGGCGAATTGACAGAAAGCACGGAAAAACCCATGTTGCAGGTTCACCAAGGGGAGCCTCGACAGGAGGCTGAGAAACTGCCCCGTGCAATCAAAGCACATGCGCAGTGACCCGTTGAACCTGATCCAGTTCATACTGGCGTAGGGACGGTGCGAACGTTGCAAACGCTTTAAACAACGTTCTCCATCATTCCGACTTCGAACTGGGTCTCCAACGCTGCGACACAAGACGCATTGGAGCCTCGATATGACGACCGACCTTTCCCAAACCACAACCGATCTTTTTGAGCGCATGCGTGCGACCAATCCGCTGGTCCAGTGCATCACCAATTATGTCGCGATGAATTATGCCGCCAATGTCTTGCTGGCGGCGGGCGCCTCCCCCGCCATGGTGCATACGCCCGAAGAATCCGGTGAATTTGCCGCCATTGCCAGCGCATTGACCGTCAATATCGGCACCCTGTCGCCCAACTGGGTAGAAGGCATGATTGCCGCGGCAAAATCGGCCAACACTGCAGGCAAACCATGGGTGCTTGATCCGGTCGCGCATTTTGCAACCGGGTATCGTCAGGGCACGACGACCGAACTCCTTAAACTCAACCCCACCGTCATTCGCGGCAATGCATCGGAAATCATCGCCCTTGGCGGCGGACAAAGTGCTGGTCAGGGTGTCGATAGTGGCGATCCGGTCGAACAGGCCGAGGATGCCGCACGCACCCTTGCCACCGCACAGAAGGCGATTGTGGCTGTGACCGGCGAGGTTGATTTCGTCACCGATGGCACGCGGTCGGTGCGCATTGCCGGAGGATCGGACCTGATGCCGAAAATCACCGCCATGGGCTGTGCGTTGACGGCCCTTACCGGCGCCTATGTCGCCATTGCGCCGGATCAGGCGTTTGAGGCAACGGTTGCCGCCCTTGCCAATTTTGCCGTTGCCGGCGAAATCGCCGCAAAGTCGGCACATGGCCCGGCATCGTTCATGACGGCCTTTGTCGACGGGCTCTATACCCTTGATGCAAAAACTTTTAACGCCAACGCCCGGATCACTGCCCAATGACGTCCTTTGACCTTTCGCTGTATCTGGTTCTCGACCCTGACCTGTGCCGGACCCATTCGATGGTTGAAACTACCATGGCCGCAATCGGCGGTGGGGCAACGATTGTTCAGTTGCGCGACAAGAAAGTCGGCACCGAAGGCCTGATCCGGATCGGGCGTGAATTGATGGATGCCATGGCGGGCAGCGGTGTTCCGTTGATTGTGAATGACGATATCGATGCGGCCATCGCGATTGGCGCCGATGGCCTTCATGTTGGTCAGGATG
Source organism: Thalassospira sp. GB04J01 (assembly GCF_000751115.1). Classification (NCBI taxonomy): domain Bacteria; kingdom Pseudomonadati; phylum Pseudomonadota; class Alphaproteobacteria; order Rhodospirillales; family Thalassospiraceae; genus Thalassospira; species Thalassospira sp. GB04J01. The sequence goes on along the minus strand of NZ_CCDX020000009.1, from coordinate 345,521 downwards.
ACATCTCCGCACAAACCGCCCGCGAACGCCTTGGCCGTGACAAGATCATCGGTCTTTCAATTGAAAATGAAGCCGTCGCCCGCAAAGTTGACCCGGCAATTGTCGATTATGTTGGCGTCGGTCCCATCTTTGCCACCGCGACCAAACCCGATCATAAACCCGCCATCGGCTTTGACGGTTTGGCGCACCTGATCAAGATTGCCAAACTGCCATCCGTTGCCATTGGCGGGCTTAAACGGGATCATGTCGATCGGGTTTTTGCCGCAGGTGCCAACGGACTTGCCGTGGTATCGGCCATTTGCGGACAACCTGATCCCGAGGCCGCGGCACATAAAATCGCAACCGAAATTATGGCCACAAAGTCGGCATTGACCTCTTGAAATCTGGCGAATGTGCCATGTGACCCAAAGATATTTGCATGATTCTGCCCAATGCCCGTTTCCGTAAATGGTTGCGGGCATTGAATTTTTTGGTCCATGCATGGCTGCCCATCGCCCAAAGCACGAACCGGCACGGAAATGCCTCAATTGCGCCGCGAATTCTTCTGCTTCGGGGGGCATCTTTGGGGCATGGAAAATGCACAAACGCGCGAGGGATATCATGTTGAAATCTTTGCGTAGCAAACCGGTTGCCATTGCCCTGGCCTCTATCTTCATGGGCACGACGGCCGCCTTGGCTGCAATCAAGATCGCCCCGAAACCGACCACGGACAGTGTGACCGTTTATTCGGAAATACCCGAGGGTCAGGTGATTCTAAGCCATCAGGATGGCACGATTGCCTTTAATCGAAATTGCAAAAGCTTCCCCTGCCAGCTTGATATCTCATCGCTGTCAAAGGGCGAATACGATGTCATGATCCGCAATGGCACCGACATCCAGCAAATGGTCGCCCTGTATAAGGAATAATTCCCGATCAACCCGATGGCGGCATCGTCCCCGTCCCCACCCCAGATGCCGGATGGAAAATTTGCAACCTTTCGGGAACGTTTTTCCATCTGACAAGTTCATCATACAGGGCTGGACAATCGCCCGTTGCCACACGCGACATTGCATTAAAGCGCTGTTGTCCTAGATAAAGGCCACAGACATCTTCTTTGCCGCGAGGATGAAAGCCCGCAACAAAGGTTTACAACAGGTTGCACGGGAATTTAACTTTCACCCAGCGCGCAAAAAGGGATATGTTGCGTTACCGCACAGACCAATAATGAAAGTCGAGGAACTGTATCATGGCATTTGAACTCCCAGCACTTCCGTATGCACACGACGCGCTTGCACCCGTCATGTCGGCTGAAACCCTTGAGTTTCACCATGACAAACATCACAACGCCTATGTTGTGAATGGCAATAAGCTGCTCGAAGGGTCGGGCCTTGAAGGCAAGTCACTCGAAGAAGTCGTTGTTGCTTCCTATGGTGACGCGGCCAAAGCCGGTCTTTTCAACAACGCTGCCCAGCACTGGAACCATATCGAGTTCTGGAAAATGATGAAGAAAAATGGCGGCGGCAACCTTCCGGGTGAACTGGAAAAGAAAATCGTCGAAGATTTCGGCTCTGTCGATGCCTTCAAAGAAGCCTTCGTACAGGCCGGTGTCACCCAGTTCGGTTCGGGCTGGTGCTGGCTGGCAATGGACAAATCGGGCAAATTGGTTGTGACCAAAACCCCGAATGCGGAAAACCCGCTGGTCCACGGTCAGACCCCGCTGCTCGGGTGTGATGTTTGGGAACACTCCTATTACATCGATTACCGCAACGCGCGCCCTGACTACGTCAAAGCGTTCCTCGACAGCCTGGTAAACTGGGAATATGTCGCAGAACGTTTCTCCAAAGCGGGCTAATTAGCCTTACGCTTTGAGACAGAATTAAAGAAAGCGGCTCCTTCGGGGGCCGCTTTTTTCTTGTTCAGAATTCATCGGGTTTGCTTGTCAGCAAACCGTTGCTCAAACATCGCCACAACATCGTCATGCGACACCATCGACGTAGTGCCTTCCTCAATGCTTTGTAAGCGTTCAGCGATCAGCTTTACTTGCCATTCCTGATAATCTTCATCTACCGTCCTTGAATCCTTGCTCATGGTTGGGCCTCTGTTTGCGATGTCACATGTCGTATTCTATCGCGCTTCCGCCCAAACAAAAACCCCGCCGGAAACCAGCGGGGTTTTCTGTAATCAAACCTGATCAGACACGCGATCAGATATCAAATTTAATCCCCTGCGCCAGCGGCAGCTCACGGGAATAGTTGATCGTGTTGGTCGCACGGCGCATATAGCCTTTCCATGCGTCCGAACCAGACTCGCGTCCGCCACCGGTTTCTTTCTCACCGCCGAACGCACCGCCGATTTCCGCACCCGACGGGCCGATATTGACGTTGGCAATCCCGCAATCAGACCCGACCGAGGACAGGAACAATTCGGTTTCGCGCAAATCGGTCGAGAAGATGCAAGATGACAGGCCCTGCGGCACGTCATTCTGAAGCGCGATGGCTTCTTCAAGCGTCTCATAGGTCATGACATACAGGATCGGCGCAAAGGTCTCATGCTTCACCGTGTCCGTCTGGCCGGGCATTTCAACCACCGACGGGGTGACATAGAACGCATCGGGATATTCAGATTCAAGCGTGCGTTCACCGCCATGCACCGTCCCACCATCTGCCTTGGCCTTGGTCAGGGCGGCCTGCATGTTGGTATAAGCGTCTTCATCGATCAGCGGACCAACCAGCACACCATCGGCAAGCGGATCACCGATTTTGACCGATTTATAGGCCGCAATGATTTTCGGAAGCAACTGGTCCTTAACGTCCTTATGGACAATCAGGCGACGCAAGGACGTGCAGCGCTGACCACAGGTACCAACAGCCGAGAACACAACCGCACGCACCGACATATCGATATCGGCTGACGGGGTGACGATCATGGCGTTATTACCACCAAGCTCAAGGATGGTGCGGCCAAAACGCTGGGCCACACGCGGGGCAACTTCACGGCCCATACGGGTCGAACCGGTTGCCGAAATCAGCGAAACATCCCGGCTGTCGGTCATGATTTCGCCGATTTCGCGATCCCCAACAACAACCTGATGCAGGTTGGCCGGGGCATCGCCAAATTTCGCGATCGCTTTTTCAAGGATCTTCTGACAGGCAAGGGCGGTAACCGGGGTTTTTTCCGATGGTTTCCAGATCACGGCATTGCCGCACGCCAGTGCAAGGGCGGTGTTCCAGGCCCAAGGGGCAACCGGGAAGTTAAACGCGGTAATCAGGCCAACAACGCCCAGCGGATGCCAGTTTTCCATCATTTTGTGGCCCGGACGTTCGGACGCGATGGTCAGGCCATAAAGCTGACGCGACAGGCCAAGCGCGAAATCGCAGATATCAATCATTTCCTGAACTTCGCCAAGACCTTCCTGATAAATCTTGCCGCATTCCAGTGCGACCAGACGGCCCAGTGGCTCCTTGGCCGCACGCAGTTCATCGCCCAGAATCCGCACCAGTTCACCACGGCGCGGGCCGGGAACCTGACGCCATGCGCCAAATGCCTTTTTGGCGTTGCCGATGGCATCAAGCATTTCGGCTGGCGTGGTTTCGGTAACAGACGCAAATTCCGAACCGTCAACCGGGGTCTGGACACTTAGCGTGCCATTGGCAATCTCGGCCTCGGACAGACCAAGCTCGGTCAGGATGGATGTGTAACTCACAGTAAAACTCCCTTCTTTTAAAACTCTTTGGTGATCACCACCGACCGCTCAATCGGCAATTTCGGCCAGTTCAGGCAACAATTTGCCGATAATGGCAAAGGCCTCATCGACCTGATCGAACGGAATGGTCAAAGGTGCCAGCAGGCGCACCACATTGGCGTGTTCACCACTTGGCATTAACAATAGCCCGTTTGCACGGGCCCGTTGCAACAAGGTTTGCAGACGTTTGGCCGATGGTGTGCCGTCATCTGCAATGATTTCAAAGGCGCGCATCGCGCCAATTCCGCGCATATTGCCGATCACATGCCCGCCGGGCAGATCGCGCAACCATGCAATATGGGTCGCATATTTCTCGCCAAGCTGTTTGGCGCGAACAAGGATCTTTTCATCGCGCAAAACATCAAACACCCCGGTTGCCGCCGCACAGGCCACCGGATTGCCCGAATACGTCCCGCCAAGCCCACCAGGCGCAAGCGCACTCATGACATCCTCCGCCCCGGTGATCGCCGCCAACGGAAAACCACCACCGATCCCCTTGCCCATGACAAGGATATCGGGTGCCACCCCGGCATATTCCATGGCAAACATCTTACCCGTGCGGGCAAAGCCCGACTGGATTTCATCGGCAATCAAAACCATGCCGTTGGCATCACAAAACGCGCGTAATTCGATCAAAAATTCCCGGTCACAGGCACGGAAACCACCTTCACCCTGTACCGGCTCAATGACAATGGCGCCCACCGATCCGGGATCGGCCGAAACCGAAAACAGCTTGGCAAGGGCGGCCATGCCATCCGCAACCGATATACCGGTTTCGGGGCAAGGATATGGCAAATGCCAAACCGGCCCCGGAAGCGGGCCAAGCCCGGTTTTATAAGGCTTGGTTTTCCCCGTCAGCGCCAAGGTCGCAAGCGTGCGCCCATGAAACCCGCCTTCAAAGGCAATCACCCCGGTCCGCCCGGTAAAGGCACGCGCGAGTTTAAGCGCGTTTTCCATCGCCTCGGCCCCGGAATTGGTCAGCATGGATTTTGCCGGACCTTCAATCGGGCAATTGGCCGCCAGCCAGTCGGTCACCGCAACATAGGGTTCATGAGGCAGCGCGTTAAAGCAGCTATGGGTAAAGCGGTCGCACTGTTTTGCCACCCGGTCCATCACGACCGGATGGCGATGACCCACAGTTAAAACACCGATCCCGCCGACAAAATCGATATAGCGGTTGCCATCAACATCCCAGACCTCGGCATTCAACGCCCGATCCAGATAGACCGGATGCAGATTGCGCACAGCAGACGACACCGACCCTGTCTTGCGATCACGGAGCATGGTGCTGGCGTTTACTTCTGTGGTGCGATCATCACGGGGCATGTGGGGCGTGCTCCGGCCATTTGGGTTAAAGGGTTGATTTCGCAGTATCGTTACGAAATCGAATTAAATTAAATTAAATTAAATTAAATTACGTTCAGCTCAAGCACCGGCGCATTGTCGCGAATGCGTTGATAGCCAAACACCGACAGATCAAGGGTTTCATAGCCCCCCGTTGTAATCAGTTCGGCAATCCCGCGCCCGACTGCCGGACTTTGCTGCAACCCGTGACCGGAAAATCCATTGGCGAAAATGAAATTCGCAACGTCCGTATGGCGGCCCAAAATCGCGTTCTGATCAAGCAGGTTATAGGCATAATGCCCGGCCCAGGCATTGATGACCTTGATCGCTTCAAACCGTTCGCAACGCTCATACAAGCCGGGCCAGATGATGTCGTCAAACAGGCTGTGATCGACGTCAAAATCCCAGCATTCCGGGTCGCGCTCCTTGGGCGGGGCGATGCCGGTGATGAAAAATTCGCCTTCGGGCCGAACATAAAGCCCGCTTGGATCGATCAGCATCGGACAACTGGCATTGATGTCGGCCGCATCACGGCAATCAAACACGAAAATGCAACGTTTGCGCGGCTCGACCGGGATTTCAAGGCCCGCCATTCCGGCCAATTTGGAACACCCGGTTCCCGCCGCATTGACAAGCTGGCCACAGCCAAACCGACGGCCGTCTTTTAAGACAACACCGGTAATCTGATGACCATCGCGCAGGACCTCGACCACTTCACCGTCGATATACTCCGCCCCGCGACGGCGCGCCTGTTTGCGGAACGACTGCATCAGGCAATAGGCATCAAACCACCCCTCGCCCGTGCGGCCCCAACAGCCCGCCGCCAAATCCGATGTCGTCATCCATGGGTATTTGGCCGCCAGCTCATCGGGCTCCATCCAGACAATATCGCCGCCAAATTCGGTCTGGGTGGCGTGGTTATGGCGCAGGATATCGCGCCCGTCATCGGTGGCCAGAACCAGATAGCCCTTTTCATGCAGGGAAATGTCGACGTCCGGATCAAGGTCACGTTTCAGATTGCGCAAAAAATCAATGCCATAGGCCGACATTTCAATATTGATCGGGGTTGAAAACTGCTGGCGGATCGAGGCGGCTGACAAGGCGGTCGAACAAAATTCGTAATTGGGATCTTTTTCGATCACCAGAACCCGGCCCTTGAAATCATCCCGGCCCGTCAGATGCCATGCGATGGAACTGCCAATAACCGCACCACCGACAATGATCACATCGTAATTTTGCGCTTCTGAACCCATTCTCGCCTTCTACCCGATAAACTGTGCAGGCCTTCTGGCCGTTCTTTATGTTTCAGTATGCGCAGGATGACCGAAAAAGGCTCTTGAAAGGGTTTCTCCTTCCAAATAATTATCAATTCCCGATAATCATGCGCTCTGGCCCATGACCCGAACGCTTCATCTGGCGGCGCGCGGGGGCTTGGAACCGTTTAAAACGGTACGCCTTGGAAGAACAGCAAACAAACGATATATTCGCACCACATCATTCCATTTAGTCATGAACCGGAATCTGCCCCATGCGTCGCGTCCTGCCATCCTTAACGGCCCTGCAATTTTTTGAAAGCTCGGCCCGCCATCTTTCCTTCACCCGGGCCGCCGAAGAGTTGAACGTGACCCAAAGTGCGATTAGCCGCCAAATCCGTGCGCTCGAAGAATATCTCGGGCGGGATTTGTTTCGCCGCATCAAAAAACGCCTGAAACTGACCGCGGCGGGCGAAGCCTACGCCGCACAGGTCCGCGACCTTCTGGATCGGGCCGAGGCCGCAACCTTGCAGGTCATGGCCTATTCCGATGCGGGCGGGATGCTCACGGTCGGGACACTGCCGACATTTGGCGCGCGCTGGCTGGTGCCGCGTTTGGGCGATTTCAAAGCCACATGGCCTGATATTCAGCTAAACCTGATCACTCAGACCCGCGAATTTAATTTCGACCGCGAAGGCATCGATATCGCCATTCATTTTGGCGATGACAATCTGCCGGGCTGCAAATCCCATCGCTTGATGGGCGAAACCCTGATCGCGGTCTGTGCACCCAAAATACTGAAAGAAAACGACGATTTACCCATTGCCCGTGAACGGGTGCGCAATTGCACATTGCTGCAACATTCCACCCGTCCGCGCGCATGGCAGGACTGGCTGGCTGCAACTGGCGTTGCCGTGGTTGATGAGTTGGCCGGTCCCCGGTTTGAACATTTCCACATGGTCATTCAGGCCGCTGTTGCCGGGCTTGGCTTGGCTCTTTTGCCGGAATTTCTGGTGCGTGAAGAACTTGAAAGCGGGCGCTTGGTTGCCCCGTTTGATGTCTCAATCCCCAACCATCATGCCTATTACGTTGTTTATCCGCAGGAAAAGGAAAACAACTTTGCCGTCCGGGCGTTTCGCGACTGGTTACTTGCCACCTGCAAAACTGAACAGGAACAGCTTACCCGCCCACAATCGCTGGTCTCCTCACAGGCGACCGTAAAAGAGATTGCCGATTGAAACGCTGAACCCTACAGTTCCTGTGCTTACATATTGGGTTCAGACCCTAAACAAGCCATCAAAAGGCTGACGGGTAAGCGGCTTGGCAGAACTGCCAGGTTGTCATGGGGAAAAGGGAGTTCAGGTTGTGTCGCTGCTCGAGGATCGTCTTGAACGTTACAATGTTTTGCCCGCAACCTTTGAGATTTTGCACAAGGCATCTCGCGATGTTCAGGGTGGGTCGGCAACACGGGCCGCGCAGTTCTACGAAATCATTTCGCAAAACCCCTCCCCACATCAGGCTGTTATTGATGACGCGGTCCGTAAAGACCTCACCAACAGCCTGCAAACCCACTGGCAAAACCTGTTTGATGGCAAACTTGACGACGCGTTCGTCCGCCAATCGATTGAAATTGGTCAACGCCACGAAGAATACGGCATTACCCCGAAACTTTACATCGCGGCCTATAACGCCGTTACCGATGCGCTGATTGAAACCATCATTTTGAAATTCCGCTGGCGGGCATCGGATGCCGCCCGGATCGTCACGTCCCTGACATCGGTGATGTTGCTTGATATCGAACTGACCCTGACGGCCTATTGCGATGCCAGTGCGCACAACCGCCACACCACGTCGGAAAATGCCTTTGCCGATCAGCAACTCGATCGCACCATGGATTTATCGGTCGCGATTAATGAAAGTGCGATTTCCAATGCCCGGATGATGAATGTCATCGAGGATGTTGACCGCCGCGCGCAATCAATCTCGGCCGCCGTCGATCAGATGGTATCAGGCATCAGCAACATTGCCGAAAATGGCAAGGTTGCTGCGGAAAATGCCCAAGATGCCATCGAAGTCACCCGCACCGGACAGGAAACCGTGCGCGAAGCCGTTTCAAGCATGGACGAAATCGCCCATGCGGTCAGCGATGCGTCCAAACGGGTCGATGTTCTGGCCGAGGCATCGCAAAAAATCGGCGAAATCGTTGAACAGATCGAAGCCATCGCATCGGAAACCAACCTTCTTGCGCTTAACGCCACCATCGAGGCCGCCCGCGCCGGCGAAGCCGGCAAGGGCTTTGCCGTGGTTGCCAACGAGGTCAAAGCCCTAAGTCAGCAAACCGCGCGTGCCACCGAAAGCATCCGCGAACGCATTGCCAATCTTCAGGGCGAAACAGATGGCATTGTCGATGCCATGAACCTTGGCACCGATGCGGTATCACGCGGGCAGGATGTCATGGGGGAAGTTGCCCGCGAAATGGGCGAAATCGGCACCAAAATGGAAGACACCACCCAGCGCATCGCCGATATTTCCAATATTCTGGGCGAACAAAACATCGCAACCGATGCCGTGCGCGATGGCATCACCGGCATTGCCAATCAAACCGGCGGTCAGGTCAGCGCGATCAGGTCGGCCATTGAAACCGTTGGCGAGGTCGAAGGCCTGATCGATAAACAGGTTGCCGAACTGGTGCAATATGACATCCCCAACCGCACCATCCGAAGTGCGCGGGCCGAACATGCGGTTTATTTCAAAACCGTCGCCGAAGTTCTTGCCGGACTGACCGCCGCCGATACCATTGACATGGGGGCCGCAGATACCTGCCGGTTTGGCAAATGGTATGACAGCCCCGCTGCCGACCCCTTCCGCAAACTGCCCGGATTTGCGGCCGTCCGCGCCCCGCACGAAGCCCAACATGCAGCCGCCCACGCGGCCCTTCGTGCCTTTGCCAATCGCGATCAGGACGCCGCCGAAACGGCCTTTGCCCAGATGGAAAACGCAACGCAGGATGTTTTGGCCGCCTTAAAGCAACTGGCTGAAGAAGCCCGCGACATTCACCCCGATGCCGCCTGACTGACCAGCACAGCCCCACCATCTGGACCATCTGGATCGGGGATGGCCCGGATGGGGCTTTTAAAAACAGTCGAAAGCAAGTCGGGGGTCATGACGTCCTGAACCGCTCCTTGCGCGACCATTTCCCCACCCTGCAAAACAGCAACCCGGTCGGCATAGGCTGTGACCTGATTAAAATCATGCAGGATCATTAAAACCCCCACCCCGTTCTGGCGGGCTTCGCGCCGCGCAACCGAAAGCAAGGCATGCTGATGAGAAACATCAAGTCCCGATGTCGGCTCGTCAAGTAACAGGAATCTTGCCCCGCTTGCCCCGACCGGGGCGTGATCCCCATCCATCCCCCAGACCTGCACAAGTGCCCGAGCAAGATGGACGCGTTGTTTTTCCCCACCCGACAACGCCGGATAGGCACGGTCTGCCAGATGCCCGATATCGGCAAGGGCAATCGCCCGTTCGACCAGTGTCTGATCATGTTTGCGCGTTGATATCTTGCGAAACGGCGACCGGCCAAGGGCCACGACATCGCGCACGGCAAAGGGGAATGTCATTGATGTTGCTTGTGGCATCACCGCACGTTCCTGCGCCAGTGTCAGCGCGGGCAGCTTTGACACATCGCGACCGTTCTGGGTGACTGTCCCGTGGGCAACGCCGTGTTCACCGGCAAGGACCTTTAACAAGGTCGATTTCCCCGCCCCATTTGGCCCCAAAATCGCCAGAACCTCGCCGGGCACCAATGAAACGGAAATATCGCGCAACAAATACCGGCCACGCGCCAAAAAGCTGATGTTGTGCGCCGTCAGGGTCATATCCGCCGCCTTTTCTTTTCACGCATCAAAAGGCCCAGGAAAAACGGTCCGCCAACAATCCCGGTGACAAGCCCAATCGGCAGTTCAGCAGGCAAAACAATGATCCGGGCGACCGCATCCGCCCCGGTCAGGACCGCCGCCCCGCAAATCGCCGAGGCGGGCAGGACATAACGGTTATCGGGCCCAGTGACCAAGCGCACCAGATGGGGGGCAACCAGCCCGACAAAGCCGATAATCCCCGATACCGCCACCGCCGCCCCGACGACCAATGCGGTCACCACGGTCGCCCGGCGTTTAAGACGTTCAACCTCGACCCCAAGATGGCGGGCTTCGGCCTCGCCGAGTAAAAACAGGTTCAGCGACGTCCCCAGACTGACAAGATATCCCGCACCAAGGGCTATGATCAGCAAAGCCGGCCCATCCGCCGGTCCATTGCCCGAAAGTGCGCCCATTTGCCAGAATGTCAGACTGCGCAACTGGGCATCGTCGGCCATATAGGTGAAAACACCCACCCCGGCAAAGGCAATGGCATTAATCGCCACCCCAATCAGCAACATGATCGCCGCATCGGTATGCCCGTCCTGACGCGATAAAACCCGGATCACCCCGGTCGCCAAAACAGCCCCGGCAAAGGCCGCAACCGGCACCCCATAGGGCCCAACAATTGGGTAATAGCTGCCCAGAATAATATGACCGGCAACAATCATCGCCACCGCGCCAAAGGCGGCACTGGCCGAAACCCCGATGATGCCCGGATCGGCAATCGGATTGCGAAACAGGCTTTGCATCACCGCACCCGCAAGGCCAAGTCCCGCCCCGATGACAATCGCGCGCAGAATCCGAGGCAGCCGCAAATGATCAAGGACACGGGCATCAAATTCCTCAATCCCCGTTCCCATCAAACCCATGCGGTGCAGGATGTGATGGATGACATCGCCCAGATCAATCGGGGCACCACCCGTCCCCAGCGATATCACCGTCACCACCAACAGCCCCAATGCCAGAAACATCAGAACCATGACGGACCGATTGATTGGTATGTGCATCCAAGGCGATGCCACCATCTTCTTCACGCCGCTCACTGTGCCTGTTCAGCCTGATGCAAAGACGTCGCCAAAGCCCGGATTTCCGATGCCGATGACGGACCAAACCCCAAAATCGTCGACGACGACACAGTCAGGACATGGCCCTTTTCCACGGCCTTGTTCAGGCCGAGAACCGCATGGTTTTTCAATCCGTCAATTCCGCCCAACTGATCGATCGTTGATTGGGCGACCAAAACATAATCCGATGTATCTGCGGCAATGATTTCCGATGACACCGGTTTAAAACCGTCAAACGCGGCCATGGTATTGCGCCCGCCAATCAAATCGATGATTTCAGCTGCGGTTGTGTTTTTCCCGGCTGAAAGCGGCTTGCCATGACCGACCGCCATCAAGAAAACGATGCTTGGGTGATCGTTGGTGGCAAGGCTGGCCAGACTGGCAATATCGTCGTTCACCTGTTTGGTCAAAAGGGCCGCTTCATCCTGACGCCCCAGGGCTTCTGCCACCATGGCAATCGCATCGGGCAGGTTTTCCATCCGATCAAGCGACGGCAGTTTGACGATCTTGATGCCAAGATCGGTCAGCTCCTGTAACACCGGGTCGGGACCGGACTTTTCCACCGCAACAATCACATCGGGTTTCAGACTGATGATGCCCTCTGCTGCCAGTTGTCGCATATAGCCGACCTTGGGCAAACTTGGCACCGGGTCTGGCCGCGTACTTGTGGTATCGGTCGCAATCACGCTGTCGCCTGCCCCAAGGGCAAAGACAATCTCGGTCGCAGGTGCGCCCACCGTGATCACACGTTGGGGCTGCTCAGCCGAAAATGCCGGCAGGCACAAGCCAATCAACCCGATGACGGCCAGCGTAAATCCAAAAATCGCGCGCATGAGTTACTCCGCCACTTTGGCCGCTGCTGATGAATAGCGCGGCAGGCCTTCGGCCAGTTTTTGCCAATCGGGATTTTCCGGGTCCTTGGGTTTGCGCTCACCACAGAAAATCACGAAATTGTTTAGCTCTGCGTCATACAGCTCGACCGTGGTCACCTGACCTTCGCGGATCGGTTTGCGCACAAGCCAGGCTTCTGCAATCAAATCCATCCGCAAATGCAGGGTAAAACTCGGATCCATGATGTTGATCCAGTCACCCATTTCACGAATGGTGTTGATCGGCCCGGTATGGATTTGAATGGCGCCGCTGTTGCCGACAAACACCATGATCGACAGATCGCTTTTGGCAGCCGTTTCCAAAAGGGCTTTAAGCGCGTCATTGCTCAGCCGTTCGGCGAATTCTTCGCCAACCAGTCGCAGGCCCTGCTGACGGTCAACATTGAAATCTTTCAACAAACCATGGAACTGATGGACATCGGTCATGCGGCGCCAGTGGGCCCGCAGGTTTTCGACATCAACATCCCCATCCTTGCGGGTCACCTGTTCGGGAAGTGGTGGCAAGGTCTCAATACCCGGCATCTGATTTTCTGCCTTGAAATCGGCAATCAGAGTGTCATAGGCAGCTTCATTGGAATGTCCGGTCAAAAAGACTTTGTGAATGGCCGTGCCATCGTGATCAAAGAACTGGAAACTCCGCCGACGCCCAGCGCGCGGATTATGGGTTTCAACCGCAAACCCATGCCCCCAACGCCCCAGAAACAGGCGCAGGTCAATATCACCATTGAGCACAAGGCCCATTTCGCCATTGATACTGACCTTGCCAAACGTACCGGTTTTTTCATGCACAACATTGACGTTGCGGGTCAGGATCTTGACCTCGCCCAGTTCTTCCAACCGGGAAATCAGATCGCCCCAGTCCGCATCAAGACGCGTAACGTTCTGCCCAATGCCTGCGGCAACCAGTTCGCCCTCGGTCAAACCAAGTTCGGCGGCGATATCGACCGCATAGCCTTTTGCCTCACCGGCAGAGAATGCCGACCAGGCTTCATCGGCTGTTTTAAAATTGTTTTGTGTCATGGCGTTTAAGTACCTCCTTAAAGATCAGACGATGCAGAGGCGGCATCGTCTGATCGGCGGTGATTAGAATTTCATGCTTGCGGAAATTTTGACGTTGCGGCCCGGCTCATACAGGGTCGCGGCACTGGTGCGATATTTCTGATCGAGGATGTTATCGACACCGAAATTAACAGTCAGACCGTTGACGACCTCATCCGCATGCCAATTGGCAAATAGATCAAACGTCGCATAGCCATCGCGCTCATCCTCGTCATCGGGAACACGGTTTTGTGCGTCAACCATGTTGGCACGACCGCCGACTTCGACACCCTCGTCGACAAAGCGGTATCCACCGGAAACCGAAACCTTATCGCCAGAAATATTGGACAGATATTCACCGGTTCGCGCGTTTTCGCCGCGAATACGGGCTGCGGCAAGACCCGCAAAAACAACACCGGTGTCATAGGTCAACTCGGCCTCAAAGCCCTTGATTTCGGCTTCTGGCAAGTTGCTGCTGCTTGTCGTTCCCCCGGCAATGTCGGTCGACTGTTCGATGTAATCTTCGACCTTGTTGCGGAAGTACGAAACCTTTGCCCGCACGGCATCGCCGCCAACGATCAGGTCATCGGCCTTGAAGTTTGTCCCAAATTCCCAGGTTTTCGCCGTTTCGGCATCAAGGTTCGGGTTCGGGACAAAGAAGTTGTTATTGCCCGGCCCCATCGAGAAATGGAGCCCGTCATTATAAAGCTGATTGAGTGTCGGGGCGTTAAAGGCTTCGGCATAGCTGACATAAGGCTGCATCCAGCTTGTCACGCGATAGCTGGCCGAGAAGCGTGGGGAAACGGCCTGATCGGTACGGTCTTCCTGTCCATCTGCCGAAAGATCAAAGGAATCGAACCGAACCCCTGCGCCGAGTTCGAGGCGCTCGGTCACCGCATAGGTGTTGTCGATATAAACACCGGAAATCAGCATTTCCGCATCCGGGAACCAACCCGGTGTTGGCTCCCCATCGCGACGCCCTTCCTGACTGTCGCGGAAAACCTCGCCGCCCACCGTTGTGAAAAGCTCCCCGCCGCCAAGATCAAAACGGACGGTGTTGCTGCCTTCCAGACCAACTGTCTGAAGTTCGCGCCGGTCGTCGCGACCATCACTGATGCGGACTTCATGGATGTCGTTGTCCATGCCATACAGCCGGACTTCTGCATCGACCCAGTCATTGGCACTGTCATCGTATTCATACCCAACAACAGCCGTGGTCTGAGTACTTTCGCGGTCCGTCAGGTTGGAGGTGCTGGTACCATCGGGTGCAGAGGGTAATTCATGATCATCGCTATATCTTTGAAGCGACAGGGTCAGGCGACTGACATCATTGATATCAAGCCCGGCCTTGAATAACCCATTGATGTAATCATCATCGGTATAGGGTTGCTCTTCGCCGTTACCGGCCTCGAAATCGTCGGTGTTCTTGCGCGTCACACTGACAAGAATGTCGGAATTGTCGGTCGGGCGACCATACGCCATGCCGTTCCATGTCATCCCGTGATCCACAGAGGTATAACCAGCTTTGACGCGCGCACCGATATTCTGCCCCGGCTCAAGCATGTCGTTGGCATCGACTGTTGTTAAAGCCAGCACACCGCCAAGTGCGCCCGTCCCCTGCATGGTCGATGCCGGGCCGCGATACACTTCGACCTGCTTGATGACCTCAGGATCAATAAACAACCCGCCTTTGTGCCCGACATTCAGATTTGCCCGCGCCCCATCGACCCGGATGACAACCCGGTTGTCTGTCAGGCCGCGAATGATCGGCATCTGAACTGTGCTGCGTGGCCCACCAGAAACCTCGACACCGGGCATCCCGCGCAGGATATCGCCAAGATTATCTGGCTGACGGCGTTGGAGTTCTTCCTGATCGACAATGGAAATCGATGCCGGGGCATCAATCACCGATGTGCCTGTTTTGCTGGCCGTGACCGAAATCGCATCCAGCACAATTGTCGTTTCCCGCACGGATTGCGCCGCGTCATCGGATGTCTGATCGACGGTTGTTTTTGGTGTTTCGTCGGTGGTTTCCTGTGCGTGCGCTGAAACGCAAAGCGCAAGCATGGATACCGTCGCCATAAGCAGGCGCGCAGAAGTCGTTCGAACCATGATGTTCCCCTGTAAGGCAGCTTTGGACCATTTTTTGGCTGGCTGGCTGGCTTGTGCAGGGCACTGGCGCGCTGGCTGGCGGAAGGCGTGATGTGAGAAGGATTGCGTCGACTGACGCTGTTATTTCGTAAGGATCAATTTGTTATTCGATGTCAGGCGCAGGTGATATTCATCCCCCTGATGAATAATGATGATTTCCCGATCATCCCCCATCAACTCGCTGACTTGCATGTATTTGACCGCGCCGGATTTGTCGTCTCTTGACGGTCTGGCTGCGATGTGGGGCATCGCAAACTCCTTGTTTGTTTCTAATGTAATTGATAATGATTTGCATTCTATATGCTTGTTGCGAATGCAAGTCAAGAACACCTTGTGATGATTGTCACACACATCAAAACACCCCGGCATGGTGTCAACTCATGCCGGGGTGTTTTATCTCTGGTCACTCAGTGCGCGGTTTTATGATCCGCCAATTTTCTCGGGCGATCCGGCGCGCATCGCGGCACATATCTGGATTGCAACCACGACAAACAGGAAGTAAAGGGCAACCTGCCAATCGCCCAAAAGATCATGCAGCGCCCCGAACAAAACCGGCCCGATGGCCGCAAACAAATAACCGACCGACTGGGCCATGCCGGAAAGACGGGCCGAGGTTTGCGGGTCCGCCCCGCGCATCCCAACCAGTGTCAGGGCAATACTGATCATGCTGCCCTGACCAAGGCCAAGACAAACCGCCCAAAGATACGGCAATTCAGTCGTGGCAAAAACAAAGCCGGGCACGGCAATGATCAAGGGAATGTGCAGGCACAGCATGGCCAGTTTTTTATTGCGGAACTTCGAATAGATCAGCGGGGCGGCAAAGGCGGCCGGAATGCCAAACACGTTAAACAAAGTCAGAAGCGTTGCGGCTTCGGCCTCGGAAATACCGCTGTCGATGAAGACCTTGGCCACCCATGCCGTGCCGGTATAAAACATCAAGGACTGGCACCCGAAAAACAGGGCCAGCCACCAGGCTTCGACATTTTTCCACAACGATATTTTGACCAGAGATGCCGGTACAACCGCCTTATGGCGATAACGCAACATCGGCAGCCAGCAGATAAAGGCAATTGCCGCAAACACCGCCCAAATCCCAAGTGACCAGCGCCAATCCCCATCGGCCGCATTGCGGATCGGAATGGAAATAAACGCCGCAACGGTCGCCCCGGTCGACATGGTAAACGTGTAAAGTGCTGTCACCAGTGCGACACGGGTCGGAAAGCTTCGACGCACCAACGACGGCGTCAGAACATTCAAGACGGCAATCGCCGCCCCCAAAATGATCGTGCCGACCACCATGATGTCATAGGATCCACTGGCGCGCAGCCCCTGCCCGATGGCGATGAAAAACAGCATCGCAAGCAAGGTTGCCTCAAGCCCGAATTTTTGCCCCAGCCGGGGGGCAAAGATCGACAAAACCCCGAAACTCAACACCGGCAAGGTCGTTAACAGACCAAGCTGGGTTCCCGAAAGGGCAAGGTCGGTGCCGATAATCTCGGCCAGCGGGCCAAGACCGACAATGCTGCCGCGCATATTGGCTGCCAGAAGCAGGATCGCGATCAAAAACCCGATATGGGCACCAAGGCGATGAAACCCGCGCCCGGCATTATTTTGCGGTTCATCCGTGGGGGCAGTTTTGTCAGTCATCGGGGGGCTCCGTCTGGATCAGGGATGATCCGGGTAAGGTCGAAGGGTGGCGCGCATGACCATACTGGCTTGCACAGATTGAATGCAACAGGTTCTGGAAACGGTCTTGGCAATGGTCTTGACCCTGCGGTCTGAGCCGAATGCGCTGTGTGTTAAAGCTGATCGATTGTGCCGACGTGATCTTTCTGTGACCCGAAATTCCTTGCATCGTCTGTCTCCCTGAGATGCGGCCAAACGCAAAAAACCCGCAAAACATGATGTCTTGCGGGGTGCGGTGCAGGCGGTTTTTTCCTGTTGATTTGTCCCTTATGTCACAAACAAAAGAACAAATCAAGAACTTTTTGGAAATTTGAGCATCACCGCACCGGGGACAGGAACAGAAACAGCGTGATATCAGCCTGCCTCAAGGCCCTGCATCACGGTCCGTGCGTCATGCATGGAGCTTATAAAACCACCCCCCACAGAACACGCAGGGCGACGATAACAAACAAAACCGCAATGATGCGTTCAATCCATGATGCGTGGTCACGCAACCATGGCAGAACCGCGCCATGCGAAAGCCCGATCGCCACCAGACAGTACCAGCCCGCATCAATCGCAGCGGCGGTAAAAGCCAGCAGGAACTTACCGCCCCATTCAAATTCCGGCGATACAAACTGACTAAACAGGGCGAGGAAAAACAGCGCGATTTTGGGATTAAGAAACGCGATCATGAACCCGTCGCGTGCGGCCTGCGTCAACGACCCGGACAGTTGCCCGGCTCCTTCGACATTGAACTTTTCCCCCGACCCGGCCGCACGCCATGCCTTGATGGCAAGCCAGATCAGATATAGCGCGCCGAGAATGCTGACCGCATTATGAAACACCGGCACGGTTTGAAACAGGATCCCAAGACCGGTCATGGTGATGACGGCATAAAACCCGATGCCCACCCCATGGGCCAGCGCACAGGCAAAACCGGCCTGTCGCGATTGCCCCACCGAATAGCGCAACACAACCGCCAAACTTGGCCCCGGTGTCATTGCCCCAAGAACACAGATGGTTGCAACCGACAACCACGCCGCAAAGCTCATGACGTTTCCTTTAAATGGTGCGGGCACTTTGTCCCGCGATGTATCGCGACGTGCTGTCAGCTTTAATTGACCGCAAAGCTATCTTTTTGGCTGAACCGTTTCAACGGAAATGAAGCGCCGGATCATGCATAAGCATGTCCCCCTGTCATCGACTGTAAAGCAGGGTTCAAAGTGTTGCTTTGACAATCAAAACGCCCTTTTACGCGGCACATTTGACGTTTCATGCATCTGGCCCCATCGGCTTTTTCCTAAAAAATTCGCCAATTCAAACACTTGATGTGTTTTGCCTTTGGATCGCCTTATCTGCCCGATTTTCCGCGCAAAGGCGCCCAACCCTGTTCCCAATTCTGGTTCAGCCTGTCGCAATGACACGGGTTAAAACAAACGGGAAGGGTATCGAAAATGCGACAGACAGCCATGATCGTCGTCCTTGCAGGTGCGCTGGGCCTTTCGGGTTGTAGCGGCCTGAATGACCGTAATCAGAAAATGCTAAGCGGTGCGGCAATTGGTGCGGGTGTCGGTGCGGTCGGAACCGTGCTTACCGGCGGGTGTGTTACCTGCGGCACGGTGATTGGCGGGGCGGTCGGCACAGGTGTCGGTTACATCATGCATGAAAACGAAGAGGCCCGAAAATGATCAAGAAGATCATTCTGGTGGCAACAGCCATAAGTCTCTCGGCACCGGTCGCCATGCCCTCAGCAGCAAAGGCCGACCCGCCACCTTGGGCCCCCGCACACGGGTACCGTGACAAGCATGCCTCAAAGCATGGCCATAAGCGGCACTACGACCGTGATTATCGCACGAGCCGGGGGGATTTGTTTGTTCCGGACGGCAATTTCCTGCGCTGTAACCGCGATGTGATTGGCGCGATTGTTGGCGGGGGTGCTGGCACCGCACTCGGATCAACTATTGGTAAGGGTGATGGACGGGATGCCGCAATGATTGGCGGCGCCATTCTTGGCCTATTGGGTGGGTATGCCCTTGGTCAGAACCTTGATCAGGCCGACAGTGCCTGTACCGGTTATGCCCTGAAGCAGGTTCCAGACGGGCAATCGGTGCATTGGCGCAATCCGGAGTCGGGCCAACCATATCAGATGGTCCCGCAACGCAGTTGGGAAACCAGCGAAGGCCGTTATTGCCGCGAATATACCGCGACCACCGTCATCAGCGGAAAACAACAGGAAAGCTATGGCACGGCCTGTATGCAGCCTGATGGATCGTGGCAGATTGTCTCGTAATCACGCGGCCCCCTGATCAGATTACATGACGGCTATTTATGTTTCAAAAGCCCGGCAATGCCGGGCTTTTTTGCATTCCGGGCTGGATGTTTTTCATCTTAAAATTGTTAAATTTCAAAGCTCTATTCGTTATATTCCTCCCTCTATCGTAATTTGTTTTACGTTAACGTCACATTCCGTTACAGTTGAGCCACAATCATAAAAAAACACCGTCTTTAAGAGGGAGGCGTTCGTGGATGACATCCTCGAAACTGTAAAACAGAAACTGCCGCAGTTGCGCGGACTGAATGCTGTTGTCGCATTTGATTGCGGCGATGACGGTCAGATTGTGGTCGATGCCACCGGTGATGAGCCGGAAATCACCGATGATGACCTGTCGGATGCGGATTGCATTCTGAAAATCAAAAAAGCCAACCTCGAAAAACTGATCAACGGAAAACTCGATCCGATGCTGGCCTTCACCATGGGCAAGCTCAAGATCAAGGGATCCATGGGAGTTGCGGCGAAACTATCGTCCATGCTGGACTGATCTGTTCTACAGGGGAACACCATGCGGAACCGCGTCTTAAAACGCACCGTATCGGCTTTGGCGACAGGATCTGTCGCCCTTCTTATGGCGCCATCGGCTTATGCTGGTGACATCCTGAATTTCCGCGTTCTTAAGGACGGGGAACCGATTGGCTATGAGAAAGTCGACATCACCCAAACGGCAAATGGCCGCACGGTTGAGGTTGAAACCCTGACCGATGTCCGGGTGCTGTTTCTTCAATTCCACTATGACCACCAGCGGACCGAGCAATGGCACGGCAATCAACTGGTATCGGTCAAAACCACCACCAATGATGACGGCACACACTACACCTATCAGGCGGACTATCAGGCGGACTATCAGGCAGATTGCTATGATGTTGCCGGAAAAGGTGTCGGGAAGCGCAATGCCTGTGACGGCGCCTGGCCACTGACCTTGTGGCTTGAAGACGTCACCGCCAAATCGCATCTCTATAGCGTCATCAACGCCGAACCTTATGCGGTGCAAACCACAAAGGTCGGCGACGAAAAACTGAGGATCGAAAACCGGGAAACACCGGCGACCCATTACGAAATGTCCGGCGATGTCGAACGCGACCTTTGGTATGGCAGCGACGGATATCTTCTTAAAACCAGTTTTAAAAGAAAGGGTTACGACATCGATTTTGTTCGGGTCGATGCGATTGCCCTTCAAGAATGACAGCGGGCGCTTTGGTCACAGAAATTAAAGCGTTTTACGATTAAGGGAGAAACTTTATGTCCAAGTTCAAGAAAGGCTGCCTCTGGGGGGCGGCATCGGGTACCGCACTTCTATGTGCCCTCACCACCGCCAGCACCGCACAGGCATCAGGCTTTCAGGTCCGCGAAACCAGTGGCACGCTGCAGGGTTCGAGTTTTGCGGGTATGTCGACGCTCTCTACCGATGCGTCCACGATGTCCTATAACCCCGGCACCGTTGGTCAATATAAAGAAACGACCTACAGTACGGGTGTCACCGTCATTCGGCCTGTTGCCAAGGCAAAAAATGTATCTGCATCCGGCGGCACGCTAAACAATACGCAAAGCTTTAGCAGTCCAAGCGACGAGGATATGGCAAATGACGCTATCGTCCCAAACGCACATGCTGTCTGGAAGCTCAATGATCAATTGAATCTGGGAATGTCCATTACATCGCCGTGGGGCCTTGTAACGGATTACGAGGGTGACTTCGCAGGTCGGTTTTACGGCACGACTTCCTCGATTAAGACCATCAATATGAAGCCTGTGTTGGCATATCGTTTTGATAATGGTTTGTCGATCGGTGCAGGACCGCAAATCCAGTATATGGATGCAGAACTTTCAAAAGCTGTAGATAATCTTGCTGGCGCAGGCGAAGGCAGTAGCAAAGTTAGCGGGGACTCCCTTGATTATGGCTGGACTGCGGGCATCAACTGGGAGATGACCCCATCTACGACATTTGGTCTGTCTTATGTTTCCGAAGTTGAACACGACCTAAAAGGTAAAATCGATTTCGACAGCGCTGCGGAAGGTTTTGCAGCACCTTATGTAGATAGAAATGCAACAGCAACCGTCTCAACCCCCGAGTCAGTTACGTTTGGCATCGCTCAGAAGCTAGACGAACAATGGACTGTAATGGCAGATGCGCAGTGGACCAATTGGAACACGATTGACACATTAACCTTCAAATTTGATGGTTTGACGAACGCTGCCGCTGCGACCTCCAATTCCAGTTCTGATGAATATAAATGGGGAAGTGCGTGGTTCGGATCGCTTGGTGCCCGCTACAAATATGATGAGAATTGGGCCTTTACCGGTGGTATTGCATTTGACGAAACGCCCATCAAAACCCAGTACCGCAACGTACGCCTCCCTGACTCCAACAGGTACTGGACATCATTGGGAGCCTCTTATCAGGTTTCCGATTGGGCAATGGTCAGCCTCGGCTACACTCATATCTTTGCGGATGAAGCGCGCGTTGACCACACGACCTCGACGCTCGGCACGTTCCAAGCCGATTACGAGGCCCACGTCGACATCATCGCCCTGCAGGCGAACTTCAAGTTCTGATCTGCTATACTGTTCGGTGCGGGGGAGCGGATGCTGCCCCGACCGGGCCCGTTTTTTTTGCCCGTAAAGTGACGTTAACGTAATGGAGTTAACGCGAATGAACCAGATGAACGTTCAAGAATCCCCGACCCTGATCAATGGCGTTGACGTAAGCTCGCCGGTTTACACCTGCCCGGTTCATGAGATTTTCGACCGGGCTGCAGCACGTTTTCCCAATCGTCCCTGTATTGATTTTCTGGGTCGGATTTATGATTACAAAACCATCAAGGATCAGATTGATCGCGCCGCCGAAGGTTTCAAACAGCTTGGCATCCGCAAAGGCGACAAGGTTGGGCTGTGCCTGCCCAATACGCCGTATTATGTGGTGTGCTATTACGCGATCCTGAAATGCGGCGGCGTGGTGGTCAACTTCAATCCGCTGTATGCAAAGCGCGAGATCGCCTATCAGATCGAGGATTCCGGCTGTCGCCTGATGGTGACCCTGAACCTTAAACAGATTTATCCCAAGGTCGCGGCCTGTCTGGATCAGACCTGTCTAAAACGGATTGTCGTTTGCGAAATGAGCGACATTCTGCCCCCGATCAAAAGCGTTCTGTTTTCACTGTTTAAACGCAGTGAACTGGCCGACGTCCCGACCGATTTGCGCCATATTGCCTATGATCGTGTTATTGGCTGCAAGCCAATTGATACGGCGGCCGATATCGTGGTCGATGATCTGGCAGTACTCCAATATACCGGCGGCACCACCGGTCGTCCCAAGGGGGCGATGCTGACCCATGCGAACCTCAGTGCCAATGTTGATCAGCTGACCCGCTGGATGCCCGACGCCAATCCCGGATATGAGGTCACATTGTGTGTCCTGCCGTTCTTTCATGTTTTTGCCATGACCGTGGCCCTTAACACATCGGTCAACATGGGGTCAGAACTTGTTCTTCAACCCCGCTTTGAGCTTAATGCCTTGCTTAAGGCGCTCGATAAAAAGCGGGCAACGATCTTTCCGGGTGTTCCGACGATCTATACCGCCATCAACAATTCGCCAGAAACCCCCAAACACGATCTGTCACACATTCGATGCTGCATTTCAGGCGGTGCGCCGCTTCCCGTTGAGGTTAAACACCGGTTTGAGGAAATCACCGGATCGAAAGTCGTTGAAGGATACGGCCTTACCGAAGCCAGCCCGGTTTGCACCTGTAACCCGGTCAAAGGGGTCAACAAGGAAGGTTCAATCGGTCTGGCCATGCCGGGGGCTGAAATCGAAATTCGTTCGTTAGAACACCATGCTCAACCCGTACCACTGGGTGAAAAGGGCGAGGTGTGCGTGCGTGGGCCGCAAGTTATGCCGGGATACTGGCAAAATGCAGCAGCCACCGAGGAAACCTTTGTCGACGGTTGGCTGCGGACTGGCGACGTCGGCTATCAGGATGAGGATGGATACACTTTCCTTGTCGACCGGTTAAAGGACGTCATCCTGTGTAGTGGATACAACGTCTATCCGCGCGCGATTGAAGAAGCCCTTTATCTGCATGAACAGATCGCCGAGGTCACCTGCATCGGGGTGCCCGATCCCTATCGTGGGCAGGCACCAAAGGCATTTGTCCGTCTGAAAGATGGTGTCACCGATATTACGGCCGAAGATTTGCGCGCGTTTCTGGATGACAAGATTTCGAGAATCGAGATGCCGCGCGAGATTGAAATCCGTGAAGAACTTCCCAAAACCATGGTCGGCAAATTGTCGAAAAAAGAGCTGGTTGAGGAAGAGCGCCTAAAACGTGAGGGGGACACGTCAATAAATTCAATGCGTTAACGTCACATCACACACAGAGAAAAAATCAATGTGACGTTAACGTAAACTAATTGACGTTAAGTGAAAAATAGGTACCATGGGGGCGAGAACATGACGAAATTAGACGACCGGTTTTACACCGTGCCGGAACTGGCCGCTGATCTTGGCATCACGCCACGCACCATCCGGTTTTACGAACAAAAGGGGCTCGTAAATCCGCAACGTGCAGGCACCACACGGGTTTATACCCGGCAGGATCGCGCCAAGATGCTGATCATTCTGCGCGGCAAGCGACTGGGGTTCAGCCTGCGCGAGATCGCCGATTATCTGGATCTCTATGGCGCGGACCCCACCCAGTCAGAGCAGATCAGAATGCTGCTTGGCCGGGTTCGGGAACGGATTTCGGATCTGGAAGAACAACGCCAGGCCCTGGACGTCACATTGGATGAACTGCGCGACATCGAACAACAATCGATTGATGCGCTTGAAGAAAAAGGACTCGAACCGGTTTCGTAATGATACCCGGACAGAGGACAGCTCAGGAAGGAAGACATCGCCATGACCAACGCCGTAATTGCCGGATATGTCCGCTCACCCTTTACCCCCGCCCGCAAAGGGGCTCTTGCCAAGGTCCGTCCTGACGATCTTGCGGCACAGGTTGTCAAAGGTCTGGTCGAAAAGACCGGGATCGATCCCAAAGACATCGAAGACCTGATCCTTGGCTGTGCCTTTCCCGAAGGCGAACAGGGTTTTAACGTTGCCCGTCTGGTGACCTTTTTGGCCGACCTGCCGCGCTCGGTCGCGGGGGTTACCGTCAACCGGTTCTGTGGGTCATCGATGCAGTCGATCCATCAGGCGGCGGGTGCCATCGCGATGGGTGCCGGGGATGTCTTTATCTGTGCCGGTGTCGAAAGCATGACGCGCGTGCCGATGATGGGCTTTAACCCGTTGCCCAACCCGGATTTGTATAAGGAAATGCCCGAGGCCTATATGGGCATGGGCGATACGGCCGAAAATGTTGCGGCGAAATACAGCCTGTCGCGCGCCGATCAGGAAGCCTTCGCGGTTGAAAGCCACAAACGGGCTGCATCCGCACAGGCGGCTGGCAAATTCACCGATGAAATCATCCCGATCCAGACCAAGGACGGTGTTGTTTCCGAAGATGGCTGTATCCGCGCTGAAACCACCGCGCAAAGTCTTGCCGACCTGAAACCAGCATTCAAGGCTGATGGTGTTGTGACGGCGGGCACGTCTTCGCCGCTGACCGACGGGGCGTCGGCGGTTCTTGTCTGCTCGGAAGACTATGCAAAGAAACACGGCCTGACCCCGCTTGCGCGGATCAAATCGGTTGCGGTTGATGGGTGCCTTCCGGAAATCATGGGCATTGGCCCGGTGGGTGCCTCGAAAAAGGCCCTGTCGCGTGCTGGCCTTTCAGCAAGCGATATTGATGTCACCGAACTGAACGAGGCGTTCTCGTCCCAAGCCATGGCCAGCATTTCCGACCTTGGTCTGGATGGGGCAAAGGTCAATATCGACGGCGGTGCGCTGGCCCTTGGTCATCCGCTGGGTGCCACGGGGGCCCGTATTGTCGGTAAGGCCGCAGCCATCCTCAAACGTGATGGCGGCAAATACGCCCTTGCATCGCAATGCATTGGCGGGGGTCAGGGGATCGCGACCATTCTGGAGGCGATGTAATGCCCAACGTAACATCAGACATCAAACAGGTTGCCGTGATCGGCGCCGGTGTTATGGGGGCGTCGATTGCCGCCCATATCGCCAATTCCGGGACCCCGGTCCTGCTGCTTGATATCGTTCCCGACGGGGCCAAAAACCGCAATGCGGTGGCCGAGGGTGCGGTGGCCAAAATGCTGAAAACCGATCCGGCCCCGTTCATGTCCAAACGGGTCGCCAAACTGATCACGTGCGGCAATATCGAGGATGACCTTGATAAAATTGCCAAATGTGACTGGATCATCGAGGCGGTTATTGAACGCCTTGATATCAAGCAGGACCTGTATCGTAAAATCGATGCCGTCCGTGCCAAGGGATCGGTGATTTCGTCAAATACTTCGACCATTCCGCTCGCCACCCTGATTGACGGGATGGATAAGACGTTCGCGCAGGACTTCATCATCACCCACTTCTTTAACCCGCCGCGCTATATGCGTTTGCTGGAACTGGTGGGATCAGATGCGACCCGTGATGGCGTGATCGACATGGTTGCCGATTTTGCCGATCGCAAACTCGGCAAGACCTGTGTGACCTGCCACGATGAGCCGGGCTTTATCGCCAACCGTCTGGGTGTTTACTGGATTCAGGCCGCCATGGTCGAGGCCATGGACCGCAAACTGACCGTCGAAGAAGCCGACAGCGTCATTGGCCGTCCATTTGGCATTCCCAAAACCGGGGTGTTTGGCCTGATGGATCTGGTGGGTCTTGATTTGATGCCCCATGTGCAATCCAGCATGGCGGGTGCGCTCGATAAATCCGATCCGTTCCACGCCATTTACCGCGAAAGTGAACTGGTCAGCACCCTGATTGCCGATGGCTATACCGGGCGCAAGGGCAAGGGCGGCTTTTACCGCCTGAACCGCGACGGTGGCGAGAAGGTAAAAGAATCGGTCGATCTGCAAACCGGTAAATTTTCCAAATCCGAAAAAGCCCGTGTTTCAAGCGTGCGTGCCGCAGGCAAAGACCCGCGTAAAATGATGGAAGCCACGGATAAGGGCGGCCAATATGGTCGCGCTGTCATGGGCAAAACCCTTGCCTATGCCGCCTTCATCGCCGAGGTTGCGGCCAATTCGATTGTCGATGTCGATGATGCGATGAAGCTGGGCTATGCATGGAAAACCGGCCCGTTTGAGCTGATTGATGCCATTGGCGTTGATGTGCTGATTGCGATGCTTGAGGAAGACGGCGTTGACGTCCCGCCATTGCTTAAAAGGGCGGCGGGCAAATCGTTCTATAAGGTCGACGACGGACAGCTTTTCTATCTTGGCTTTGACGGGAAATATGCCGCCGTCACCCGCCCGGATGGCGTCATCCTGCTTGAAGACATCAAACGCAAATCCGAACCGGTTGCCGGGAACCGCGCCGCATCGCTTTGGGATATTGGTGATGGGGTTGCCTGTCTTGAATTCCATACCAAAATGAACGCGCTTGATGCCGACGTGCTTGGTGCGATCAAAACATCGATCCGGACTGTTAAAAAGCAGTTCAAGGCGATGGTGATCTATAACGAAGGCAGCAATTTCTCGGCCGGGGCGAACCTTGGTCTGGCATTGTTTGCCGCCAATATCGCCGCATGGCCGGAGATTGAGAATCTGGTTGAAACCGGTCAGGAAACCTATAAGGCGCTTAAATATTCACCCTTCCCGGTTGTTGGCGCGCCAAGTGGTCTTGCCCTTGGTGGCGGCTGTGAGGTTTTGCTTCATTGTGACGCGGTTCAGGCGCACGGCGAAACCTATATCGGGTTGGTTGAACCCGGTGTTGGCCTGATCCCGGCATGGGGCGGATGTAAGGAAATGATCCGTCGCTGGACGGAAAATCCGAAATTCGTCAAAGGCCCGATGGCCCCAAGTGCCAAGGCGTTTGAAATCATCTCGGTCGCGACCGTTGCCAAATCGGCAATGGAAGCCAAGGAAAACCTGTTTTTCCGCGAATCAGATGGCATCACCATGAACCGCAACCGGTTGCTGGCCGATGCCAAGGAACGCGCCCTTTCGATGGTTGAGGACTATGAAGCGCCCGAAGAATTCACCTATCGCCTGCCCGGTGAAAGTGCCCGTGTGGCGTTTGAAATGGCCGTCGATGGTTTCCACCGTCTTGGCAAGGCCACCGATTACGACCGTGTCGTGGCCGGGGAACTGGCCAAGGTTCTGGCCGGTGGCGATACCGACGTCACCGAAGAACTGTCCGAAGACGACATGCTTGAAATGGAACGCGAAGGTTTCATGCGGCTGGTCCGCAATGAAGGCACCATGGCCCGGGTCGAGCATATGTTGCTGACCGGCAAGCCGTTGCGGAATTAAGGACGAGGAGACGGAAAATGGCAGAATATAAAGCACCCTTACGCGACATGCGCTTCGTCCTGACCGAGCTGTTTGATTTTAACGACATCAATCAGATGCCCGGTTGCGAGGATTTCACCCCCGACGTTGTCGATGCGGTTCTCGAAGAAGCCGCCAAGGTCTGTGAAGAGGTCCTTTATCCGATCAACCGGTCGGGCGACGAGGAAGGCTGTCACTGGGATGACGGGGTTGTTACGACCCCCAAAGGTTTCAAGGAAGCCTATAAAACCTTTGCCGAAGGCGGCTGGACCGGCATTGCCTGTGACCCGACCTATGGCGGGCAAGGTGCGCCAAAATCGATCAATGCGCTGGTCGAAGAAATCATATGTTCGAGCAACCTGTCCTTTGGCATGTATCCCGGCCTGTCATTTGGCGCCTATGCCGCCCTGCATAGTCATGCATCGGACACGCTTAAGGACAAATTCCTGCCCAAAATGGTCGAAGGTACGTGGGCGGGTACCATGTGTTTGACCGAACCCCATTGCGGAACCGATCTTGGCATTATCAAATCCAAGGCCGAACCGCTTGATGACGGGTCTTATGCGATTTCCGGGACCAAGATTTTCATCTCGGCCGGGGAACATGACCTGACCGAAAACATCATCCATCTGGTACTGGCAAAACTGCCCGATGCGCCCAAGGGCACCAAGGGCATTTCGCTGTTTCTTGTCCCGAAATTCATGGTCGGGGATGATGGATCACTGGGTGATCGCAATGCGGTCAAATGTGGTTCGATTGAACACAAGATGGGCATCAAGGCATCATCGACCTGTGTGATGAACTTTGATGGTGCGGTTGGCTATCTGGTGGGCGAACCCCATCAGGGCATGCCCGCGATGTTCACCATGATGAACCAGGAACGCCTGTCGGTTGGCATTCAAGGGCTTGGTCTTGGTGAGGCGGCCTATCAGGGCGCACGCGCCTATGCCAAGGACCGCCTTCAGGGCCGTGCACTCACGGGGGCGAAATCGCCTGACAAGGCGGCTGATTCAATCATTGTGCATCCCGATGTGCGCCGCATGTTGCTGACTGCCAAGGCCACCAATGAAGGCTGCCGGGCGATGGGCATGTGGGTCGCACGCGCCCTTGATACCGCCAAACATCATGCCGATCCGGTCAAACGCGAAGAAGCCGATGAATTTGTTCAGCTGATGACCCCGATTGTCAAAGCCCTGTTTACCGATTGGGGTTTTGATAACGCCAATCTTGGTGTGCAGGTCTTTGGCGGGCACGGTTACATCCGTGAATGGGGCATGGAACAATATGTCCGTGATGCCCGCATTGCCCAGATTTACGAAGGCACAAACGGCATTCAGGCCCTTGACCTTGTCGGGCGTAAAATGCCGGCCAAGGCAGGCCGTTACCTGCGCCGGTTCTTCCACCCGGTTCAGGAATATATCGAAGCCAACGTATCGAACGGGGAACTGGGCGATTACGTTCAGCCGCTGGCCAAGGCGTTCATGCGCCTGCAACAGATCACCGGTGAACTGGCCCAGCGCGGCATGAAAAACCCCGATGAAGCCGGGGCCGCCGCATCTGAATTCCTGCGTCTGTTTGGCTTGGTCGCGGTTGGCTTTATGTGGGCCCGCATGGCTGAAATCGCACTGGCCAAACGCGATGATGACCCGGACGGGTTCTATAAGGCCAAACTGATCACGGCGAAATTCTATATGGAACGGGTTTTGCCGCAATCAGGGGCGCTGTTTAGTCAAATGATGTCGGGCTCCAGCAACATGATGGCGCTTGACGAGGAGCTGTTCTGATCATGGCATCGGACCGTATCCAGGATAACAGGGCACCCATGCCCGGGGGGATGTCGTGAACCTTATTTTCCGACTGATCCGGGTATTGATCCTGTCGCTGGTGCGGTCCCGTCTTGATCCGCTGGATCCATCTGTTTTGCATTTCCGGGCTTGGCCTTTTGATCTCGACATCAACGTGCATATGACCAATTCGCGGTATTTTGCGCTGATGGACCTTGGCCGGACCGAACTTATTTTGCGCAATGGCATCGCCAAACAGATGTTTAAACGCAAATGGCAGCCGGTGGTATCGGGCTCCACCATGCGGTTCAAACGCGCCATCAAACCGTTCCAGAAGTTTGCTGTGGAAACCCACGCGCTTTATTGGGATGACAAGGGATTTTATCTTGAACAACGCTTTGTTGCGAACGGAAAAACCCTTGCCCTTGGTGTTGTAAAGGCTGTGTTTGTCGGCCCCGAAGGTATCATCCGGCCCGAAGAGATTTGCCGTCTTGTTGGTGCGGATGAAACCTCGCCACTGATGCCCGACTGGCTTTCGGGCTGGCCGGATATGGAAAGTGCGATTGAAGCACGCCTTGCGGCCTGATTCACAGGTAAGCACAGAAAGAAAACCGGGCAAAAGCCTGCGGGAGGAACTCACATGGCATCGAATGACGCCGTTTTGCTGTCGATAACCGATGAAATCGCAACCATCATGCTCAACCGGTCTGAGCGGATGAACGCGCTTGATCAGGCCATGGTCGCCGGACTGTCCGACGCCTTTGATCAGATCGAAGCTGACATTACCAATATCGGCGCGATCATCATCGAAGGATCAGGCGGGACCTTTATGGCCGGTGGCGATGTGAAATTCTTTTATCAGATGGCCCAAACCCCCACCAATGAAGCCCGCCCGCTGATCGAAACCATGATTGGCGGCGTGCACGACATTATTGCCCGCATTCATGCCCTGCCCCGTCCTGTGGTGGCAAAGCTTGAAGGGGCGGTTGCCGGATTTGGTATCAGTCTGATGAATGCCTGTGACCTTGCGGTTGCCGCCGAGGATACGGTTTTCACCCTTGCCTATATCCATATCGGCACATCGCCGGACGGGGGCGCGACCCATTCGCTGACCCGTTTGGTCGGCATGAAGAAGGCCAAGGAAATTGCCCTTTTGGGGGATCGGTTTGGCGCGGACGAGGCCCTTGATTACGGCTTGATCAACCGGGTGGTTCCAGCTGCACAGCTGCCATCGGCCACCGCGAAATACGCCACCCGTCTGGCCAATGGTCCCCGCGATGCGATTGCCCGGACCAAGGCGCTGTTAAACGCAGCCCCGGAAAACGACCTTTCCACCCAACTCGCTGCTGAGGCCACATCATTTGCCGACTGTGCGGTCAGTGCCGATTTCCGCGAAGGTGTCACCGCCTTTGTCGAAAAACGCAGCCCCCAGTTTGGTAAATCATAAAAAGAATTCAGGGAAAAACATCCATGGCAAATCTTGCAGGCAAAACACTGTTCATCACCGGCGCGTCACGCGGCATTGGCAAGGAAATTGCCCTGCGTGCTGCACGTGACGGCGCCAACATCGCCGTGATTGCCAAAACCGATGAACCCCACCCGAAACTGCCCGGCACCATCCATAGCACCGTCGCCGAAATCGACGCCGCCGGTGGCAAGGGTCTGGCACTTAAAACCGACATTCGTGAAGAAGACCAGATCGCCGCGGCGGTTGCCAAAACAGTCGAGACATTCGGCGGCATTGATATCCTGATCAACAATGCCAGCGCGATCAATCTGACCCCGACCCTGCAAACGCCGATGAAACGGTTTGATTTGATGCATCAGGTCAATACACGGGCCAGCTTTGCCTGTGCGCAGGCCTGCCTGCCGCATCTGTTAAAGTCGGACAATCCGCATATCCTGACCATGTCCCCGCCACCCAACCTGTCACCGCAATGGTTTGCCAATCACACGGCCTATACCATTTCGAAATACGGCATGAGCCTGGTCACACTGGGGCTGGCGGCCGAGTTTGCCGATGAGGGCGTTGCGGTCAATTCGCTGTGGCCGGTCACCGTGATTGAAACCGCCGCGCTTAATATGATCCCCGGACTGGAACAGGGCCGTGCGCGCAAACCTGAAATTATTGCCGACGCCGCCCACGCCATCCTAACCGCGCCATCGCGCGATGTTACTGGCGGGTTCTTTACCGATGAGGCGGTTCTTGAAGCCATCGGCATCGCTGATTTTGAACGCTACAACCTGACACCGGGCAAATCGCCCTATCCGGACTTCTTTCTTGAGCTTGACCGCAACGGCAAGAACGACCCGCAGGTTGCAAAACTTCTGGAAAAACTTGGCCGCTTTCACAAAGCCGCCTGAACACCGTTTGGCGCCGAAGTAGTGTGTGCTTCGGCGTCTTGCAGGGGCCTGATCTGACCAAGGTGGTTTTATCAGGTTTCTCGCCCGCTGAACTCAACCCGCCCTTTGTGGCGGGTTCTTTTTTGGAAATTTACCCAAAGTCAGGACCTGCTTACACAAAAAAGCACCGCCAACATGTGTGGCGGTGCCAATCCTTCAGGCTTTGCATATCAACGTTGAGGGTTAAGATGAAAAAGCAAAAGAGCGAAGGATACGTTCTGTATCAGGAAGCGCGGCGCTCAAGCGTTTGGCGCGGCATTTCACATGATTTCAAACTTGGTGTCGGCAACATCATCTGAACCGACAACGCAATCGCCAGATCATGATGGGTGCGCGTCTGATCAAGAAAATGCTCGGACCAGATGCCATCGCGATTGGCCGACAAAAAGGCACAGCGCAGCATCGAGAATTTTCCCGAACCATAGCAATCATGCTGACCGGTTACCTGTGCAAACCAGCCGCCAATCGTGTCATGTGCGGCTTGATCCAGAAGGTCCTGCATGTTTGTCCGGTCATTTGCCGCAAAGCTGTCTTGTGCAAGCGCATCGCGCAGTGCTGTGACCAAACGCTGCTTGGCGGATGCATTGGTCAAGCCAAAAGACCGCAGCCAAGCATGTGCTGTATCTTCGATCAGGCGCGTCATCGCAGCCGATTCAAAAGAAGCGTAAGAAAAGCCCTGTGATGCAATGGTCAGATCAGTCATGTTTTTGGCCCCTAAGAAGCTAAGCAGTCATCGGTGATTAACTGTTCGTTAAGAATGATATTCACCTTAAAAAGTCGGGATATTTTGCTCAAATCTGGGCGTTTTTGTGGCGATATGTATTGTTTTAAAACAATATCTTACGACAAAACGTCCGGGGATTTTGCCGCGGATGCATCCCGTCCCGCCATGATCTGATCAAGCGGCTTGACCGGCCAGGACAAGATCAGCAGTTTTTCATCGCGTGTCAGGCTTTCAATGCCAAGACGTGCCAGTTTTTCATAAATAATGCCAATCTCAATCGCGGTGCGGGAATCCGGTTTACGCGCGGGAAGCAATGCCGAATGCAGCGCATTGGCATACGGATCTTCGATCAGGCGCAAAAGCCCGTCCTTCACGTCACCACCGCCACCATTTTCAGCAGTGATCCGTTCAAGGGCGCGCAGTTCTTCGGGGCTGTCATATTCTTCTGGTGTGACAAAAAGCTTCATCCGGCGTGCGGCCTTGCCAATGGCAAGGTTGCTCGAATAATGCGTTAACCACGGCGATAAAACCAAACCGGCCAAAATCGGCGAAAGCCACCAGAAGAATGCCGTATCAACAAAAACGGCAATCGCCCCCCAGATCAGCCCGATGACAATGATCGTACGATGGGTTTTAAGAGCGGCACGAAATGGCACACCGGCATCGTCGCGTTCCTGCGCATCCCAGCCAACCTGATTGCCGGTCAGAACCGAAAACACAAATTGCGCATGCAACATCATCATGATCGGCGCCTGTAACGCAGAATACAGCGTTTCCAGTAGGCCACTCATAAGCACCATCACCCCGCCATACTGCTTGCGATCCCGGCCAAGACACACCATCAGGATCGAGATGATCTTGGGCAGCACCAGCATGCCGATGGTAAAGATCAAAAGGACCAGCATTTCAAACGACCGGTCCACCGGCCATTGCGGGAACATCGTGAAATGTCCGGGGAAGAAGCTATAGGTCAGCTGCGTATTTTGCAGTGTGGCAATGGTCGAGCTTAACAACAGCAACAACCAGAGCGGCGACGAGGCAAAGCTCATCACGCCCATAAAGAAATGAAGTCGGCTGAGCGGTTTAAACCCATCGGCCACCATCAGGCGGGCGTGTTGCATATTGCCCTGACACCAACGACGGTCACGAATGGCAAAATCAATCAGGTTGGGCGGTAATTCTTCCCAACTGCCTTCAAGCTGCGGGATCAGCCAGCACCGCCAGCCTGCTTTGCGCATAAAGGCTGCCTCGACGAAATCGTGGCTCAGGATATGACCGCCCATTGGGGGCTTGCCCGACAGAACTGGAAGCCCGCAGCATTCAATGAACGCCTTAACCCGAATGATCGCGTTATGGCCCCAATAGTTGGAACTGCCCATGCACCAGAATGACAGACCCGCAGACATGGTCGGGCCATGGACGCGCGAGATAAATTGCAAGATGCGCGCAAACAGCGTCTGACGGCCCGTCGGCTGCGGCGGACTTTGGACAATCCCGGCATCCGGATTGTTTTCCATCAGATAGGCCATGTTGACCATGGCATCGCCTGACATCACACTATCGGCGTCAAACACGATCATATGATCGTAATTGGCCGCATAGGTTTCACAGAATTCCTTAAGGTTGCCCGATTTTCGTTCGGTGTTTTCCGCGCGGCGGCGGAAGAAAATCTTGCCGCGTGCATTCAGATCGGTACAGGCCTTTGCCCATGCCATTTCCTCGGCAATCCAGATATCGGGATCGCGCGTGTCAGACAGAACAAAGAAATCAAACGCATCTATTTCACCCGTGGCCGCAAGGCTTTCATAACTTGCGCGAAGGCCTGCAAACACGCGGTTGGGGTCCTCGTTATACACCGGGATCACAACCACGTTCTTGGATCGGAGCGGCCCTTTGCGTGCAATGGGTTTAAGGCGTTTGAGCGTAATCGCATCAAGCTTCAACCCGCGCAGGATCAACCCGACAATACCGGTAAAGAACGACAGTGAAATCCAGGCGAAGTTGATGCTAAAGAACGCAACCACCACCATTTCCATGATGGTCAACTGGTCCGCCCCCAAGACATCGGCCATCAGCCACGCGGCATAGACCGTTGCGGCAAGCGATGCGCCAAACAGAAAGAAACGCCGTGCCCCAACACCCGGCCCGCGCAGTCTGACGGCCGGGTCATAGGCGACCGCATCGTCTGGACTGCCTTTCGGATGATCGGGCGTCGGGTCGTTCTGTGGATCAGAAATCCGGTTCATTTGGGGCTACCTGAATATGTCTGTGATCAGCGGTCTGATGGACGGTTCTGAAAACCGGGTCAAAAGACCCACGGCATCGTCCAGGTTTCACTTAGGACCTGTTCGTCATACAAAAGGAAAGCACGCAAATCGCTGCTGGCAACATCGCCGTCACGCAGCAGATCAAATATCACCCTGACCCCGCCGTTTTCCGGATCGGCCATCAGGCGGATGTTTTCAACCGTGCCATGGGCTGCACTGACGTTTGCCTTCATCTTAGCGATGTTTTTAGTGAAATAGTCAAGATCACCACCGGCAAAGTTCAGAACGAACCGGGTTTTGGCCGGCTCATCATCACCTTGTGGTGCAATCCGCATGATCCGGGTATCTGTCGCCTGTGCCATGTGGTGCAGATCATCACCGTCACGGGTTGCGGTAATGCTGTATTCGATCTGCATTTCGCCGCCTGCCACGGGTTTGGTTTCCGGCACCCAATAGGCAACGATATTGTCATTGCTTTCGCTTGGGATCGGGATTTCAACCAGTTCGACATGACCCTTGCCCCAGTTGCCCTTGGGCGTCACCCAATAGCCGGGTTGCTGATCGAAACGACGATCAAGGTCCTGATAGTGATCAAAATCGCGGTCACGCTGCAACAGTCCAAACCCGCGCGGGTTTTCATCAAGGAACGAACTGATCTGCAAATTGACCGGGTTATCAAGTGGCCGCCACAGCCATTCACCATGACCGTTATTGATCAAAAGACCATCGCTTGAATGCACTTCGCCGCGATAATCTTCAAAGGTGCGGCGACGCTGTTCGCCAAACAGGAACATGCCATTCAATGGCGCAAGGCCGACCTTCTCAATGCCTTCGCGGAAAAACAGATTGGCGCGAATATCGGCTTTGCTGTCCGCACCCGGTATGATGTCAAACCGATAGGCCCCGGTGACGCGCGCACTATCAAGCAGCGCGTAAACCGTAATTTTGCGTTCGCCTTTTTTGGGCGCCACAATCCAGAATTCACGAAATACTGGCACCTCTTCGCCGGTTGGACCGGCCAGATCAAGCGCCAACCCACGTGCCATCTGACCAATCGACTGGCCTTCGCCCTGCAAACGGAAATAAGACGCGCCTAAAAACCGCGCCAATTCATCGTTGCTGGTGACATCGGACAACGGATAGCGCAGCCGGAACCCGGCATAGCCCTGTGTCGAAAAATCATTCCCCGACAATCCGGCCTCGCCAAAATCAAACAGCCCGGCGGAATAGGGCACAACCTGCAAATTGCCATCGCGTACAAGATTGATCGCAATCGGCACGTCATACATGTTGCCCGGATGGAACAGTTCAAGCGAGAAGCCGGAATTTGCCTGACTGAAAAACGCCCTTTGTGACTTGAACCTGATCTGGTCGTATTCTTCGGCACTCAGATTGGCCAAGGCGTCGGGCAAGTCACGATGCGGATCCTCAAACGGCTTTGCCGCCAGCGCACGGGCGCGATCAATCACCATTTTCGGATCAAATGCCACCGGAACAGACGTGACCGGCTTGTCCTGATCAACAGCAGCCGGGGGTGTTGCGTCAGCTGGGCGCGCCGTTGTGTCGTCTTGCGGAGCAGGTTCATTTTGCGGATCTTGCACCGGGACGACGTCCGCGCCCGATGGCGCAGCCTCGTCTGCCACAGGCGTTGTTTCGTCTGCCACAGGCGTTGTTTTGTCTGCCACAGGCGTTGCAACCGCTGCCGCACCGGGCTTCGGCTTTGCCGGCACCGCGGCATCACCCTGCGACGCCGAAGCAGGTTTGCTATCCTGCGCCAAAGCCGTATGTGATGTGCCCAGCACAATGGATCCGGCTGCAAATGCAACCAGAAGGACATGTTTCAAGCTCAGCGCTGAACGCCGTTGACTGTTTTGCATCATTCTCGTTTGAGTTACCCAACCAATGGACTTCTTTGGAATCCTGATTGTGTTTGTGCGCAAAAAACGAGGCAGGAATGTGTCGCGATAAGGGAAAGAATCCGGAATGTCGCGTCAGGCATGCCCCCCATTGCATCCGAAATACGCCCAACCGCCCTTTGCGCAAAATGGTATTTTTGCATGGGCTATGGTCCTGAAATGCGGGGATTTCCATCTTGACAGAACCGCGAATTTAAAAGGCAGGCTGTGCATTTGTGCCACCTATAAAAAAGGGTCGACCCTTTACAGGGCCGACCCGGACTTCAGATGACTGCGAATGCCGATCTGAAAGACCTCTTAATCAATAGCCAACCGCACAGCCATCCTTGCGCGGATCAGACCCCGCCACATAGCCAACATCGGTTTTGGCGATCAATTGTGCGCCACCAAACCCGAAGTTCGTGCTGTCTGGTGTCTCAACCGCAATGGCGTGACCTTTGGCTTTCAACCCGTCAATGACGCCTGCCCCAAGCGATGCTTCGACCGCGACTTCAAGTCCCGAAAGCGCCTGCCAGCGCGGTGCATCAACAGCCGTTTGCGGGTCCTGCCCCCAAAGCTGGGTGCGCAGGGTCATTTGCAAATGGCCTTGTGACTGCATTGGGCCGCCCATGACGCCAAAGCTCATCACCGGATTGCCGTCATCGCCCATCAGAAACGCCGGAATGATCGTCTGGAACGGGCGTTTGCCGCCCGCAACATGGTTGGGATGCCCCGGCGTCAGGCTAAAGCCATGACCGCGGTTTTGCAGGCTAACTGACGTGCCCGGCACCACAACGCCCGAACCAAAGCCCATATAGTTCGACTGAATAA
Organism: Thalassospira sp. GB04J01; assembly: GCF_000751115.1. Taxonomy (NCBI): domain Bacteria; kingdom Pseudomonadati; phylum Pseudomonadota; class Alphaproteobacteria; order Rhodospirillales; family Thalassospiraceae; genus Thalassospira; species Thalassospira sp. GB04J01. The sequence goes on along the minus strand of NZ_CCDX020000009.1, from coordinate 307,853 downwards.
ACGACACCATCATGCCGTTTTCATCAGCCGCGGTGACATAGACAGTCCCGCCATGCTTGGGCGCACCAGCCTTGAAATCCTGTGCGGTATTCGTATCAATCAGTGCAGCACGCGACTTCAGATACTCATCAGACAAAAGATGTTCGACCGTCACATCGGTCATATAATCCAGATCGGCGACATAGGCGCGCATATCGGCAAACGCCAGTTTCATCGCCTCAATCTCAAGATGCAGCGCCTCGACCGAGTCGGGCTCATAATCAGAAATGTTGGTATGGCGCAAAATGCCCAAGGCAATCAGGGCCGAAATCCCCTGCCCGTTTGGCGGGATTTCATGCAGCTTCACCTTGCCAAAGCTTTGCGAGATTGTGCCAACCCAGTCGGCCTTGTGATTGGCAAGGTCGTCTTCGGAAAGGGCAGCCCCATTTTCCTTGGCAAAAGCGGCAATTTTGGCGGCCAGTTTACCCCGGTAAAAGCTTTCGCCCTTGGTCTCGGCGATATCAATCAGGCTATCAGCAGCGGCTTTATTGACAAACAACTCACCGGCCTTTGGCGCCTTGCCACCGGGCAGGAACGCCTCGGCAAAACCAGGTTGTTTGCCCAACGTCTGACCGCCTTTTTCCCACAAAGTCGCAATGATCGGGGAAACGGCAAAGCCACGCGATGCATATTCAACAGCCGGTTCGAACAGTTTTTCAAACGGCAGTTTGCCAAATTTATCGGAAATTTCGCGCCATGCGGAAACGGCACCCGGCGTTGTCACCGATTCCCAACCGCGCTGGGGCATTTTATCAGCCCCGGCAAACCGTTCCGGGGTCCATGCCCCGGGCGCACGGCCAGATGCATTCAACCCATGCAGTTCCTTGCCATCCCAAATAATCGCATAGGCGTCCGAGCCCAGCCCATTGCCGGTCGGCTCCACCACGGTCAGTGCAATGGCCGATGCCAGCGCGGCATCCGCCGCATTACCACCGGCAAGCAACATGCGCAAACCGGCCTGTGCGGCCAGGGGTTGGGACGTGGAAACGATGTTGCGCGCCAAAACCGGTGACCGGCGTGAGGCATAAAGCGCGTCATGACGAAGTTTCATTGGAGTCTCCTAATCGCCGTCTTGTTCATCGGTGACAGCGCGGTTTTTCTTACGCATCTTCAAAACAGACCGGATGCTGAAAATGACAGACAGCAAGGCTGCGGCCAGTAGCACCGCCGAAATCGGGCGGGTAAAGAACACAGTCCAGTCCCCGTCACTCATCAGCGCACGGCGTAGGTTGGTCTCAGCAATCGGCCCCAAAATCACGCCCAGCACCAAAGGTGCCAGCGGGTAATCAAGCGATTTAAGCCCATAGCCAACCAGACCAATCGCGCCAAGCAGATACAGGTCCGTCACACGGTTATTGAGCGCAAACGCCCCGATCACACAGCAAATCATAACAGTCGGCACAATGAACTGTTTGGGAATGTCGGTCACGCGCAGGAACAGGCGCATCGACAGCACACACACCACCAGCATCATCAATGACGCCACAATCATGGCAATGAACATACCATAGGCCAGATCGGCATTATCCATGATCAAACGCGGGCCAACCGAAATGCCGTGCACCATCAGGGCCGCCATCAGGATCGCATCAACCGCTGATCCGGGAATGCCCAATGCAATCATCGGGATCAAACCGCCACCCGCCGTCGCAGAGTTCCCGGCTTCCGACGCGATCACGCCATCTGGCGTGCCCTTGCCGAATTCTTCCGGGGTTTTGGAGCTGCGCTTGGCCTGATCATAGGCCAGAAGGTTGGCAATAGAGCCACCTGCACCGGGCAGTGCCCCAATAAACACACCGATCAGGGAGGACCGAATAAGGTTCACCGGATGCATCAGAACTTCGCGCATCACGGCCCAGGTCTTGAATTCGATCACATCGGGGATCAGCGCCCCCTTGGTTTCTGATTTGCCATCATCTTCGACTTCACCCATCAGCTGGCTGATGGCAAAAATGCCGATCAAGACAATCAGAAACGGTAGGCCGGGCATCAGAATGTCCGAGTCAAACGTCAATCGCGGACGTCCCATCATCGGATCGGGCCCAACGGTTGCCAGACCAAGGCCAATCACACCGGCAATCAAGCCACGCATCAGTGAATTACCGACAAGCGATGCAACAATCGTCAGCGCAAACACGATCAACGAGAAATATTCCCAAGGACCAAGTTTAACCGCGATCAGGGCCAATGGCGGTGCGGCAACAATCAGAATGATGGTCGAAATAATCGTTCCAAAGAAAGATGACCAGACACCAAGCGAAAGCGCACGCCCCGGTTCCCCGCCACGCGCCATCGGATAGGCGTCAAAGGTGGTGGCAACCGAACTTGGTGTTCCGGGAATCCCCAAAAGGGCCGCACTGATCAGGCCACCGGTATAGCCACCGACATAGACCGACAGCATCACCGAAACGCCCTGCAACGGATCCATGGCGAAGGTCAGCGGCAAGGTCAGAATGATTGCCATCGTAACCGTAAAGCCCGGAATGGCCGCCGCAACGATCCCAGCAACGGAACCAATCAGCATATAAATCAGGGTATCGAATGCGAAAACCTGATGGGCACCGGCAAGAAATGCATCCAACATGATCGTAAACTTCTGTTAGCCCGCGAACAGCACGCCGCGCGGGAGAAACACGTTAAAGACTTCGGCAAACAGCAGATTCAAGCCAACCGAGAAAATCAGGGCGGCGATCAGGGACTGAATGACGGTCTTTTTCGAAATACCTGCGATCATAAGCTGCGTGATCAGCAGAAACATAAAGGTCGCAAGCGAAAACCCGGCATAGGGCAATACACCAAGATAGATCACCAGCAAGCCAAACAGCGCAAAGGCAAACCGGCGCACCTTGAGCCATTCAGCCAAAGCCGCACCAAGACCACTTAGATGACCGGTCTTGCGAAGATCAATGACTGTCCGAACTGCCGAAATCAGGCACAAGACCGCCAGAACGGCAAAAACCAGCTTGGGGAACGATCCCGCGCCAAGTGGTTCCCAGCGTGATGTCGGCAACGCACTCGCCCGGACGGACAGATAAACCGACCCCAAACCAAATACGATGTATGAAATCAGCCGTGCGAATTCTGCCCTTGCACGAGAAGCAGCGGATGCATCTGCACCCGCTGCTGCTGATTTCTCAGCCCCGTTCGTCATCCTGCGAGCTTGCCAACCAGACGGTTAACAGTTTCAGACAGTTTGCCGAGATAGGCTTTGTATGCGTCCTGACCAAGGAAGACCGGCTCGGAACCAACATTTTTGATTTTGGTCCGGACGTCTTCGTTCTGCATGACTTTTTCCAGATGTGCTTCCAGCGCATCTGCAACATCCTGCGGCGTGCCTTTGGGAAGAACAACACCACGGGTCACAGCAAGATCAAGATCCTGACCAAGTTCCTTGAAGGTACGAACATCAGGCTCTTCGGCGGTACGTTCTGGCATGCCAACAGCCGCAAAGATCAAATCGCCATTTTCAACAAACTGACCCGCTGATGAAACGTCACCGATGGCAACGTCGATGTTGCCACCAACCAGTGCACGGATGCGCTGACCGGTACCTTCATACCCGACATAGGAAAACTGAATGTCAAAAGCATCTTCGATCATGGCCATGTGCAAATGCGGCACACCGGCAAGGGTCACACCCGCACGAACGGCACCCGGATGATCCTTGGCATAGGCAACCATTTCTTCAAAGGTCGAGAAATTGTCGTTCTTTGAAAGCGTCAAATACTGCGGCGACGAGGTCACCAGCGCGATCGGCATGAAGCTGTCCCAGTTCAGGTCCGTAATGCCGGTCCCGTTTGAGATCAGAAGGCCTTCGTGGATCTGCGAAATCGTGTAGCCATCGGCCGGACGTTTGGCGAATTCTGCCAAACCAACATTGCCGCCAACGCCGGGCATGTTGATCACCGGAACTGCCTGACCGGTTTCTTCGGCAAGACCCTGTGCAACAAGACGCATCTGCGTATCACTGCCGCCACCCGGACCCCACGGCACGATGAATTCAATTGGTTTCGTCGGATAGTCTTGCGCCTGCGCCGGGCCGGCAATGGCAGCAGCCATCAAACCGGCGGCAACGGCAATCTTGCGGAACATGGTAAGTGCCTCCTGATGAGTTATTCGAATCAATCAAAACCAATTAAATTTTGGTTCCGTCATTTTGTCGGCATATTGTTGTCATCTGAATATTGTATTCGCAAGCCTAAAAACGCATTTATGCGTATTTTTCGCGATATTTCACGTATTGTTGCGCAAATTTATTGCCAATCTGTAATCACTGGCGTTAGTACCTATACAGATGTAATCGCAAAATTGGTTTGGATTGGTTTGAGATGATTGAAATTGAAGGCACCATGAGCCTCTATCTGGTTTGGGGCGCTGCCATGCTGTTTGCCGGCGTTGTCGGTGGGATCATGGCCGGGCTTCTCGGTGTGGGCGGTGGCATTGTTATTGTGCCGGTGCTCTATCACTTTTTGACCACCATGGGGGTCGACGAGTCGCTACGCATGCAGGTCGCGGTCGCCACCTCGTTAACGACAATCATCGCCACCGCCATCTCATCCACCCGAAGCCATTATAAGAAGGGGTCGGTTGATACGGCCCTTCTGAAACATTGGGGACCGGCCATTATCGTTGGTGTGATCATTGGGACCGCCATTGGCGGCCTTGCCGATGGTCGGGTTCTGACAATTGTGTTTGCCGTTGTTGCCCTTCTGGTGGCCGCCAACATGATCCTGGTCAAAGACCGCGAAACGGATGAGGCCAAAAATCCACCGAAATCAGTCTGGGCCGTGCTGGGTGTGATTGCCGGTAGCCTGTCGGCCATGATGGGGATTGGCGGCGGCACGATTTGTGTGCCGGTGTTGAATTTCCTTGGCTACGACATCCGCCGCGCGGTTGGCACGTCTGCGGCCATCGGTTTGATCATCGCCATCCCCGGCACGATTGGCTATGCCATGTCGGGCATTGGTGTTGACGGGCGCCCGCCCTTCTCAATCGGCTATGTCAATGTTCTGGCAGCCGCCCTTTTGATACCGATGACCGTGCTGTGTGCACCAATTGGCGCACGCATTGCCCACACCATTCCACGTCGGGCACTGCGCATGTGTTTTGGCCTGTTTCTGGCTGTGACATCATTGCGGATGTTCTATGATCTGATTAACTGATATCAGTTCAGACAAACGTCAAAGCCGAACCAGTCCTCTGGGAAATGACACCGCAAAAAATGGGTGCGGATTGGTTCGGAATAGGGATCGCCATAAAAAGAATAACGACAATGCATGATATCGCGACACAGGGACTGGCCGAGAAACTCAAAGCAGGCTTCACCGACGGCAGCTTCGTCAAAGACGGGCGCGTGATTGCAGAACGTCACCTTGCCGAAAAACTTGATGTTGGCCGCCGCGCCCTTCGCAAGGCATTTGATTTGCTTGAGGCCGAAGGCATCATCTGGCGCCGTCAGGGACAAGGAACCTTTGTTGGCACCCCGCCGACCCCGCGCCTGCGCAAACTCGAAGGCATCGCCACCAAAACCAGCCCATTTGAAATCATGGAAGTTCGTCAGGAAATCGAACCGTCCATGGCCCGCTTTGCCGCCCTTCGCGCATCACAGGGCGATATTGATGCCATGCGCACCATGGTCGAAAATGCGGCCCGCGCGACCACACAGGGCGAATATGAAAAATGGGATGCGGCCTTTCACCAGAAACTGGCGGAATCGGTTAAAAACACCCTGTTTCTGGCGGTGTTTGAGGCCGTCAATGCCGTGCGCCGCGATGCGGCATGGGCCCGCATGCGCGAAAGCAGCCATTCCGGCAGCCTGATCAATGACCTAAGTCGGCAACACCGCGAAATTGTCGATGCGATTGAACAGCGTGACCCCAAACGCGCCGAAGACGCCATGCGTCGCCATCTGGCACAGGTCGAACAGGCCCTAAAACAAAGCTGAGCGCTCGTTGCTCAGCCTTGTGGGGCGAAACCAGAAAACATTCCATGATACGTCTTAAGCGGCGGGCTGGCATAGGCCCCGGCCTTGCTGGTGTGAAGACCCAGCATCGCCATGGCTTCAACCATCTTGACTGCCGCGCTGACCCCGTCAATCACCGGCACGCCAAGCTCGTCCTTTAGACGGTCGGCAATATCGGTCATGCCCGCACAGCCCAGAACGATGGCTTCTGACCGGTCTTCTGTCAGGCTGGCTTTTGCCTGCTTCTTAAGCGCCTGATAGGCCGCGTCTGCCCCATCGCCTTCAAAATCAAGCGTTCGGACACCAGCCGCCCGGACAACACATTGCGAGGCTGCCCCATATTTCGCGACCAGATGTTCAAGCGGACGCACCGATACCGGCATCGGGGTGACAATGGCAAAACGCGACGCCACGGCGGCGACCATGCGAAGCGCCCCTTCACACAGGCCCAAAACTGGTGCGCTGGTCAAACAGCGTGCCGCATCAACCCCGGTATCGTCAAAACAGGCAACCACATACCCGCCAATCGGATTGGCCGCATGATCGGGTGCGGCTTCAAGGTCGCGAATGACTGACAGCAACCCGACACTGGCAAAGGCCTCGTCGTAATATCCTTCGATGCTGGCCGGGCCAAATTGCGGATTAAGCGCGATGATATCGGTATTCGCACCAACAATGCTGCGTGCCTGATCGCCAACCTTTCGGGTGAACCCTTCTGAAAGGTTGGGATTGATAACCGCGATCTTGCTCATGCTTTTTGCCCTTTGCGCATTCTAAGGATCGCCACCGATCCAAGGGCAAGTGCGATCACCAGGAACGAGAACCCGGTGGTCACCGTGCCCAGCGCATACAGAACTGGCGTCGTGACATTGGTGGTCATGCCATAAATCTCAAGCGGCAGGGTATTAAGCGCGCCTGCCGTCATCAAAGTGCGGGCAAACTCGTCATAGGACAGCGTAAAGGAAAACATCGCCACCCCGATCAAACTCGGCCCGACCATCGGCAAGACAACATATTGAATGGTTTGCCAGTTACTCGCCCCCAAATCACGCGCGGCTTCCTCGTATGACGGATCAAACCGGTTAAACACCGCAAACATGATCAAAAGCCCGAATGGGAACGTCCATGTCAGATGCGCGCCAAGGGCGGATGTGAACCATTGTGGTTGCCATTCGATGATGTTGAACAGCAAGCCAATCCCCAGCGAAATCAAGATCGAGGGCACAATCAAACTGGCAATCGCCAGATAGAACACAATACTGTCGCCCTTAAACCGGCGGCGGAATGCCAGACCGGCCATAAAGGACACAACAACCGTCACCACCATGACAATCAGGCCAAGCTTAAGCGACCGCAAAAACGACCCGCCAAAGTCGCCCACCGCCTGACGTTCAAACAGATTGCCAAACCAGTGGAACGAAAATCCGTTCATCGGGAAGGTCAAACCACCATTCACGCCCTGAAACGACAGGATAAAGATCGTCAGCATCGGCCCATAGAGAAACAGGACAAACAGGGTGAAAAACGCGGCAAGGAAGTAAAAACTCGTCGGACGCCGTTCACGGGTCTTGCGCGACATTGCCATGATTACAGCTCCTTCCTGATATCAACCAACCGCAACAATCCGGTCACGATCAACAGAACCGTAATCAACAGCACCACCGCACTGGCCGCCGCGGCCGGGTATTGCAACAGCCCGATTTCGTTGGAAATCTGCAAACCAACCGATGCACTTTGCCCACCACTCATCAAACGCACCGTGATGAAATCACCCATCACCACCGTGATGACAAAAATCGATCCGATGGCAATGCCCGGTTTGGACAGCGGTACGATCACTGATTTTAAGGTTTCAAACCCGCTGGCCCCGGCATCGCGGGCCGCCTCGATCAACGACCGGTCAATCCGCATCATTGAATTGAAAATCGGCACCACCATAAACAGGGTATAAAGATGCACATCTGCCAACACGACTGCGAAATCGGAAAACAGAAGGAACTCAAGCGGTTGATCGACAATGCCCATATTGATAAGCGCCGAGTTTAAAAGCCCGTTGCGCCCCAAAAACGGTATCCACGAAATCATGCGAATGATGTTTGAGGTCCAGAACGGGATGGTACACAGCATAAACAGCACGATCTGCCACGTCAGGCTGCGGACATGGAAGGCCAGGAAATAGGCCACCGTAAAGCCGATCAGAAGGGTAAACACCCACGTTAAGGCGGCATATTTCAAGGTATTGAGATAGATGCTCCAGGTCACCGAAGACCCAAGCAAGTAGCTATAATTTTCTAAAATAAAATCAGGCAGGATTCGGTATTCGTCATAATCCCAGAAACTGACAACCACGATGGTCAGCAACGGAATGACAAGAAAGACCGCAAAGATCGCCGCCATTGGCGTGATCAGAAAATAAGACGATCGTTTGGACGTATCAGAAGCCATGGTCTGTCCCTGAATGCCTGCCGGAATAAATGGTCAAATAAGGAATGATCAAGTCTGGCATTTGAAATCAATTAGTGTCTGAACCCAATTGGGTGTCGGGCGCGGCATAAACCGCGCCCGACAATGTCAGTCGCCAAATTATGCGGCGACGAATTCGTTCCACTTGCGGATCATGTGCTTGTTCTCGTCCATGACAGAGTTCCAGCATGCGACCGAGCCCATACGCTCTTCGTACGAACCGCCATCGCGCACGGCACCGGCTTTTTCCATAACCTTGCCATCCGGGCTGAGGATATCGCCTTCGGCGGCTTTGCCTTCCATCCAGAAGCCCCATTCGTCTTCGGACATGAACTTTTTCGCAGTTTCAGGCGCAGCACTGTAATAGCCCTGACGGTTCAGATACGCACCGACCCAGCCCGACAGGTACCAGTCGATATATTCATAGGCTGCTTCCAGTTCGAGACCCGAAAGGTGCTTGGCAAGACCAATACCGCCACCCCATGCGCGGTAACCTTCTTTAAGCGGCTGGTACTTACAGGCGATGCCTTTGGAACGCACGGCAGCAACTGCCGGTGACCACATCGACTGAATAACAACTTCGCCCGACGCCATCAGGTTGACCGACTCATCGAAGCTTTTCCAGAACGCACGGAACTGACCGGCATTTTTGGCTTCGATCATGATTGCGATGGTCTTGTCGATTTCTTCCTGCGTCATGTTGCCTTTATCGCCATAGGTCATTTCACCCATGGCTTCGCACACCATTGCCGCATCCATAATGCCAATCGACGGGATGTTCAGGATCGATGCTTTGCCTTTGAACGCCGGATCGAGCAGATCCGCCCAGCTGTCAATCGGACGGTCGATCAGGTCCGGGCGAATGCCAAGCGTATCGGCATTGTAAATGGTCGGGATCAGGGTCATCCACTGGGTCGGTGCGGATGCAAAATCAACGCTGTCGGGACCTTCGACAAAACCAACCTTATGCGGTGCGGTACCTTGGGCGATTTCGGAATCCGGGGTCAGTTTACCGGTAATGAACAGCTTGGAAATCGCGTCATAGTTTTTAAGCTTGGTGGTGTCCATCGGCTGCATGGTGCCGGCCGGGAAAACCTTTTTACAAATCCAATATTCGATATCGGCGATATCAAATGAATTTGGCTGGGTCACTGCACGCTGGGCTACCGCGTCCGAATCAAGGGCGGTCATCTGAAGCGTGAAGCCAAGGTCTTCTTTGACCTTATCGGCAACCGCATTGATGTTGGAAACACCCGTGCCGAACTGACGCAGGGTTACATTTTTGATGTTCTGCGCCCAGATGGTCGGAAAGCCGGTAATTGCGCCCGAACCAATGGCCGCACCGGTGGTAATTGCCGCACCCTTAACAAAGCTACGACGCGAAACGCCGGTATCGGTAAGAAGATTCTTCGCTGATTTTTTGATGTCGATCGTCATGTGAAGCACTCCTGATAGTTTGTTTGGTTTGTTTTCGTTTACGCCAGAACATGTGCGTGTTCAGGCTTCCAATAGGCGATGAACTTGTCCTGGCGCCTTACTGGCGCCTGCCGAAATTCACTTTCGGTCTTCATCAGAGTTATCTCCTTGCCGTCGCTTGTCGTCGCGACGATCCTGACCCACAGTCCGAGGTACTCGACCGTGGTAATTTCGACGGGGATTTGCCCGTTTTCGGTATCTTCTGGCGCGTTTTCGTCCAGACCGATCAGGTCTGTACGAATGGTGAATTCAAGTTCCTCACCAGCCTTTCCGTCGGCAAAACCGGGCAGGAAAAAGCTGTCAGGTCCACGCGCAAGCAAGGTGCCCGCCGGGCTGGATTGCGAAACCGTGCCTTTGAAAATGTTCTGACCGCCCATGAAGTTGGCGATGAACCGCGATTTGGGCTGATTGAAGATTTCCTGCGGGCTGCCTTTCTGGCGAATGATCCCGTCTTCCATCACCACCACCATGTCCGACAGGGCCAAGGCCTCGTCCTGGGCGTGGGTGACATGAACGAACGTAATGCCAAGTTCCTGCTGCAACCGGCGCAATTCATCACGCATCCGCGCACGCAAGAACGGATCAAGCGCCGAAAGTGGCTCATCAAGCAGAAGGACCGAGGGTTCTGTAATCAAGGACCGTGCGAGAGCAATACGCTGCTGCTGCCCACCCGAAAGCTGATCAGGTTTGCGGTCGGCAAACTGTTCCATCTGAACACGCGCCAACATTTCCTTGGCGCGTTCTTTGCGATCCGGTGCTGAAACACCCTGCATCTTCAGGCCAAAGGCAACATTCTCCGCACAGGTCATATGCGGAAACAGTGCATAATTCTGGAACATCATCGCCGTGCCGCGTTTGACCGGCGGCAGTTCCGTGACATTGCGATCACCGATCAAAAGATCGCCTTCGCTAATCACTTCATGACCGGCGATCATACGCAAAGTCGTCGATTTTCCGCAGCCCGATGGGCCAATCAGGCAGCAATATGCGCCCGCCGGAATTTGCAGATCAATGGATTTGACCGCCTGTGTGCTGCCATAGAACTTACTGACAGCAATCAATTCAATGGCTCCGTCGCCCTTCATTCGCTCACCCGTCGCTGCACGCAAAATTGTTAACAATCTTATTGTCGATTGCTGGCAAAATGCGTGCCACTTGTTCTTATTGGCTGTTTTGTGCGGGAGTCAGCTCAAACGCTTATACAAACCGCAAAGGCTCTGCTCGTTTTCTGCGCATGTTTTGCGCGTTTTTTACGCACCTTGGTTTGGTTGATGGTTATTAATGCAATTATATGGAGGGAAATGAAACTGACCCCTTCGATTTTTTATTGTCTAAATCGTCAACAATTTTGTAGAAATAAACGCACACTTAAAAACATGAACGAACGGAAAGAATCGTCACGATGGCCAAGGCCGAAGATTCGGGCGCCTACAAGGGCAGCGGGAAGCTCCGTCCGGAGGAAATGATCTACCAGGAAATGCTTGATGCGATTCTTGATCGCAGGCTGGAACCGGGCATGAAGCTGGTCGAAGAGGATCTGGCCAAAACGTTTGGTGTCAGCCGGGCGCGCATACGCGCCACTTTCCTTCAGCTTGCCCATGATAAACTGATCAATCTTGTGCCCAATCGCGGCGCCTTTATTGCTGAGCCGACCATCAACGAAGCCATCGAAGTCTTTTCCGCCCGCCGCATGATTGAGGACGGGGTTGCCCGCAAAGTGGCCACCAGCATGACGCCGGAACGTGCCGATCAAATCAGAAGCCATCTGGCGCGCGAACATGCGGCCCACCATGACGGTGACCACCGCGCCGCCATCATTTTATCGGGTGAGTTTCATCTTCTTCTGGCCCGTCTGACCGGCAATCTGGTGATTGAGGAATTTTTGGAACGGCTGATTTTACGAAGCTCGCTGATCATTGCGATGTATGAAAGCCCGCAGCCGGTTGATTGCTCCCACAGCGAACATGACCGTTTGCTTGATGCATTACTCGGTGGCGATCCCGATGTGGCGGCCGCCGAAATGTCCCGCCACCTTGATGCCATCCGCGACCGGTTGCAGCTTCAGCGCCCCAAACCCGGCAAAACCGACTTTGCCAGCATTTTTGGCCGCACACCAAGATCCGAAGCCAGCTAAGCTCAATCAAGCCAAGCCAAGCCAAGCCAATCCGGACAACTCCCTACGCCAACATCCTTAACTGTGACTGTGATGCGTCCGTCAACATGGGCAAAGCAATGATGATCCCCGTCATCTCCGGTCATCGCGGGGAACAACATCATGTCCTGTACCGTTAAACGTAGAACGCAGCTTTACCCTTAGACAGTTTTACGCGGCAGACAGCAAGCCGATCATGCCGACACCATGACCAAGTCACCCGCCACATGGTGCGTGCACCACATCGGGCGCAGACCTGATATCGGAAATCTGACAATTGGCTCGTTCCGGTCGCAACCTCAAGACCACCCCAAACCGTCAGTCGACCAACATTGTATAAAATATTCGACCGTTATCAATGAGCCTGTTACTGTCCGGAAAACCACCAAATACGGCCCCGCCGCAATATTATCATATTGTATGATGTTTACATCCGGAGGCCGAGAACCTAAGCTGCGCCGAGTTTATCAAGACTGCGCCCTTTGGACTGCCGCGATGCTTGGCATCTGCCGCGGTCTGAACTGGATTGCGCGGTACATACAAAGTCACAGGACTTACATCTCATAGGAGACCTACATGCTTAGTGGACAGCATTATATCGCCGGTGAATGGCTCAATGGGCCAGACGTATTTCAGGCCGATAGCCCGGCAACCGGCAACAAACTGCCAACCAAATTTCAGCACGGCACCGAGGATTTGGTTGATCAGGCTGTTACCGCCGCACAAGCCTGTGCCGAAGAATTCGCCGCCATGCTGCCGGCCAAACGCGCAGAATTCCTGCGCGCGATTGCCGATGAAATTGATGCACGCGGCGACGAAATCACCGAAATCGGTACCCTTGAATCAGCTCTGCCTGCTGCACGCCTGACCGGCGAGCGCGGCCGTACCGTTGGTCAGTTGCGGTTCTTTGCTGACTGGATCGAAGAAGGCTCATGGTTCGAAGCCCGCATTGAAACCGCGCAGCCAGACCGTCAGCCGCTGCCAAAACCTGATCTGCGTGTGATGAACAAGGCGCTGGGTCCGATTGGTGTGTTTGGCGCGTCCAACTTCCCGCTGGCCTTTTCGACTGCTGGCGGTGATACCGCATCGGCATTGGCTGCTGGTTGCCCGGTTGTGTTTAAGGGCCATGCTGCCCATCCCGGCACCTCAGAAGTCGTTGCCAAGGCAATTGAAGCCGCCGTTGCCAAAACCGGCATGCCCAAAGGCGTGTTTAGCCTGATCCATGGCGGCACACGCAAAGTTGGTCAGGCACTGGTTGCCCATCCGCTGATCAAGGCGGTTGGCTTTACCGGGTCGACCGGTGGTGGTCGTGCGCTGTTTGATATCGCAGTATCACGCCCGGAACCGATCCCGTTCTACGGCGAACTTGGCTCAAACAACCCGGTCTTCCTTCTGCCCAAAGCCATGGGCGAAAAGGCCACCGAAATTGCCAAGGGCTGGGTCGGATCACTGACCATGGGTGTGGGCCAGTTCTGTACCAATCCGGGTCTTCTGATCGCGGTTAAGGGTGCGGACCTTGACGCCTTTGTCGACAAGGCTGCGTCTGAACTTGGTCAGGTTGACGGTGCTGCCATGCTGACCGACCGCGTTTCAAGTGCCTATCACGATGTCACCGACGCCATGAGCAAACATGGCAAAGTCACCTGTGCGCTGAAACGCCGCGATTCCGATGGCAAATTCGAAGGCAGCCCGGCGATCTTCCGCACCACGGCGGCCGACTGGAAAGCCAACCCGGAACTGGCCGAGGAAATGTTTGGTCCGGCCGGTATCATTGTTGAATGTGACACTGTTGATGAAATGATTGCCCTGTCGGCAACCCTGATTGGTCAGTTGACCGCAACTGTTCACATGGTTGATGGCGATTCAGACGTTGCAGGCAAACTGCGCCCGGCATTGGAAAAATGTGCAGGCCGTATCCTGATCAACGGTTGGCCAACCGGTGTCGAAGTTTGCCACTCCATGGTGCATGGTGGACCATACCCGGCAAGTACAGACTCGCGTTCGACCTCGGTCGGCTCACTTGCGATCAAACGGTTTATCCGTCCAGTATCCTATCAGGCCTTCCCTGATGCGCTGCTTCCGGCCGCCATTCAGGATGCCAACCCGCTGAACATTCCGCGTCTGGTCAATGGCAAGTGGCAAATGCCAAGCTAAGACCATCAATGGTCACACAAACGAAAGGCGCGGCCATAGGGTCGCGCCTTTTTGTATGAGGAATATTTCGTCCTGAAATATGTCCTCCCTTAAAGCACTTTGCATTTAGCTCACAGTCGGATCATAGAATGCCGGTCAGGTTAAACACCCCGCCAAGCCCTGCGCAAAGTGCCAATACCGCAATGGTTCCGACCCGAAACCGGAACACCGCCAACAGTGCCAACACGGTCAGTACCGCCGCCGCACTGTTCACCGATTCCAGAACCGGAACCATCAGGTCCAGACCATACCCCGTTACCGGTGTCAGTTCTGCAAAGACCACATGCAGCCCGAACCACACCGCAAGGTTCAGGACCACACCAACAACAGCGGCGGTGATTGCGCTCAGGGCCGCTGTCAGTTGATGATTGTCCCGCAGCCGCTCGATAAAGGGAGCTCCAAGGAAAATCCACAGGAAGCACGGCGTAAACGTAACCCAGGTCGTAAGCAACCCGCCCAAGGTCCCCGCGACCAGCGGCGACAATGTGCCCGCTTCGCGCAAAGCCCCCATGAACCCCACGAACTGCGTGACCATGATCAACGGGCCCGGTGTGGTTTCGGCCATGCCAAGACCGTCGAGCATCTCGCCCGGTGCCAGCCAGCCGAAATTCTGCACCGCCTCCTGTGCGACATAGGCTAAAACCGCATAAGCGCCGCCAAAGGTCACCACCGCCATGACACTGAAGAATCCCGCGATCTGGCTGAACACATTCGCAGGACCGAGCACAAGAAAAAGCACCGCGACCGGCACGAGCCACAGACCAAGCAGGATGGCAGAGATGCGGAACGCCCAACTGCGGTTGACACGGGTATGGTCGGGGGATTCGTCACCCAGCAGCGTATCGGCATCGGCGACCTGTACCGAGCCGATCTTCCCATGTCCGCCCCCGTCGCGAAACGCCGGAATATTCGCACGTGCCCCGGAAAATCCGATCAGCCCCGCAACGAGGATGATCAACGGAAACGGCACCTCGAAGGCGAAGATTGCGATGAATGCCGTTGTGGCAATCATCAGCATCGCGCGATTTTTCAACGCGCGCCTGCCGATCCGAATCACCGCCTGTACGACGATCGCCAGAACAGCCGCCTTCAGCCCGAAGAACAGCGCCGCGACAATCCCGACATTACCCCAGATGGCATAAATCCAGCTCACTGCCATGATTGCAATAACACCGGGCAAGACAAACAGAACGCCAGCAACGATCCCGCCAAACGTGCGGTGCATCAGCCATCCGATATAGACGGCAAGTTGCTGCGCCTCCGGGCCAGGCAGCAACATGCAATAGTTCAGTGCGTGCAGAAACCGCTTTTCGCCCAGCCATTTCCGCTCTTCCACGAGGATCTTGTGCATCATTGCGATCTGTCCGGCGGGACCACCGAAACTCAAAAGACCAATCCGGGCCCAGACTTTGATCGCCTCTCTCAGCGTCGGGTAATCAGGCTTGCCCATGTCATACCTGCGGCTTGTTGGTGGGCCAGTTATGCGCCTCCTCGCTGGCGTCACGCGCCCAACGATAAAACGCGTCATACAGCAGCATACCGGCGTCAAGCTGCTCCAGATCGTCGGAATACATGCGCGACAAACCAAGCGAGGCGGCCAGTAGCCCTGCCGCTTCGGGTGCAAGATCGAGGCGCGCCGTATCCGCACCACGAATTATGGTGGCAAGCCGATCAAGGGCCGGGATTGACAGGCCGAATTCCGACACCATGATATCGAAGGTGCATAATGCGTCCCGATGGCTCCAGAACACGTCCTCAATGTCAAAAGGCGCGGCGTCATATCGCTCGGCCACGCCCATCACCTCGGCAGGCGCAACAAACAGGATGACGGCGCGTGGGTCAAGAAAGCGGCGGATCAACCAGGGACAGGCGATGCGATCAATCTTGGGACGCGAACGGGTTACCCAGACCGTGCGCCCTTGGGAATCACGAGGCGGCAGCTTTTCAGGACAGATCACTGGCAGTTCCGAAGCTATCCAGCCCTCGAAGCCCCCCTCCAGATACTCTGACGGACAATCTTCGGCCCGCAGCCAGGCTGCGGCCCCCTGACTACGCTTGTGCCCGGCCTGACAGATCACGATGGAAGCGGTGCCGGTCAGGCGAGATGCAAGCTCCGGCAACGCCTGATCATCCGTTCTGATCGCCCCTGGTATCAGTCGGGGATCGGTCTTGAAATCTTCCTCGGAACGGACGTCGAGAAGAAGCGGGGCACGCGGGGTCCCGATGATTTTGGAAAGTTTATCACTGGAAATAGCGTTGGGCGCAGGCATATGCGTTCCTCCTTTGCAGGTTTGTATTGGAACGCGATCTTTAGCTGGCGCCTCGTGGGGAGTTCGCGAATCCCCATAACACGAAATAACGATAACGCGATGAGATAGTCAAGGGTAAAGCAAGGGACGCTCCAATTCCGAAAACCATCGGGGTTGCCTGTTTCAGGGCGGATGCCGAACAGGGAAAAGACGCGACCCTATGGCCGCGCCTTTTTGTATGAGGAATGCAAATACCTTTGTCAGGCGTCGCGCGGGATACCGTTGGGATCATCGCTGCCGCGTTGATATTTAAAAGTCCCGGTGGCAGTTCCGATCACCTCACCGTCGGCGTTATAGGCCGTTGCTTCGGTAAAGACGATCTTGCGCCCGCCGCCCTGTTTCCGACCCACCACACGCACAATCCCATCCGTCCCCGCCCCAATAAAATTGGTGGTCAGGGTCAGTGTGACCGATTTACGGACATTTCCCAGCACCGGGCAGTAACACACCGCATACCCCGATACGGTATCCAACAAAGTCGCCAAAACCCCGCCATGCAGAATGCCCCCGCGGTTGCGGTGATAATCCTTGATGTCGAGCTCAATCACAGCATGGTCTTCAGCCCATTCCACCAAGCGGTATCCCAGATGGTTTTGCAGGCCACTGCCACTGGACTGTTCATAGGCAAGATTGTCGTCAATTGCAGTCATGGTTGCGACCTTTGTGGTGAAAACTTTATCCAGCTATAGCAGATGTTTACCCGGCCCGTGAAGCATGCCAATGCGCGCCCGCCATCCCTGCAAACCCCACTTCCAAACGCCATAAAACCATTGAACCCGACAATTAATGCTGCATAGCAATATTGTTAAATACAATTATTTCAATACCTTAGCTTTATCGTTCTCCAAACAAGAACGGGATAGCGGTGAAAGGAGAATAGTCGTTGCATCCGGTGTTTGATATTTCTGAAATCACAGCAAACGAACAGTATGCGGTATCAAGGAAAACATCATGACGACGATTACTTTTAAAGACAGCACCACCATCGAACGTGAAGTCCGTACCGGCTGGTTCACCAGCTTTGTCCGCGCACTTCAGGTTGCCGTGATCATGAAGGCATCGCAGGCCAAAAATCACGCTGAACTGACGGCGGATTGGAACAATGCGTGGCGCAAGGTCGAGGGTTAATTCACCCTCGCGAGCGCCCCGTGCATCGATCTGCAAATCACCGCACGTTCAAAGCGCTTGACGCTTTTGGTTGAACCACCGAAAACGGTTCTATGCAAAAGTTTGATATTGTTACCATCCGGTTGTTTGTCGCCATTGTGCGTGCCGGAAGCATTAATGAAGCAGCACGGCGCGAGCATATCGCGACGTCGGCAGTCAGTCGCCGCATCGGCGAGCTTGAGGCCATGCTGGGTGTCAAACTATTGCGCCGCCTGCCGCGCGGGGTCGAACCGACCGAAGAAGGCGAGATTTTTGCCCGCTACGGCGAAAAGCTTCTGGGCGACCTGAACCATCTTTCCAATGAATTGCGCGATTTCAATGTTGGCGAAAAAGGCAAAATCTATCTTGCCGCCGTCACATCGGCCATTTTGACCGGCCTGCCAAATTTTCTGGCTGATTTCGAACGCGACTTTCCCGATATCACTGTTGATGTTCGCGAACTGACATCGCGCGAAAGTGCCGAGGCCGTCCGCGAAGGCCGGGCTGATCTGGCCATTCTGGCCGATAACAGCCCGCGCGGGGATTTAAAGCATGATGTGTTTTGTGATGATCCGATCTGGGTCGTCACCCCCAAAGGTCACCCCCTGATCAGCGACGATACCAATCCAAAACCGGTCAAATTTTCCGACGCCGCCAAATACGACATCATCTCGTTACACGAAGGCGGGGTGATTGATGATCTGATCAGCGAAGCAGCATCGAAATTGAAACTCGACATGCACCCGCACATCAAGGTCGTGCGGTTTGGATCCCTGCGTCAGATGATTGCCGCTGGACTGGGCATCGGGTTCTTACGCAAAAGTTCGGTTGCCGGTTATGTCGGGCATATGAATATTTCTGGTGCGCCGATTGCTGATGACTGGGCCAAACGTCAGTTGTTGATCGCCCATGAAGGCGATGAAAACCTGACAAGTTCAGCCCGGACGTTCCGCGATTATCTGTTGAAAAAGTCGGCAGAAACCAAATTCAAACCCGTCCTGGGATAAAATCCCCCGGCGCATCACCAACAACAGCCGTCAGGCCGAACGCGCCATTCTTTCTGACCACAAATCATGACCGGTCGGACCAAGCGGCACGGCATATTTGCCAAACCGGGCAACATGACGGTTGGCTTCCGCAATGACGAGGGTTGGCAGTTCGCTCCACTGTCCGATTGGCGCAAGAATTTCAATTTCCTCACCCGGACGTGCAGAAATCAACTGTGGTAAATCATCGCGCGCATGCATGCCCCCGCCCGCAAGCATCGGGACAATCAACGCATTTTTGCGCGATCCCAAATCGCGCCAATCTGCCAGCGATGGGTGACCTTCGATATTGCCCACCGCAATTTCCGCCGACGGGCAGAACCGCGACAGGTCATCGGCAAACCGCAAGGTTTCCGGCAAGGCTTCGGTCAGGGTTTTCAAACCATGCGGGACAAGAAACACCGATGTATCCGATGCCTGCCAACCGCGCCGCGCGATGCCATCCTGCACATGGTCGGCGACCATTTGGGTAAAGCCCGGCAAATTGATTGCCGGTGGCAGGATCACCGCATCATCCAGACCGGCATCCTTAAGGTTCTTGGGCAGTTCTTCAAACACCAGATAGCCTTCGCTGAAAAACAGCGGGAAAAGGATCAATCTGTCGGCATCACCAAACTGTTTTAAGTGGTCAAGCTGATCTGAAACAGACGGTTGACTGCGCATATAGCCAAAACTGACACGACCATCCCAACGATCGCGCACCTTTGCCGCCAGTTGCCCGGCGGGATCACCGCCATTGCCACTGTTGCCATGTGCAACCATCATCAATGTTGGCATTTCAAATTGTGTCATGCTGACCAACCGTGATTTGGGTTCAGACCCTAGTGTTTCAATGATAACCTAATAGTCAATACGCAGTGTGCAACCGGTTGGATTGCCCCGAGCGTATTTTTGGTCAATTTGATTACTGCACCAAATCCCAGCGTGGCTGACCGCCGAACCGTTCATGCATAAAATCAACCAGCAACCGGATACGCGATGACAGTTGCCGACTGGGCGGATACAGCAAATATAAAAACAGTTCCGGCGGCGTGTAATCGCACAAGATTGTCACCAGCCGCCCGGTTTGCAATTCCGGCCCGGCAATAAAGGTTGGAATTTCGGCAATCCCCAACCCGGCCAATGCGGCATCACGCAGGACTTCGGCATTGTTACAACAAAATACCCCGTTGACCTGAACCGCGACTGGCCCATCCGGACCAGTCATTTTCCAGCTCGATCCCGATGGCAAATTGCCGTAATGCAGGCAGGGCAAAGTCGAAAGGTCGCGAACATCAACCGGCTCACCGTGGGTTTGAATGAAGTCAGGCGACGCACATAGAACCCGCTTGATCGCGATAATCTCATGATCAATCAGGGCCAGTGTGTCCGACGGCCGACTGATGCGCACCGTCATGTCAAACCCGTCCGCCACCGGATCAATAAAATGATCATCTAATGCCAGTTCCACTCGGATGTCGGGATACAGACGGGCAAAATCGACCAACGCCGGGCCAAGATGCAAAGTGCCAAACGACATTGGCGCATTGATGCGAATGTCACCTGCCGGTGTTTCACGGCTTTCGCGAATAGACTCTTCAGCATCCACCAGATCGGCAAGGATTCCCTTGGCCCGCTGATAATAGGCCTGCCCGCTTGGCGTCACCGACACCTGGCGGGTGGTTCTGTTTAAAAGCTGCACACCCAAATCATCTTCAAGGGCGACCACCGCGCGATTTACCTGCGATCTTGATTGACCAATCTTGCGCGCGGCTGCGGCAAACCCCCCGTCTTCGACCACACGAATGAATGTCTGCAAACTGACCAGCTTATCCATTTTTCCTGATACCTATCCCGCCAATCGCCTCATTTATTGTCGCGTATAATGCAACACTATGGGCATTATTACATGAATTGTCTCATTTTATGAAAGGGGTATTGTGCTTCCAACACCACATCAACCCATGGAGGCAGACATGCTGACCAAAATAGACTCCAAAACACGTGGCCGCGCACAGTTTGGCTGGTTGGATTCCAACCACACCTTTTCGTTTGGCCATTATTACGATCCCAACCGCATGGGATGGGGCCCGCTTCGGGTGATCAACGAAGACCGCGTCATTGCCGGGGCTGGTTTTGACACTCACGGCCACAAGGATATGGAAATCATTTCCTATGTGCTTGATGGCGCACTTGAACACAAAGACAGCATTGGCACCGGTTCTGTTATCCGTCCGGGTCGTCTGCAGCGCATGACCGCAGGAACGGGCATTCGTCACTCGGAATATAACCACTCAAAAACCGATCCAGTCCACTTCCTGCAAATCTGGGTTATCCCCGAGGCGGATGGTCTTGAGCCAGGGTACGAGGAAAAGGAAATTGCGCGCGGTGATACCGGTTCTGGTTTATCTTTGATCGGGTCCCGCACGGGACGGGATGGCTCAATCACCATTCATCAAGATGTCGATCTGTATGTCGCGCATCTTAATGACGGGGAAAGTGCCAACCACAAGATTGCAAAAGGACGTCTTGCCTGGGTGCAGGTCGCACGCGGCAGTCTGACCGTAAATGGCGAAAGCCTTAACGCTGGTGACGGTGTGGCGATCAAGGATGAAGACGAACTTGTCTTCACCGACGCCAAAGACGCCGAAGCCCTTGTTTTTGACATGGTCCCCTGATCCGCAACACCGGACAGGCGATATATTGGAGAACGTTATGAGTGAGTTTTCACATAACAAACCGCGTGCGATCATTCCGGCACTTGAACCTCTATGGAATGTCCTTGAGCCCCTGTCGCCTGTCATCATTCGTGTGACAACCGGCCTTTTGATGGTGCCGCACGGCGCACAGAAACTGTTTGGTGCCTTTGGCGGCTATGGCCTGGAGGGAACAGCCGGTTGGCTTGAAAGCATCGGGTTTGTGCCGGGCTTTGCCTTTGCCCTGATGATCGGACTTCTGGAATTTGTCGGTGGCTTGATGCTGACAGTGGGGCTGTTGACCCGCCCGGTTGCCGCAGCTGTTGTCGTCTTTATGGCGATTGCCGTCAGCACCCATTTACCCGCTGGCTATTTCTGGAACGAGGGTGGTTTTGAAATGCCGCTGATGTGGGGTTTGCTGGCCCTGTCGGTTCTGATCCGGGGCGGTGGCAAATTCTCGGTCGATCAGAAAATTGGCTACGCTTTCTGATCCCTGTGCTGCCAGAATATATTATGCAAAACGGGCTGCCTTTTCGGGCAGCCCGTTTTGTTTTGGGACATTTCCGTCACCAGACGCACAGTCGGGCTACCCCAAAAGCGCGCTCAGATCATCTGGCCCTTCGTGATCGGTCTGGCGGCTGACCGCGTCATCCTGATCGGGTTTTGGCAATCGGATCACGAATTCTGCCCCACCGTGATAATCGTCTGACAGGGTCAAATCACCGTTGAAATCATCCTGAATAAGCTTGCGACAAATCGGAAGCCCCTGACCGGTGCCAACGCCGCGTTCCTTGGTGGTAAAGAAATAATCGAAAATCCGGTCGCGTACCGTATCGGGAACCCCCCCGCCATTGTCGCGCACATGGATATAGACATTTCTGTCATCGGATTTGACCACAAGATCAATTCGCCCACGCGGCTGACCAACTTCCTTAATCGCCTGCGATGCATTGACAATAAGGTTGATCAAGGCCTGAGACAGATGATTGCGACGTCCATTGATTTCGGTGACATCGGTTTGCATGCCGACGTCAAGGTCGGCGATGTGTTTGACCTCATTGCGCGTCAATGTGATGGCCGTATCGATTTCTTCAATGATTGAAATCCGTTCGACAACATCGGTCGCGGGATGGGCAAATTTGCGAATGCCCCGGACAATTTCAGCAATACGGTCAAGACCCTGAATGCTTTCATCAATCGCCATCGGGACTTCTGCGGTCAGAAAATCAATCTTGCCCTTATCAAGATCAAGCCGCGCGTCGTCTGCCGGATTGTCGCGTTTGATCGCGCCTATCAAATCAGCAAAGCTGTCAGACAGGAATTCAAGATTGTTCTGGATATATTGCGCCGGTGTATTGATTTCATGGGCAACGCCCCCCGCCAGCGTCCCAAGCGCATGCATTTTGGCGTAATCGGCGGCTTCTTCGATGACTTCCTGTTCCTGACGGGCTTTCTGTGCGGCGATATCGGCCGCAAAGGCGCGCTGGCGCTGGCGGATCATAAATAGCCCCAAAAGCCCCATAGCAAACACGCCAAAGAAGAACAGATAAGACAATGTCTCGATATCGTTCTTCACCCCGGAAATATTATTGGTGTTATAGACCGAGACAAAATTGGTGGTCCGCACCACCGCCTGCTGAAGCGGATCACCCAAAGGTTCGAGCAACCGGGCCAGTTCGGTAATCCGTTCATGCGGTTCGCTCATCACGACGATTTCATCATCGATCACCACGATCTGCTTTTCGAGCGTAGCAATCAGGTCGGTGACTTCGGGCACGGAAAACAGCACGGTAAAGCCATCCCCGTCGCGCAACAGAAAGACACGGCTGACCAAAAGCTCATAGCCGAGCATGATGTTTTCGACGGCTTCGTCGGTCACCTCGGGTGCGGCCAATGCGGCCTGAATATCGCGTTGCAGGACAAGATACTGTCGCTGGACCTGAAACACCGCCCAGACGAAGTTTTCACGATAGGTAAACCGTTCATCTTCGAGTTTATGGACGATTGATGTCGACAGAACCGCGTACAGGATCAGAAACAAGACCAGGACGGCAAATACCGTCCGTCCCGAAATCTTGGCAAAAAATGATTTAGTTTTGGCCATCAATCGCTTTCACCTGCCAGACGGAATACGCCCAATATGCATCGGTCTGGAACCGAACATCCTTGTCATAGGGGAAGACAACCCAGAACGGACCTTTTTCACGGACCGACATTTCCGCATCATTCATATGATAGGCAAGGATCGCCCCATCGGTCCGCAAAACATTGGCTGGCACCATGACACTGTAATCATTAAGTGCTGAAACCCGAACTGTTTCGGCATCAATGCCTGCGGTATCAAGCAACAGTTTAAAATCGACACCGCGGAATTTTTGAATCCCGTTGGTCCATGGCGTCGACGTATAAAATTCAGTTACCGGCATTTCCATCATCTTTTCCATGGAAATCGTTACCGATGTACCGTCTGTCTTGGTCAGTGTCACACTGCTGCCAGCCATTGCAGGCGTTGCATACAGGCCGATCACCGCAACAAACATTACAAGCAGTTTCACGCAGCATTTCATCTTCATAACCCTACTCCCATACATGTTTTAAGTCTGAGCCGGACGTCCCTTCGCAATGGCCCGGATATCGTTTTGATGATTTAACCATCAACCAGAAGCACTCAACGGCACCGCAACCGCGGCTTCCCATTCTTCAAGTGAGACCGGCCCGCCAAGATAGAAACCCTGTAGTTCCGTAATCCCGTAGATCTGTAACTTTTCGACAAGTTGACGATTTTCAATGCCCTTGCCCGAAATCGACAGGCCCAGCTTGGAACAAACCCGCGCGATCCACTCAACAAAGGCATCATCAAGAAAATCGGTCATGATGCCGCCAATCAGATCCCGATCAAGTTTGATACCGGCAAAAACTTCATGACGCAGCAATTCTAGCGAATTGTTCCCCGAACCAAAATCATCAATCAACAAGGCAATGCCGCGTTCACGCAGGCGACATGCACCTGCAAGCAAATCATGGTCATCTGGCTGAATTTGACGTTCAGGTACTTCAAAAGTCACACCAACCCCGCGCATGCGCATTTTTTCATAAAACCGGATGAGCAGCTCAAGAAACTTGGGATTTCTAAGCGAATAGGCCGAAATATTGACCGCAACGCTGGCCGCATCTTCCATCAGCGCGCGATACCGCGGCGCTTGATCAATCATCAGTGCCATCAACTGGCTGGTCAGACGATCAATCACCGGATGGTCCCAGCAGGCTTCGAAAATCTCGTCGATGCCAAATTCTTTCTCAAGCGATGGCATACGGCACAGGAGCTCGCCACCACAGAGCGCAAGGTCGCTTGCCCGGAAACGTGGCTGTAAAACCGTGCGGAAATCAGCACGATCAATCGCCGCACTGACCATCTCTGGCGAAATTCCCGTCGCGGTCGCGGGCTTTGACGCCGGGCATTTGATTTGAATGACCCGGTCAATTGCATCCTTAAGAACGGCAACCGAAACCGGCTTGGCCAGAACACGGGTGACCATGGCCTGATTGATGGCCTCGCGCAGCGAGATATTTGAAACGTTCCCCGACAGCAAAATACGCGGGACAGTCGGTGCGGTGCGGGCCGCCTTTTTTAGAAACCCAATCCCGTCAAGGGTTGGCATCACCAGATCGGCAATAATCAGATCGATCTGGGCGCGGTTGTGCACAAGCCATTCAAAGGCGGCCTCTGGATCGGTATGGGTGACGAAATTAAAACTGCCCGACAGGGTTCGACGCACCGCGGCCAGCAGCCTTTCATCATCATCAACCATCAAAATGACAGAACGTGTCAAACCAACCACTTCCATAAAATGGAAACTCCAGACGTCTCAGAAAATTCAGTGTGTTTGTCGAATACGGCATTTGATATCGGCAGATATCAGTGCCAATGCTTTGATGCTGCCAAGAATAGTGTCAGAGTAGCTTGTCCAATATCCCCATTTGTGGAGGGCACTTTCTGATGGTTGCCAAAACGCCGGTCCGAATTGCCTTTGTCGATGATGACGAAAACCTTTTGTCATCGCATCGGCGCAACTTTGGCCGTCTGATGCCCGAATGGGATGGCGTGTTTTTTGGCGATCCCTTTTCCGCACAGGATGCCATCACGACACAGCCCGATATCGTTGCCGCAGTCATTGATATTCATATGCCTGGCATGACCGGGCTGGAACTGGCAACACACCTGCGTAAAACACGGGATGATCTGATCATTGTCATGCTGACCGGCTATGCCGATTTGCAATCGGCATTGATGGCGGTCAATGAACTTGGCGTGTATCGGTTTTATCCCAAACCCACCAACCTTCAGACGATCCTTGACGGGATTGCAGATGAACTCAAACGCCGTGATGAGCACAGCGAAGATTCCCTGCCCACGGCATTTCTTGACCTGTTTCAACTCGGCGTGGTGGCCATTGATGAAACACGGACGATATCGCACATGAATGCGCAGGCCGCCGAGGTGATGCGTACATCATCGCTGGTGCGGATCGGCACGAAAAACAATCTGGTTTTCACCCCGATGCCCGACGGGCTCGACAGTTTTTTACATCCCACCGCCAACCTTGCGCCGCGCCGTCAACAAAGTTTCTCGCTGGAACATGATGCTGAAAAACTGTCATTGTTTGTGCGCCGAATGCCCAAAACATCCGATGGAACCACAACCTTTATGGTCATTCTGGTCGACCCGTTGCAGCAATGCCCACCAGCCATTGATGACCTGATGGATCTGTTTGGCCTGACCCGGTCCGAGGCAAAACTCACCCAAAAGCTGACCGAGGGGCTTTCGATTGATCAGGCCGCCGAAACGGTTGGTATTTCAAGCAGTTCGGCGCGCACCTATCTTAAAACCATCTTTTCGAAGATCGGGGTCAACCGGCAGCCACAACTCATGAAAGCGGTTCTATCCACCATCCCGTCTTTGCGATCCTAAACAAGGATGAACCACGGAGAGGTTTGGTAATACGACCAAAGACCTGCAACATATCACCTTGAATTACATCATTTCCGCGCTACCCTGAGTTTAATATACTGCTATGCTGCATCAGGGAAATGTGGGGGCATCAAGGGGTTGGCTGTCGTCAAAACAAATCCATCGCGGTCCTGTGTCATATGCCCGCGATTATCCGTGCGGCGGCCAAAGCCGGTGTGTTCACCGCACCCATACCTCAAACGGTGTTGCGATCTATTGCTGGCAAGCCTCGCCGTTGTTGCCTGTGCGCCACTCATGCTGTGTGTCTATGGTCTGATCCGGAGTTGCGGCTTTAGCCAGCCGATTTTTACCCAGAAACGCGTCGGACTGAACGGGAAGATTTTTACCATCTTCAAATTCCGGACCCTGCGCGCGCGTCCTCACCAATCGTCTGATTTCTCACCTGATCACGGGTCAAAATCGATCCTGTCGTTGCTGAGATGCAGTGGGCTTGACGAACTGCCGCAACTTTTCAATATCTTGCGCGGGGACATGTCGCTGGTGGGTCCAAGACCCCATACAATTTCCGACCATATTCTTTTTGCATCCATCCTGCCCGAATACGACGACCGTCTTGCAGCAAAGCCGGGCCTGACCGGCTGGGCGCAAATACGGGGCTGGCGGGGTCCCGTCACATGCCAACGTCATCTGGCCGAACGTGTGGCGCACGATCTTGCCTATATCTCAAAGCAGCATTTTTTCTTTGATCTGGCCATTTTGGTCGGCACGGTTTTGCTGCCATTAACCGCATCAACAAGGCGCTCAGGGCTTCTTCAAACCAAGGATGTGACCTGATGGCGGCCGGGCGTTTGATAACTACGGTATTTGCACCGGTTTTAGCCCTTTTCCTTGTCCAGACATCGGGTCACACACAAACCAACACACCGCCCGAGGACACTGGCATACGAATGGGTCGGTTTGTGATATCGCCCGATGTTTCTGTTCGTGAACGGTTTGATGACAACATCTATCTGACCGACGACACCCCGACATCAGATGTCATCACCGAAATCGCACCGCGTTTGCGCCTGCAATCTGAATGGCGTTACCTGAAACTTTACGTCGGGGCCGGCGCGGAACTTGGATTTTATGCCGATTCTGACGACGACAATTATCAGGATGCCGATGTCCGTAGCGGTATCGCGCTTGATATCGGCCCCAATACCGTTCTTGACGGTACATTTGAATGGCACCGCGCCCATGATGCCCGTGGGGGAAATGATGTCCCCACCAACGCAACCAAGCCGGTTGTCTTTAACGATGTCCGGGCCAGCCTTAACGCGCAACACATCGCCAAAAACCTGCACTATCAAACCGAACTGGCCTTGCGCCGTCTGGATTTTGATGATGCCACCGACCAAAACGGCAATCGCATTGCCAATGATGATCGCAACCGGGTTGAAAGCCGCGAAACCATCCGGGTTTTGATGCCCCTTGATCTGGGGCGCGAGGCCTATGGCGAGTTTAACCTCAATCAACGCCAATATGACCGGACCCCCGATGATGACGGCCGGGTCCGTGATTCCGCCGGGTTTCAAATGCTGGGGGGACTGCGGTTTGATCTGACCAATCTGATCGCAGCCGACGTTGCCGCAGGCTGGATGACCCAAAGTTACGCCGATCCGGCATTTGGCAATATTGCCGATTATACGCTCCGCGCTGATGTGAATTGGGCCGTCACACGGCTGACCAGCATCGGCGTCAAAGCCGCGCGCCAAGTCCGCGAAACCACCCTGCCCGGGGCAAGTGGTATTCTGGCCTTTGACTTTGGCGCAAGCGTTTCACATGAATTGCGCCGCTTTCTTTCGATCACCGCAGACGCACATTATACCGACGAAGCGTTCCGCCAAACCACCCGTCATGACCGCACGACGGGTGTCGGGCTGGGCATGACATATCAGCTCAACCGCTTTGCCCGGTTTGATGCCGGGATTGCCCATGACATGCGAAACTCCACCAGTTCCGGTCATGACTATCGCCGTTTTCAAACGCAATTCAGCCTCAAGCTGGAGATGTAAGATGCTTAAACACCCATACGCCCTTTTGATGATGGTTCTGGCTTTCTTAACCGTGTTATCGGGCGGTGCAATCCCGGTACATGCCCAAACCATTTATCACATCAATTCGGGGGATACGGTCCGCGTCACTGTGTTTGGCGAAGCAGACTTATCGGGTGAGTTCACCGTCGATGCCAACGGACGAATCAACATGGCGTTGATCGGGTCGGTCGATGTTCGCAACCTGACTGCCGACCAAACCCGTCAAAAAGTCCATGATGCCTATCAGGACGGCTATTTACGCAATCCCGACATCGCGGTTGAAATCATTGCCTTTCGGCCGTTCTTTATCGTCGGCGAGGTCAATCAACCCGGCTCCTATGACTATGTGCCGGGGATGAATGTGCTTAACGCCATCGCCCTTGGCGGCGGCATGACCTATCGCGGCGATGAAGATGACATCGAAATCCTGCGCGGCAATGACACCGACCGCATTGCCATACCCGCAACCCTGGCCACGATTGTCATGCCCGGCGATATCGTTCGGATTGCTGAACGGTATTTTTAGGCTCAAGACCAAAACACTTCGAACCAACATCTTTACGATAGATCCTGCTGTGGATTTAGCGCCAAAAACCGCCGTCCTTGGAAACCTTCAACAGTGCGTTGAATTTTCCCGGTGTTTTCGATCCTGATATCTTTACCTTTGCCCCTGATCCATGATGAAATCGCCGTTGCGCACCACCGCGCCAACAACAAACAAAACCCATTAAGGCAATAGCCCCACCATACGGAGTTCTTCACACATGTCGGCGAAAACGCAAATGCGACACGGCGGACGTATTCTGGTTGATCAACTGGCCCTTCACGGGGCGAAACGCGTCTTTCTGGTGCCCGGTGAAAGTTATCTGGCGGTTCTCGATGGTCTTGTTGATCATCCCGACATTGATCCGATCATTTGCCGTCAGGAAGGCGGAGCGGCCATCATGGCAGAGGCTTATGGCAAACTCACCGGAAAGCCCGGCATTTGCATGGTCACGCGCGGTCCCGGTGCAACCAATGCGTCGGCGGGTGTGCATGTCGCCCATCAGGACAGCACACCGATGATCCTGCTTGTCGGGCAGATCGGACGCGACATGGTCGACCGTGAAGCATTTCAGGAAGTCGATTACCGCAAGATGTTTGAACCCCTGGCAAAGTGGGTCGGGCAGATTGATGACATCACCCGCATCCCGGAATATCTTAGCCACGCCTATCACATCGCCACATCGGGTCGCCCCGGCCCGGTCGTGTTGGCCCTCCCCGAAGATATGCTGTCGGGATGCGCCGAAGTGGCCGATGCCAAACCCTATGTCCCGATTGAAGCCAAAACAGCCCCTGAAGACGTCGCGCGGTTCCACAATGCCCTCAACTCGGCAAAGCAGCCGGTGATGATTGTCGGGGGGGGCGGCTGGACCCGCGAAACCACTGAAAATCTTAAATCGTTTGCACTTCGAAACAATGTTGCGATTGCCACCAGTTTCCGCTGTCAGGACTATATCCCCAACACCCACAGCCACTTCATTGGCGATGTTGGCATCGGGATTAACCCCAAACTGGCCGAGTTCATCCGCGACAGTGATCTTGTGATTTTGGTCGGCTCGCGCATGGGGGAGATGACGAGTAGCGGCTATAGCCTGCTTGAAATTCCCTGCCCGCGCCAAAAACTGATCCATGTGTATGCCGGACCAGATGAGTTGGGCCGCGTCTATCGCCCTGATATCGCGATCAATGCGTCGCAACGATCGTTTATCCGCGCCATTGCTATGATGGAACCGGTCGATGGCAGTGCGCGTGACGGTCAGATCGAATCTGCCCATGCGTCCTATCTTGCCTTCTCAACCCCGGTGGAAACGCCCGGCGATGTCAAAATGGCGCATGTGGTGGCGACTTTGCGCGAAAAGCTCCCCGAAGACGCCATTGTCACCAACGGGGCGGGCAACTACGCCGCTTTCCTGCATCGTTTCTTCCGTTATGGACAATACCGCACCGAACTGGCTCCGACATCGGGCTCTATGGGCTATGGCCTTCCCGCCTCGGTATCGGCAAAACTGACCCATCCGGATCGACCGGTGGTCTGTCTTGCTGGGGATGGCTGCTTTTTGATGCATGGGCAGGAATTTGCAACGGCTGTGCAGTATGGTGCGAATATCATCACGCTTGTAGTCAATAATGGCATGTTTGGCACCATCCGCATGCATCAGGAACGCAATTATCCCGGCCGTGTGTCGGGCACCGAAATCCAGAACCCCGATTTCGCGGCCTATGCCGTCGCATTTGGGGGATATGGGGAAACCGTGACAAAGACCGAGGATTTCGGCCCGGCCTTTGACCGTGCGGTCGCATCGGGAAAACCCGCGATCCTTGAAATTCAGGTTGACCCACAGGCCTTAACGCCGGTCAAAACGCTGGATCAAATCCGGGCGGGAAGCTGATCATTTCGAAAATGCAATAAGGCAGATCAGCCTTTCGAAAGGCTGATCTCGCCACTTTCCAATCCGGCTTTAAGCTTATCAACCGCATGGCTCAGTTTTTCGTCAACCACATGCAAATAGGCCGTCCAGTCCGACAGCTTGGATAACTCTTCCTTGCCATCGGAAATCCCGCGCAGGCCAATCAACGGCACACCAAACTTCTGACAGGCCCGCAAAATGGCAAAACTTTCCATATCGACCATATCGGCATCAATCGCGTCATAGGCAGCCCCCGACACCACATTGGCCCCGGTCGACAGACGTGCTTCGCGAATGCCGGGAATACGATGGGGCAGCATGATTTCGGCGGGAAAATCGACAAACGGCGTGCAGCCCTTCTCAAACCCCAAAACAGATGCATCCATATCGCGGTAGGATACGGAAATCGCCTGATAAACCTCGGCCTGCTCCAACGTCCGCGATCCGGCCGAACCCAGCGTCACGACAAGATCAGGCAGATCATTTGACTGCTGCAACTCGGTCAACGCCGCAGTGAGATTAATCGCAGCCTCCACCGGCCCCACCCCGATCATCAAGGGTGTAAAGCGCTGCTTGAGAAAATCCCCATATTCCGCCGGTGCCGCCATCGAAAACAGCACATTGTGGCCTGCAAAATCATGAAGATATCCGCGCATGTGTATTCGACCCAATCTAAAAGAAACTCGAAATAGAACTCGGAGCATAATTTAACAGGCGATAACACATTAGAAAGTGATTTTCACTTACCTGAGCGACAACAAATTGATCAACGATCATCCAATGTGATCGAAAATGATCCGCCGCCAAACATGCTGATCCCAAAACCAGGAGCTTGTGGAAAAGAAACATCATATTCAGTCTGAAAACTACCTGAGAAGCAGTGACCTTCAATATGACCAGAGCCTTGTCCCCGCAATGTCATATTAGAGTTCAGACCCATCGTTTTCGACGTCCAAGATGACGCATCAAAGATTTGCTCACCCTGATGTAATTGAATATCTCCTATAACATCGAATGTCGTTGGAGCCGCCGGGTCACTGGAAATATCCGCGCTTAAAGAAACATAATCTAAATCCACGAAACCCTTGTTTTGCATAAATTGAAGAATCTCTTCACGGCCAACAGCCCATTGGATTCTTGCAATAATTCTTGAATAATCATCTCGATGTATTTGACCACCAGTTACAGTTTCTCTGGTGCCTACAATACGATCAACAGCCTGCTGTATTTCCGCTAATTGAGGTCCGAAGGGTAATGAGCTTTCCCAATCAAAGTATTCATAGGTTAGGACGCCTCCGGTGATGTTTACTGATGATCGAAGACCATCTGCAAGAGGGCGGGCCAAGTCCACAACCGCAGGAGAACAATCTCGGCGAATTGCTGCCGGCCCAAGAACCCCAGATAATTCATCGGCCAGTTGCTGAACGCTCTGAACTTGCAAACTTACAATGGGTTGTTCGTCACTTCTTTGAGACGCACGAAACAACAAAAACATACGCCCATTGGTTAGAGCAGCATAGCTTGCTGAAACTTCCGGATGTCGGGCGTAAGATATCGCCTGTTCAACAGCATCTATTGTTAGTTCTTGATCTGGCGCCTTTATTTCAAATGCCCAACGGGCAACTCCTGTAACATTTAGGATATAGTCTGCGCGGCCACGCAATGGAGGATCATTATCTTTTTTCCGCCCGAGAAATACGCGATCGTATCTCAAACTTCTCTCACGGAGAATATCATTGGACGTGTTTCGCTCATAACCCAATGTTGACAACAATGGGGCCGCAAGTTCTTCCCTAATATCAGTTTCGTTCGCATTATCTAAATTCATATTTTCACCCATCTACTAAGTCTTACAATAGTAGCGGAATACAACCCAGAGCATAAAATAATTCCGAGGTATTCTTTGAGTTTCTAATGAATTTAGAGCGGTTAACTTGTGGCTACACATGTTTACTATGCATAGACAAATACCGCTGAAAGAAAAAATCGACGTCCGATTGGGAAAAAATGGCGCACCCGACAGGATTCGAACCTGTGGCCTCTGCCTTCGGAGGGCAGCGCTCTATCCAGCTGAGCTACGGGTGCGCAATATGTGGGGCCACGTCTGGATCAAGTGGCCCGAGCGGTTTGGGTGATACAGGTTTTATCCCCGGCGGGCAAGGATTTTTGCGGGTTGCTGTTCACCAAATCCGGTGTTGAGCATAGCGGCCTTTGGGTTAAGCAATTCTTGCCACCGCCATCGTGCAATCAGCTTTCGACATCCCGGCGTTCATAGGGATCGCGCACCACCCATGTGCCGTTCCATTCGCGGTCCTGTTCGCGACGTTCCAGCCGTTCCATCCGGTTCATCATCAACTGGGCGGCAAAATCGCTGTCGTCAAAGTCGATCACGGATTCATAAAGCGGACGGGCTTCGTCAAAACGACCATCGCGGTAATGGGCCATCGCGGCTTCATATTTTTTGCGCCATTCCTGGCGTTCATCTGAAAGCTGTCCACCGGCTGCGAGCACTTCATACAGATAGACCACCTTTTCCGTTCCCAGCAACACCACATGGTCAAGGTCGCGCATTTCAATGTCGCCCGTCGCCATATTGGCGGTTTCATGGGATGCCAGAATGCGCGTGCCATAAACCCGGTTGGCCTTTTCCAGACGGTTGGCATAATTCACGCAATCGCCAACCACGGTATAGGCCCGTGATTTATCCGTCCCAATCGAGCCCACAACGACTTCGCCGGTCGCAATTCCCACCCGGATATCAAGCCCGTGGTCACCGATCAAATCGGCATATTTGGTTTTAAGCGCGTTAAAGCGCGCGACCTGTTCGAGTGCCGCCTGACAGGCGTGACCGGCATGAGCACCTTCACCACAAAACGGTGGGCCCCAGAAACCAATCACCCGGTCGCCCACGAAATTGTCGATAATCCCACTATGGCCGGAAATCGGTTCGGTCATGGCGGTCAGATAATCATTAAGGAAATCAACCAGCTTTTCGGGAGCAGTATGTTCGGCCAGCCAGTCAAACCCGGTCAGATTGACAACACTGACCGTCATCACCCGCTTTTCAGAGGTTTCAAGCGCGGTTTCCTGATTGATCAGGTTATTGACGATTTTCGGATCGACATATTTGCCAAACCGTTCACGCATGCGAAACCGGATGCGCAATTCACGGGTCATACGGTTAAACGCATCGGCCAGACGGGCAAAATCGCCCTTGCCCTTAAAATCAAGGCTGGTATCAAGTTTACCCGACTGCACCGCATTGAGCGCATTGGTAACCTGACGCACGGCAATGACCACCGCATGGGCCATGTAATAGGCCAGCGACACGCCAATCACCACCGCAGCCAGCATCATGATAAATTCGGCCTGTATCAGGAAATCTTCGCGTGACGAGACGTTTTCGACCGTATCGGCCGCATATTTTTCCAGCAGCAAAATCTCGTTGCGCAGATCAAGCACGATATTACGATGCAGGCCCCGCACCAGATTTTCCTGACGCTGCGCATCCATCAGATCATCATCCCTGACCCGGCTGAGCAACCGTTCAACGCCAAGGGAAAATTGCGCCGAGACATCGGCGAACTCACGCATGCGGACATCAAGATCAAGCAGAACGCCATTATCGAAATGCCCCGATGCCTGTGCACGGCCAAGGGCGGCAAAGGTAAATGCCTTGCGAAATGCCTGTTCGATCTGGGTTTGCTTGGCGTTGATTTCGATCTCAAGACCGTTCAAAAGCGGCGCGTGCGGGCCATCGTTTTCGACCACCCGCATATAGCGGTCAATCAGCGAAATCTGTTCAAGTTGACGCGCGCGCACATCTGAAATCGCATCCTTGACCGGCGTGACATAGCGCGACACCGCTTCGAGGTCGCCATTGATGCCAAGCGATTGAATGACAGAGAATCCGGTGGCCACAACCAGCCACACGACAAAAAAGGCCGCAACACCCAGGAACTTCGCCCGAACGGTCCGTAGCATGGCGGTCCTGATCCTCCGAAAAATCGCTGCACAAAGCGCGTTTATTGCTGCCATATCGGGATTGAAAGAGCGTTAAACAACCCAACCGACACCGCGCAAATGATTAAAAAGGCTACCTGATCGGCTTTCCTTGGTCAAAAAGCAATCATGATTGTGTGCAGGAATAATTTTCTGCCGTCCCCAATGATGTGATCCAGCGACCAATATCGCCAATCACGACCGGCCCATTGAGGTCACGCAACACCATGTGATAGCCCGACGCATACAAACATCTGGAATAGCGTGGTAAATTTTGCGCCCGAAGGTCACGATCAATCGCATCAATGGCATCGGGCGGAATGACTTGGTCCTGCTGACCCGACAACAACAGGGTCGGAACGGAAATGTCGGCCGCACGCGCGTGCGCCAAATCCATTAAATCGGCCACCCCGGCAATCATATCCACCCGCACCGCAGACATCATCTGTGGATCGCGTGACAAACGACGCAGCATTTCAATATTATCGGACGGCCAAATATCAAGCCCTTGACCTGTAATCGGCAACCACGGCAGGCTATAGGACATCATACTCAGCGGCACAGTTTGATACCACGGCATCGTGGCCCGGTCCCAGACCGCCGGGGCGGCCAGCACAACCCCATCCATCAATGAGGGTCGGGTCGCCGCCGTAACAATCGCCACCGCCCCGCCCATGGAATTGCCCATAAGATAAATCGGAACATTGGGGTAGCGTGCCCGCAACAAAATCAGCATGTCACTGGCATCATCAACCATGCTGCGTGTTCCGGCCCAGAACGGGCGCGTCGGGCCACGCCCAAATCCGCGCTGATCGAACGCGTAAACCGCAATGCCGGTCGGTCCAAGTGCGTCACCAAGTTCCATAAACGCATTGGCATAATCGCCCATGCCATGCAGGCCAAGGATCACCGCAGACGGGTAATCAAGTGCGCCCCATGACTGCAGGGCAAGCCCGGTTCC
The DNA here is from genome assembly GCF_000751115.1 of Thalassospira sp. GB04J01. NCBI lineage: Bacteria > Pseudomonadati > Pseudomonadota > Alphaproteobacteria > Rhodospirillales > Thalassospiraceae > Thalassospira > Thalassospira sp. GB04J01. The sequence continues at coordinate 271,932 of NZ_CCDX020000009.1, read as the reverse complement.
ATCACTTGTCTGAAAACTATCGGAGGTAAACGAAATTTGCGCAATTGGCGGCCCGGCGGAATGCACAGAAGGTGCGCAGGCTGACAGCATCAGCACCACCCCCGGCACCATCAAATATGCTAGAAAGCGCACCGAAATCCTTCGGAAGACCCGACGGAATAATTGAGTGACGGACACAGAAACTCCGAAGGAAAAGGTTTCAGACAAGACATTCATGTTAAAGCCAAAAACAAGAACCCCACAACAAATTGCGGGGTTCTTATATCGATCATGACGGACAAGGACCGCTTGATATTCTGGTACTGCGCGGCAGCCTACGCCGCCGCACCGGCCCGCGCGGCATTATTATCGCGGGTCAGCATCAGGAAGATGTCTTCAAGATCGCCTTCCTCGGTCGACAGATCCTTAACCGCCAGACCGGAACCATGAATGGCTTCGAGGATTTCGGTCATCTGGGTGTTGCTGGGGCGGTAATGCAGCGCAATCTGGTTGTCCGAGCGAAGCTCCGCCCCCCAAGGGGCCAGCACATCGGGAACCGCATTGAGTTCATTATTCACCGTCAGGATCAGGGTTTTGTGATCAATCCGGCGCAGCAGGCTACGCTTATCTTCATGGGCAATGACTTTGCCCTGATTGATGATCGCAATCTCGTCACACAGTTCTTCGGCTTCTTCAAGGTAGTGCGTGGTCAGAACGATGGTCACACCGGCGTTGTTCAGTTCTTTGACATAGGCCCAAAGCTGCTGACGCAATTCGATGTCGACCCCGGCGGTTGGTTCATCAAGAACCAGAACCGGTGGGGTATGAACCATCGCCTTACCGACCAAAAGACGGCGACGCATCCCGCCCGAAAGCGATCTTGAGTACGAGTCTGCCTTGTCTGCCAGACCAAGGGCTGCAAGAATCTCATCGGTGCGACGTTCCGGTTTCGGCACGCCATAGAGGCCAGCCTGCAATTCCATCGCCTGACGCGGGGTGAAAAATGCATCCAAATTTAGTTCCTGTGGCACGATCCCGATCGCGCAACGCGCCGCGCGCATTTCCGCCTCGATATCATGGCCCCAGATTTTCGCCGTGCCGTTTGTCTTGGTGACAAGACCGGCCAAGATGTTGATAAACGTTGACTTTCCGGCACCATTTGGTCCGAGAAGCGCGAAAAAAGACCCGCGGGGAATTTTCAGTGAAACATCATCAAGGGCAAGTTTTTCGCCGTTTGACCCCGTATAGACCTTGGTCAAGCCTTCGACTTCGATGGCATAGTCGGGCATTGCAGTCATGTGTCAGTGATCTCCACTCTTTTCCGCGTCGCTTGTTTGCGCTAAGACCATGGAGCGCCATGAGCATGCGGAAGTATTGATTGAATATGCGCAATCGGTATCATCCCCGTTAAACCGGGGTCAATGCTGACCGCATCGCGTGGCCAATCCCGATGGCCATACAAAACTTGGAACTGGATATATGAAGCTCACCGAAGAAATCAAAGTCGGCACTCTGAATGTAGCCTGCGACGGCGGAAAAGGTCACCTTGGCCACCCGACCGTTTACCTCAATCTTGAGGAAAAAGGCGAGATCGTCTGCCCGTACTGCTCAAAAAAATATATCTTCGACAAATCCCAGGCCGATCACGCAGCCCATTAATCCGCGACACCCGTTTGCGGGTATTGTAACCAGCCAGCGCGACACATTTCGTCAGCGCTTTGCGGATTAATCGGTCGTCACCAGCCTACGCCGCAGGAATTGCGGCCTATCCACGGGGAATTTCTATGACGTCTTCATCGCCCAAGCCCAACAGCTACCGCACCCTTCCTGATACGGACGGGCATTTTGGTAATTACGGTGGCCGTTTTGTCGCCGAAACGCTCATGCCACTGATTCTTGAGCTTGAGCAGGCCTATAAGGACGCCAAGAATGACCCGGAGTTCCAAAAGGAACTCGATTATTACCTGAAATATTACGTTGGCCGTCCAAGCCCGCTTTATTTCGCCGAACGCATGACAGCAGAACTTGGCGGGGCCAAGGTCTATTTCAAGCGTGACGAGCTCAACCATACCGGCGCGCACAAGATCAATAACTGTATTGGTCAGATCCTTCTGGCCATGCGCATGGGCAAAACCCGCATCATCGCCGAAACCGGTGCAGGTCAGCACGGTGTTGCAACCGCCACGGTTTGTGCGCGCTTTGGTCTGCCCTGCACGGTTTACATGGGGGCCAAAGACATCGAACGTCAGTCGCCCAACGTGTTCCGCATGAAGCTTCTGGGGGCTGAGGTCAAACCGGTCGAGTCGGGTTCGCGGTCGTTGAAAGACGCGATGAACGAAGCATTGCGTGACTGGGTCACCAACGTCGAAGACACGTTTTACATCATCGGCACCGCGGCTGGCCCACATCCCTATCCGGAACTGGTCCGTGATTTCCAATGTGTGATCGGCAACGAAGCCAAGGAACAGATCATGGAAGCCGAAGGTCGCCTGCCTGATCTTCTGGTTGCCGCCATTGGGGGTGGATCAAACGCCATCGGGCTGTTCCACCCGTTCCTCGATGACAAGGATGTCGAAATCACTGGCGTCGAGGCGGCTGGTCACGGTGTTCACACCGGCAAGCATGCCGCCAGCTTGACGGCTGGCGCACCGGGCGTTTTGCACGGCAACCGCACATACCTTTTGATGGATGATGATGGTCAGATCACCGAGGCAGACTCGATTTCGGCTGGCCTTGATTATCCGGGGATTGGCCCGGAACACAGCTGGCTTAAGGATATCGGGCGTGTCAATTACGTCGCGATTACCGATAAGGAAGCCCTTGCTGCTTTCAAGCTGTGTTCTGAATGTGAGGGCATCATCCCGGCACTCGAACCCAGCCATGCACTGGCACATGTCATGAAAATCGCACCGACGATGAGCAAGGATAAAATCATCATCGTCAATCTGTGCGGTCGAGGTGACAAAGACATCTTTACCGTGGCTGAAGCACTGGGAGTTAAACTGTGAGCGACGCAATCATTGGCGGCAAAGACCGCATCGAAAAACGTTTTGCCAAGCTCAAGGAAGAAGGCCGTGCCGGTCTTGTAACCTTCATCACGGCGGGTGACCCGGACCCCGAAGCTTCGTTTGATATCCTCAAAGCCCTGCCAGAAGCCGGGGCGGATATCATCGAACTGGGCATGCCGTTCACCGATCCGATGGCCGATGGTCCCGCCATTCAGGAAGCATCGAACCGGGCACTTGCAGCGGGCATGCACATGCGCAAAACACTGTCGCTGGTGCGTGGTTTCCGTGATCAGGACCACGAAACGCCGATCATTCTGATGGGCTATTACAACCCGATCTACATCTATGGCGTGGCGGAATTCCTTGAAGATGCGCGCAATGCCGGGGTTGATGGCCTGATCGTTGTTGATCTGCCACCCGAAGAAGACGCAGAGCTTTGTGTTCCAACGGTCGAAAAAGGTCTATCGTTCATTCGACTGACCACGCCGACCTCTGATGACAAGCGTTTGCCGAAACTTGTTCAGAATACATCCGGCTTTGTTTACTATGTGTCGGTGGCCGGGGTAACCGGTGCCGGTTCGGCAAGCAATGAGCAGATTATCGAAGCAATGGAACGCCTGCGTCGTCATACCAAACTGCCGATCGCAGTCGGGTTTGGCATCAAGACAGCCGCACAGGCCGCCGAGGTCGCAAGACAGGCCGATGCAGCTGTTGTTGGTTCGGCAATCGTATCAAAAATTGCCGAAAGTCTTGACGAAAACGGCAAGGCCACCGATAAGACCGCCTCTATGGTTACCGGCCTTGTACGCGAACTGGCAAACGGGGTCCGGGACGCACGCAAATAAGCAAATCGCTGTGCGTTTGTAAAAGAACCGATATAGACAGAACCTAAGGATCAGTATCCGATATGTCGTGGCTGACTGAATTCGTCCGTCCCAAGATTCAACAACTTGTTCGCCGGACAGATGTGCCCGAAAATCTTTGGCACAAATGCAAATCATGCGAACAGATGATTTTCCACCGTGACCTGGCAAAGAACAATCATGTTTGCCAGCATTGTGGGCATCACATGCGGATTTCCGCGCAAAACCGTCTTGAACTCCTGTTTGATGGGGGTAAATACCAAACCATCGAACTGCCGAATGTTCCGGTTGATCCGCTGAAATTCCGCGATCAGAAAAAATACACTGACCGCCTTAAAGCAGCCCAAGCCAAAGCAACCTATAAGGATGCGCTGGCTGTTGCCCATGGTGAGGTCGGTGGTCATGCGACGGTGATTGCCGTTTTCGATTTCTCCTTTATGGGCGGGTCGATGGGGATCGCGGTTGGCGAGGGCATCGTTGCCGCGGCCGAACTGGCATCGGTTCAGGATGCGGCTTTGATCATCGTCCCGGCATCGGGCGGTGCACGTATGCAAGAAGGCATCCTTAGCCTGATGCAGATGGCGCGCACCACGGCTGCGATTGAAAAGGTCAAGGAAAAGGGCCTGCCCTATTTCGTGCTGCTGACCGATCCGACCACGGGGGGTGTTTCGGCATCCTTTGCCATGCTCGGTGACATTCAGGTTGCCGAACCGGGTGCCCAGATCGGCTTTGCCGGTCGGCGTGTAATTGAAAACACCATTCGCGAAAAACTACCCGATGACTTCCAGACGGCAGAATATCTGCTGGACCATGGCATGGTCGATATGGTGGTTCCGCGCAACGAATTGAACGCGACCTTTGGCCGCCTGATTGACATGATCCGCCGCACCAAACCCGGTGCGTCGATTGTCCCGATCAAGGATGCCAAGAAAAAGCCGGACACCAAAGGTGCCAAAGCAGACAAGTAACACTGCCCGAAGCGATGCAATCATTGCGCGCCTTGGTCAGTTGCACCCGAAAGTCATTGATCTTTCACTCGGGCGGATTACCGGGCTTCTTGAAAAGCTTGGTAATCCGCACCTGAGTCTGCCGCCTGTCATTCATTTGGCCGGCACCAACGGCAAGGGGTCCACCCAGGCTTATTTGCGCGCGATTTATGAGGCCGCAGGCCTTCGGGTTCATTGCTCGACATCCCCGCATCTTGTGCGTTTTCACGAACGTATTGTCGTTGCCGGTGCGCAGATTTCCGAACAGGCGCTTTGTGACCTGCTCGAAGAAGTCGAAACCGTTAATAGCGGCGATTCCATCACCTTCTTTGAAATTGCGCAGGCTGCGGCATTTCTGGCCTTTGCGCGCATTCCCGGCGATGTGCTGATCCTTGAAACCGGACTGGGTGGACGGGTGGACGCATCCAATGTGCTTGATACCCCTGCGGCAACCGTGATCACGCCAATCTCGCTTGATCATCAGGGGTTCCTTGGCGATACGATTGCCAAAATTGCCTTTGAAAAGGCCGGGATCATGAAGCCGGGGGTCATCAGCATTCTGGCCCCGCAACCCCTCGAAGCTTTTGACACGCTGACCCGTCACGCCAATACGATCAACGCGACCATTTTCAATGATTTTGACGTCGTTGACGAAACGGCTGATGGTTTTACGCTGCGCATCGGGCGCGACACATTAAACCTGCCACGGCCTGCCCTTCCCGGTCGGCATCAATATGTCAACGCCGCCACGGCGATTGCCGCGGTGCGCAAGGCAAATATCCCCGGCTGTAACGGCATGGATGTGGATGTTCTGGCCAATGGATTGCGGACAGCGCACTGGCCCGCACGCTTGCAGCGCCTTAAAAAAGGTCCGCTGATCGACGCCCTGCCGGAAAATTGTGAGCTTATCCTTGATGGCGGCCATAATATCGCCGCCGCCGAGGTGATCTCTGAATGGCTGTCACAGCAGCCAAAGGGCGATACGCTTGTGCTTGTCGGTATGCTTGATAACCGCGACCCTGTTGCCTTTCTGGCACCACTGGCACCCCATGTATCGGCCTTGGCGGGAATTGTTATCCCCGGCGATCATGAGGCGCATGATGCGATCACCCTGCAAAACGCCGGGCGCGATTGCGGCATTACCAAAAGCCACGCTTGTAGCGACCTCAAACAGGCGGTTGAGGTTTTGCTGACAGAAATCCCGGCACCATCGCGGATTTTAATCCTTGGGTCGCTGTATCTGGCCGGTGTCGTTCTGGAAAATCATTCCTGATCAGGCGAATGCGGCGATCTTTTCAATCAGATCGTCAGCATCCCCGTCTGACAACAAGTGCCCGGCTGATCTAAGCCGGATGCAGCCCGCATGGGGAAAATGATCAGCGTAAGCGTCCTGATGTTCCGGCGGCACGATGCGATCATCCGCACTATGACAGAAATACAGGTCTTTTAGACCCTGTAATGCGGCAATTTCTGGCGCAGACAAGGCAAAATCCGTCACTTCCCAGTCTTTTAGGCCCCAAAACGGTGCTGAAATGCTAAAAGCCGCCGATAACCAGTTATCATCACGGTATATTTCACGATTCCGCCCGAGATATTGCAAAATCGTTGACCCACCAAACGAATGACCGGCAAGCACCGCCCCTGGTCGGGCATCAGACTTGCTGTTGGAAACCAAACGGTCGATTTCGCGTAGCCATAGTTCAACGTCGGGGCACTCCGGTGTCGGCATTTCTGGTGCGACAATGCGAAACAGGCCGTCCAGCGCGGCTTCAAGCCGGGCCAGAAACCGGCTACTGCCGTCATCTCCGCCCTGTTTTCCTGCACTGTGGATAAAAATCAAGTCGCGGCGCATAAAGGCCCTCCGCTGCTCATGGTTCAGAATGCGTTAGATTTCCGGCAAACGGACCTTGCCACCATTGCCGTTTCCAGATCCCCCGCCCGTTGCATCACCACGGCCATCGGTACTGCGCAGCCGCAGGTTGCCTGCTTTGTGAACTTTGCGGCGATCCTGTCGCACACCGGGCGGCAGGTTACCATGACCCGCCGAGCCTATTGGGTCGCCTGCCGGTGTGAAATCGCCATATTTTACCGTTTCACGGCGCACCTTACGTCCGGTTATCCATGTGTAGCCAAGAACATACAGCAAAAATCCACCAACCCCGACCGTCAGGATCAGGAACTGTAAAACCGGGATGAAGCTGCCAAAAAGCGCACCACCGCCATAGATCATAAAAATGCAAAGGGCGGCCACCGGGGCAAGCGCCAAAAAGAAAATGCCCCGAACCTTGTGCCGAATGGGCCCGTAATGCATCAGCATGGCGTAAAACAGATACATCAACGCGACAAACACCACGAGTTTGATCAGCAAGACAAAGTGATCAAAGTTTGCAAGGCGTTCATTGCGTTCATACACGCCAAAGACAATGAACAAGCCATGCAGAACCAACCCAAAACTACCAAAAGTCAGGACAAAACGCAGCCATGCACTGACGCTAAAAAATCGGCGCCATCCTGTATCGTTCGCAGCTACCCCGCGACGATCACCCTGCTTCTTTTTGCCTTGCCGGGTTGAGAGCCTCATATCATCTGAAAGCTCACGTACCGGACCTGCAGTTTCAACGCCGATGCCCTTTGGGCTAAATTCCGGCTTGCTTGTTTTCCGGGCCACGAACCGGATCTCCCATGTCCCTTGGGATGAAGTTATCGCATCACCATAGCAACACCGCAGCAGAACGATAAGCACAAACAGACCGTCCGCCAAAAATCGTCCAGCTCCCGGTATTTAGCTTATTTGTTTTGATATCGAAATATACATCAAGCCAGCGTCAAAGGCCGACACTTTGCCACCCGTTTTTGTCAGGAGACAGGCGCGGTTTTTGATCGTGGGCGGCACCGCGCCCTCGACTTACCGACACGGATCGGGCATTCTGCGGGCCAACATTATCCTCGAACATAAGAGCAAGAGACGCATGACAGATTCCGCCCCATCCGACACCAAGACGTCCAGCGGACAAAAACCGCGCCGCGTCGTGCTGGTTGACGGTTCCGGCTTTATTTTCCGCGCTTTCCATGCCCTGCCGCCGATGACCAGTCCGGACGGCACACCGGTGAACGCGGTGTATGGTTTCTGTACCATGCTGATGAAACTGCGCGAAGACACCAAGCCCGACCATATGGCGGTCATTTTTGATCCCAAGGGCAAGACGTTCCGCAATGATTTCTATCCCGAATATAAGGCACACCGCCCACCAGCGCCCGAAGAACTGGTGCCGCAGTTTGGCCTGATCCGCGATGCGACCCGGGCGTTCAACCTGCCGTCGATCGAGCTCGAAGGATATGAGGCCGACGACCTGATCGCGACCTATGCCCGTCAGGCCGAAGCCGAAGGTTCTGACGTCATTATCGTATCTTCGGACAAGGATTTGATGCAGCTTGTCACCGACCGGGTGCAAATGTTTGATGCGATGAAGAATCGCACCATTGGTGCTGCCGAGGTGATGGAGAAGTTTGGTGTTTCTCCAAACAAAGTCATCGATATTCAGGCACTTGCTGGTGATTCTGTCGATAACGTCCCCGGTGTTCCGGGCATTGGCATTAAGACCGCATCCCAACTTATTGATGAATATGGTGATCTTGATTCTCTACTGGAGCGCGCAGGCGAAATCAAACAGCCCAAGCGCCGCGAAAAACTGATTGAGAATGCCGAACTGGCCCGTATTTCGCGACGTCTGGTCACCCTGAAAACCGACGTTCCGGTGGTTGAGCAGATCAGTGAGTTTGAATTAAAAGAACCCGACGCAGAAGTTCTTTTAAGCTTTATCGCAAGTCACGGCTTTAAATCACTGCTTTCTAAAGTAAAAGCAAAATTTGGCGGCGATATTGAATTTGAAAGCCCGATCCAGCCCGGTGTCGGTGTCAATAAAATCAACGTCGAAAAGGCCGAATATGAACTTGTGCAGGATGAAGAACGTCTAAAGCACTGGATTGCAAAGGCCGAATATGCCGGGACAGTTGCGGTCGATACCGAAACCACGTCCCTTGATGCCCATCAGGCCAAACTGGTTGGCATTTCACTTTCGACCGAGCCAGGAAATGGCTGTTACATCCCGCTGGGGCACGGCAAGAGTGCTGAAAACAGCGAAGCCAAAGGCACACAGGGTGGCTTTGATTTTGGCGATGCCGAAGAAACCCCTGCAAAGGCCGACATCCCCAAACAAATCGCGCTTGATCGCGCCATTGAGCTGATCAAACCGTTGTTGCAGGACAGCGGTGTTCTGAAAATCGGTCAAAACCTGAAATACGATATGATTGTTCTGTCGCGTCATGGCATTGATGTCGCCCCGATGGATGACACCATGGTCCTGTCCTATGTCCTTGATGGCACCAGCCACGGACATGGCATGGACGAACTGGCTGACCTGCATCTTGATTACCAGCCAATAAAGTTCTCGGAGGTTTGCGGGTCGGGCAAAACCCAGATCACCTTTGATCAGGTCCCGCTTGATAAGGCGCTGGACTATGCCGCCGAGGATGCCGATATCACCCTTCGCCTGCATCGGTTGCTCAAACCCCGCATTGCTCAGGAACATATGGCAAGCGTCTATGAAACGCTGGACCGCCCATTGGTGCCGGTCTTGGCCAAAATGGAACGGTTGGGGGTTAAGGTTGATACCGACATCCTTAAAAACCTGTCGGATGACTTTGCCAAACGCATGGCGATACTCGAAAAAACCATCCATGAAATGGCCGGTGAACCGTTCAACCTTGGCAGTCCCAAGCAGCTTGGCGAAATTCTGTTTGATAAAATGAGCCTGCCTGGCGGCAAAAAAACCAAAACCGGCGCATGGCAAACCGGTGCTGACGTTCTTGAAGGATTGGCTGCCTTGGGCCATGACCTGCCAACAAAGATTTTGGAATGGCGCCAACTATCAAAACTTAAAAGTACTTACACCGATGCGCTGGCCCACCACGTTAACCCGCTGACCGGGCGCGTTCATACAAGTTACGGTCAAACCAATGTGAATACCGGCCGATTGTCGTCAAACGATCCGAACCTGCAAAACATCCCGATCCGCAGCGAAGAAGGCCGCAAAATCCGCACCGCCTTTGTCGCCGATAAGGGCTGTAAGCTTATTTCTGCCGACTATTCGCAAATCGAGCTGCGTCTTCTGGCCCATGTTGCCGAAATTGATGCGCTCCGCGAAGCGTTCAAAAATGGCGAAGATATCCACGCTGCGACCGCATCAAAGGTGTTTGGTGTCCCGATTGAAGGCATGGACCCGATGGTGCGCCGTAAGGCCAAGGCAATTAACTTTGGCATCATCTATGGCATATCTGCCTTTGGTCTGGCCAATCAGCTCGGCATTGGACAAAAAGAAGCCAAGGCCTTCATCGAAGCCTATTTCGAAATTTACCCCGGCATTCGCGATTACATGGATCAGGCCAAGGAATTTGCCAAAAAACATGGCCATGTCCGCACCTTGTTTGGCCGCAACATCCATATCAATGGCATCAACGATAAAAATGGCATGCGCCGAAGCTTTGGCGAGCGTGCAGCCATCAACGCCCCTATTCAGGGCGGTGCGGCCGATATCATCAAACGCGCGATGATCGCGGTTCCCGGTGCTTTGGTTGATGCGGGCCTTAAAACCCGGATGCTGTTGCAGGTCCACGATGAATTGATCTTTGAAGCCCCGGAAGACGAGGCCGAAAAAGCCATCAAAATCATCCGTGATGTCATGGAAAATGCCGCCCATCTGTCGGTCCCGCTGATAGTCGATGCGGGCATTGGCGATAGCTGGGCGGATGCGCATTAGATCATCCCCCTCGATCATTTAAAACCTCGGCATCTGTCAAAATGCCGAGGTTTTTCTTTTGCCACTTGGTCCTGCGCCTTGCCGTCGCACCACTACATTAAATAATCCTTATTAAGCATCTGTGATTGTTTATAAACACGAACAATACACCAATTAATACAATATAAATCTAATAAAATAGCCTTTCGAACCTTGACCGGAATCACCACTTATGGATAGGTTTCTGCGGGCAGAGGGAGGAAACAATGCGTGTTCCGGTGCAACGCCGATTGATCGCCCAGAAGATTATGTGGGGTGCTTTGATCATGTGTGTTGCGCTGATAGTGTCGATCCAAACGGTACGCGCCGATAACCTTGGGCATTTTACAAAACCGGTTATTAACCTCGTCACGCTGGACTGGCCGCCCTATAGCACTGTCAATCTGCCGGATGGTGGACTTCTATCGCGTGTGGTAACCGCAGCCTTTGATCAGGTCGATATCGACCACACAATTGAAGTCTATCCTTGGAAGCGCGCACTTTTAAACATCCTGAACAATCGCGGGTTTGAAGCCATATTTCCGCTTTATGACACCCCTGAACGGCGTCGTCAGTTCCTGTTTTCCGAACCAATCGGCACCAGTCCGCTCGGCTTTGTACATTTGCGTTCAACTGAATTTTCTTGGGAAAACCTTAGCGACCTCAAAGAATATGCCGTCGGCTATGTCAAGGGCTATGGCTATGAATCACACTTGGTCGCCATGCTCGAAAGTACCAGCATGAATTCCTTTGGTATGCGCGACGATGAAACTCTTCTGCGCCAACTCATTACCGGCCATGTCGAAGTGGCCGTGATTGATCACAATGTTGCCCGCTACCTTCTTCAGAATAATCCCGGCCTTCGCGATGCGGAAAACCTTGTCATCTACAACCCGCATCTGGTGATCGAACAAACATTGCATGTCGGATTCCCGCCCTCATCACAGGGCCTTAGGCAACGTGATGCCTTTAACAAGGGTCTTGACCGGTTAAGCTGCATGCCCCCCGCATGCATCCCCGATGAGGTTGCCAACATAATGCCTTTGCGGCCAGAAACCAAAGCCGTCGATAGCCAATAAAAACACCGGCCTGATGTCTCTGGCCGGTGTTAATCATCTCACGGTATAAAGTCGGCTGTGACACGTCCGATGTCAGGCTTAAAGCCCCAAGACATCGCGCATGGAATAAAGTCCCGGCGCCTTGCCTTCGGCCCATTTTGCTGCCCGCACGGCCCCCTTGGCGAACACTTCGCGTGAGGATGCCTTGTGGGTGATCTCGATGCGCTCACCCTCGCAGGCAAAGACAACCGTATGATCACCGACAACATCCCCACCACGCAGGGTGGCAAAGCCGATTGTGCCATCTTCACGCGCACCTGTATGCCCGTCGCGTGATCGCACCGACACATCATCAAGCACAACACCACGCCCCTTGGCAGCGGCTTCACCAAGGCCAAGGGCAGTACCCGACGGCGCATCGACCTTGTGCTTATGATGCATTTCAACGATTTCGATGTCTGCCACGTCCTTATCAAGAACCGCTGCCACCTTTTCGACCAGTGCAAAGGCAAGATTGACACCGACACTCATGTTCGGGGCAAAAATGATCGGGGCGTTTTGCGCCGCAACTTTCAACTCGTCTTTCTGATCATTGGAAAGGCCGGTCGTACCAATCACAAGGATGGTACCGGTCTCAGAAGCCAGTTTCGCATGTTTCATGGTGGCCGCCGGGGCGGTGAAATCAATCACCGCATCGACGGTTTCAAACAGTGCCTTGGGATCGTCACCAACCAGAACGCCACTTTCTTCCAGACCGGCAATCAAGGTGACGTCCTTGCCAATGAATGAACTGCCCGGAAGATCCGTGCCACCACCAACGTCACATCCCTTGGTCTTGGCCGTTTCATTCACCAGCATCCGGCCCATCCGGCCAGCACAACCAACAATCCCGACTTTCATTTCCGGTCTCCTAGGATCCGTAATTTCAAACGTGTGATTGCTTTATCACATGCCGCCGCACGATGAAATCATCGGAAATGCGCAAAAGACCAGCATCAGCCCATTCAGGCTGATGTCACCGCCTGTGCCGCAATCGCATTAAGCTCGGCAATCTCATCCGCCGGGATCGTCAAACCCGCCGCCGCAAGGTTCTGTGACAAGTGTTCGCGCGACGATGTCCCCGGAATAAGCAGGATATTGGGGGACCGCTGTAATAACCACGCAAGCGCGACCTGCATCGGCGATGCCTCAAGACGTTTGGCAACCTGTGACAAGGTTTCTGACTGCAATGGCGAAAAGCCCCCAAGCGGGAAAAACGGTACATAGGGAATGCCATCCGCCGCCAGATCGTCAATCAAACCGTCGTCATCGCGATGGGCAAGGTTGTACTGATTCTGGACACAGGCGATGTCGCAAATCTTGCGCCCTTCGGCAACCTGGGTCGGTGTGACGTTTGACAGACCGATATGCTTGATCAAACCCTTGCGCTGTAACTCGGCAAGCACGGTCACCTGTTGTTCTATCGATCCTTCCGCCGGGCCATGAAGCCCGTGCATGGACCTGAAATTGACAACATCAATCGCCTCAACCCCAAGATTGCGCAAATTGTCATGCACCGCCGATGTCAGTTCCTCGGGCGACAGGGCTGGCAACCAAGCACCATCATCGCCGCGTTTTGCCGCGATCTTGGTCACAATCACCAAATCATCCTGATAAGGATGAAGCGCTTCCTTGATCAGTTGGTTGGTGATGTGCGGCCCGTAAAAGTCGCTGGTATCGATGTGATTGACCCCGGCTTCGCGGGCGGCATGTAAAACCGCAATCGCCTCATTCCGGTCCTTTGGCGGGCCAAACACCCCCGGCCCAGCCAACTGCATCGCGCCATAGCCCATGCGGTTCACCGTCAAATCACCAATCGTAAATGTTCCTGCCTGTTCGATCATGGTCATGGGAATTCTCCTTCCTATCAGGATTTCTGTCTGACAGGACGCTAACGCCTATTCCCGTGATCAACAATCCGCTACAATTGATACAAGCTGTACGGAATTTGGAACAATGAAACTGGATCTGGCCACCATCACCGCCTTTGTCACGGTCGCGCGCGCCGGGGGTTTTCGCGAAGGTGCCCGCCTGAGCAACGGCAGCGCATCGCGCTTAAGCGATCAGGTTCGCCGCCTTGAATCGCAACTTGGCGTGCGGCTGTTTAACCGCAGCACGCGCAGTGTCGCCCTGACCGAGGCCGGAGAAGGACTGTTGCAACGGCTTTCCCCAGCACTTGATGAAATGGAACTCGCACTTGATGTCGTTAACAGCTATCGGGACCGGCCGGTCGGGACCCTTAAGCTGAATGTCCCGGTCAGTGCCGCCCGTCTTGTCCTGCCCGATATCATCCCGGCCTTTCTGGCCGCCTATCCCGGTATCCGGGTCGAAATCATCACCGAAGAGAGCTTTGTCGACGTTCTGGCCGAAGGATGCGATGCCGGCATCCGGTATGATGAAAGCCTTGAACAGGACATGATCGCCATTCCGATTGGCCCGCGCAGCCAGCGTTTTGCCGCTGCCGCATCGCCCGGATATCTAAAACAGCACGGCATACCCGAACATCCCCGTGACCTTCTGGACCATGCCTGCCTGCGTGGCCGCTTTGCCAGCGGGGCACTACATCCGTGGGAATTTGAACGCGGGGATGAAACCATCGAACTCAACCCGACCGGTCCGTTGCTTGTCCGGCCGGGCGGCGGGACCGACCTTGCGACTGTGGCCGCTTGTCAGGGCACAGGCATCCTTTATCTGTTTGAAGACTGGCTCCAGCCCTATTTTGACAGCGGAGCACTCGTCCCGGTGCTGTCGGACTGGTGGCCGCGGTTTCCGGGGCCCAAACTGTATTATCCGGGGCGTCGGCTTGTCCCGACACCCTTGAGGACCTTTATTGATTTCGTCAAAAGCCACCCTTGGCCAAGCCATCCGGCCAAAGAAAAACCCCACTCCGCATAACAGAGTGGGGTTAAATCCTTTTTCGTTCCAAAACCGGAACGATATTGCATGGTGCCTAATCGGTCAGGTCTTTCCAGATTTCTTTCATCTTGGAAAAGAAGCCTTCGCTTTCCGGGCTGGAGCCTTCTGCACGCGAAATCTCGTCGAATTCTTCCAAAAGTTCTTTCTGGCGGTCGGTCAAATTGACCGGCGTTTCGACACTGATTTCAACAAACATGTCCCCGCGCGCCTGTGAGCGCAGGATGGTCATGCCCTTGCCCCGCAGCCGAAGCTGCTGACCCGACTGGGTCCCGGCAGGAATGTTGATCCGGGTGCGCGTGCCTTCAATGGTCGGCACCTCTATGGTACCCCCAAGGGCAGCCTTGCCCATCGGGATCGGAATCCGGCAATACAGGTTGGCCCCTTCACGCTGGAAGAACCGGTGATGCGCAATATCAAGGAAGATATAAAGATCACCCGCTGGTGCCCCATTGGTCCCGGCCTCACCTTCGCTTGAAAGGCGAATGCGTGTGCCGTCCTCAACCCCTTGCGGGATCGTGACCTGCAGGGTCTTTTCCTTTTCAACGCGACCGACCCCGTGGCACGATTTGCACGGATTTTTAACGATCTTGCCCTTGCCATGGCAGCTCGGGCAGGTGCGTTCAATGGTAAAGAACCCTTGCTGGGCACGGACTTTACCGTGGCCATTACAGGTCGGGCAGGTCACAGGCTGGGAACCGGCTTCTGCACCGGTACCGTCACATTCTTCACACGAAACCGATCCCGGAATGGTGATTTCGGCTTTCTTACCGTCGAAGGCTTCTTCGAGCGTGATCGCCATGTTGTAGCGCAGGTCAGCACCGCGTGACGATCCACCGCCACCACGGCGACCACCGCCACCCATGGCGCCAAAGATTTCGTCGAAGACGTCGGAAAATCCGCCGCCACCGAAACCGCCGCCGCCAAAGCCACCACCTCCAAAGCCGCCCCCACCGGGACCACCCTGTTCAAAGGCAGCATGACCAAAACGATCATAGGCCGCGCGCTTTTCGTCATCCTTGAGGATTTCGTAAGCTTCGTTGACCTGCTTGAATTTAACTTCGGCTTCGGTATTGCCCGGATTTTTATCCGGGTGGAATTTCATGGCCTGCTTGCGATAGGCGCTTTTGAGCTCGGCCGCGCTGGCGTCTTTACTGACACCCAACAGCTCGTAGTAATCTTCTTTCGCCATCTGTAACTCCGAAATACGGTCGGGCCGTCCCAGCAGTTTCTGCGTCCGGAACGGCCCGATTTTTATTTACAGGGCGTCGTTAAAGACGACCTCTGCGGTCGTCTTATTTATCTTTTTTGTTGTCGTCGACTTCTTCGAAGTCGGCATCAACAACACCGTCATCAGCCTGTGCTGACGCACCTGCATCCGCAGCGTCACCTTCTGCGCCACCGTCTTCTGCCTGCTGGGCCTGATACATGGCTTCGCCAAGTTTCATCGCAGCCTGCTGAAGTTCGTTGACCTTTGCGGTGATCGCATCGGCATCTTCACCGTCCTTGGCTTCTTTCAAAGCCGACAGGGCGTTTTCGATTTCTGACTTGGTTGCATCGTCAACCTTGTCGCCATGCTCGGTCAGGTTTTTCTCGGTCGCGTGAATAACGGCTTCGGCCTGGTTACGGGCTTCAACAAGTGCCTTACGCTGTTTATCAGACTCGGCATTGCTTTCCGCGTCTTTGACCATTTTTTCGATTTCGTCATCGCCAAGACCACCAGATGCCTGAATGCGGATCTGCTGTTCCTTGTTGGTTGCCTTATCTTTGGCAGACACGTTGACGATACCGTTGGCATCAATGTCAAAAGTCACTTCGATCTGCGGAACACCGCGCGGTGCCGGCGGGATACCAACCAGATCAAACTGGCCAAGCATCTTGTTATCAGCCGCCATTTCACGTTCGCCCTGGAAGACGCGGATGGTCACGGCCGTCTGATTGTCTTCAGCGGTCGAGAAAGTCTGCGACTTGCGGGTCGGGATCGTGGTGTTACGGTCGATCAAACGGGTGAAGACACCACCAAGAGTCTCAATACCCAGCGACAGCGGAGTAACATCAAGCAGCAGGACGTCTTTAACGTCACCCTGCAAGACACCACCCTGAATGGCCGCACCAAGTGCAACAACTTCGTCCGGGTTCACACCTTTGTGCGGCTCACGGCCAAAGAATTCTTTTACGCGTTCCTGAACTTTCGGCATACGGGTCATGCCGCCAACCAGGATCACGTCATCAATTTCGCCTGCGGTGATGCCGGCATCTTTCAATGCGGCTTTACACGGCGTCATGGTGCGTTCGATCAGATCGCCAACCAGACCTTCAAGCTTCGCACGCGACAGTTTGATGTTCAGGTGCTTCGGACCCGATGCGTCTGCGGTGATGAACGGAAGGTTCACATCTGTCTGCATCGACGAGGAAAGCTCGATCTTGGCTTTTTCAGCGGCTTCTTTCAGACGCTGCAGGGCCAGACGGTCTTTACGAAGATCGATCTGCTGTTCTTTTTTGAACTCGTCAGCAAGGTAATCAATGATCTGTTTGTCGAAATCTTCACCACCAAGGAAGGTATCGCCGTTGGTTGATTTAACTTCGAAAACACCATCGCCGATTTCCAAAACCGACACGTCAAAAGTACCGCCACCAAGGTCATAAACAACCACAGTGCCAGCTTCTTTTTTATCCAGGCCATAGGCCAAGGCAGCTGCCGTCGGCTCGTTGATGATACGTTTAACATCAAGACCGGCGATTTTACCGGCGTCTTTGGTTGCCTGACGCTGCGAATCGTTGAAATACGCAGGTACAGTAATCACGGCTTCGGTCACCGGCTCGCCAAGATGGCCTTCTGCGGTTTCCTTCATTTTCTGAAGTACCATGGCTGCGATCTGGCTCGGGGCCATTTTCTCGCCATTGACTTCAACCCATGCATCACCGTTTTCGCCGGCAATAATTTTGTACGGCACCAGATCCTTGTCTTTTTCGACTTCAGCGTCGCTGTAACGACGGCCGATCAGACGCTTGATCGCAAACAGGGTGTTTTCCGGGTTGGTCACAGCCTGACGTTTTGCAGGCTGACCGACAAGACGTTCATCGTCATCGGTGAATGCGACCATTGATGGCGTGGTACGGGCACCTTCACTGTTTTCAATCACGCGGGCTTCTTTGCCGTCCATGACTGCAACGCATGAGTTTGTGGTGCCAAGATCGATACCAATAATTTTGCCCATAGTAAGTTCCTCTTTTAGCGGCCGGTCCGTCCCGCAGCCTTCGCTATGAAGCGCCGCGCAGGACCTCCTGGGACCAATGGTGTTAATACACGTAATTTTTCTGGGGGTTCTTCGTTACCCCGCGCACCTATATATGAAAGTCCCCACAAAGTCGCAAGCGGTCAAAACAGGGAATCTTGGGTGATTTTGGCAATCAAACACCTATTTTCATCCTATGACGGGCATTTTGACCCGATCCGGGACGCGAAATTGGCGCATAACGCTGGTTTTGATCCTTGAAATTCGCGCTTTTCAAATCGGTCATAACCGGGTTGCAAAACGCGCAAATCTAATTTCTCAGGCAGGGTTTTGCGCCGGATAGCAACGGTTTTTACGCAACACGTCTTCAAGTCGCGAGGCCAGATCGGCCTTTTCATCGGGCCCGAGAAAACCGGCAATTTCCAGACTTTTGCCATGTGTTTGCAAAAAAAGACTGCACTGCGCGTCTTCGCCTCGTTCAAGAACAACGCGCAGCCAATATGGCTGAAAATCATATTGCTGGCGTCGGCCACGCACCGGGATTCGTGTCACCCGTAAATTCCCCGGATGCAACTCAATCCGTTCTTCTTGGCGCGCGGCCCTGAAACTGAAATGAAATGCCAGGGCGAGGAAAATCACATCAACACCCAAAAAGCCGATCACCGGCCACGCCCCCACCGACCAAAAGATCAAGCCAATCGTCGTTGTCGCCCCCGCCAGCAGGAAAACAACATTGCGCGCCCCGCGCCGTGACAGGGAACGCGGCGGCCTCAGGGCAATGCTGAAGATCGGTTTCGAACTGCGCGGTACGGCGGGCACTATATATCCCTCTGATCGTGGTCGTCTTGTACGCGGCGATTTTGCGCCCGGCCTTGACCGGGTTGCAATCAGAATTCGATTTTTTGAACCTGCACGTTTATATAATAGCAGATCAAGAGATCGGATCACGGAACCGGCATTTCAACAAGATGCTGTTCCCTAGGGTCAGGACCCATTAATTTGATTGGAATGGCAGTCGTTATATTTGTGAAATCCAAGGAAAAGCCCGCCGTGCGGGTTGGTATCCCGAACAAGGGATTTGACGTGGGAGTTCGCAAATATAACGACTGTCCTTCGGATCAATCGGATTTGCACGGGCTACTTTGTCGCAAAACCTTGAAAGATAAATATCTTCCTGCACTTTTGCTTCGTATATCCGCACAAACCTGATTGACCATTCCAAACAAATTAATGGGTCCTGACCCTAAATCGACCGCAAAAATGCGGCACCAAGAAAGAGTTCTCTGCCATGGCCCGCCCGATGAACAAAGCCGCGATTGACGCCTTTTTCCAGCGTCTGTCTGATGCCGACCCGGAACCCAAGGGGGAGCTGGATTACACCAATCCCTATACGCTTCTGGTTGCTGTGGCCCTATCAGCACAGGCGACCGACATCGGGGTGAACAAAGCCACCAAGAAGCTGTTTCAGATCGTTGAAACCCCGCAAGACATGCTTGATCTGGGCGAAGAAGCCCTGATCAGTCATATCAAAACCATTGGTCTGTATCGCGGCAAGGCCAAGAACGTCATGGCCGCGGCCAAAATTCTGGTCGAGAAACATAATGGCATCGTGCCCAACGATCAGGACGCGCTTGAAGAACTGCCCGGTGTGGGTCGTAAAACTGCCAATGTGGTGCGCAATATTGCCTGGGGCGAACATACCATGGCGGTTGATACCCATATTTTCCGTCTGGGCAATCGCACCGGCATGGCCAATGGCAAGACGGTTCTGGCGGTGGAAAAGGGATTGATGAAAAAGGTACCTTCGCGATTTATGACCCATGCCCATCACTGGCTGATCCTGCATGGTCGCTATATCTGCAAGGCGCGCAAACCGCGTTGTGGCGACTGCATTGTCAATGATCTGTGCAACTTCAAAGACAAAACGCCCGCTGGGGCATAACCCGGCAGGCGTTTTGCGTCATACTGTCGATACGGTTTTACCCGATCAAATCAGAATACCTGATCAAAGCTGGCCGGGGCCGGCGCAATGACCTTTGCCCCCTCTGGCCCGATTTGCATGATGGCATACCCCCGCTCAGACCGACCGTCTGGGGTCAGGCGGAAAACACCATCCACACCGACAAATCCGCTGGTGTTGGTCAACGCAGCCTCGGACATATTGTTTTCATCACGCGCCATCAAGGCCGCCAAAGCGGTACTGTCATAGGCCAGACTTGAAATACGCGGCGGCTGATCGCCAAAGGTGCGCGCAAACCGATCCGCAAACAGTTCCCAGTTTTCCGGGTTCGGGGCGGCAAAAATTCCGCCCTTAAGGGCTGGTTCGGTAAACAGTCCCGGATCGTTCCAGCCAAATGTCCCGATGAATTGCACCACCGATGGATCAATATCGAAATAGGCCAGAAGGGCCGATACCTGACGCAAATCGCCCCCGGTTGCCGGCAAGATCAGGGCATCAAAATCAAGCTCGCCAAGGGTATCGACACCTTCAAGACGCCGCAGTGCACGTTTGGCCGCTGTCCCGCCTTCGGCATTCAGCTGTGCCTTGCGCGCCCGCAAATTCGCACGCCGTGCATCATAATTTGCAAAATCGCGGATGGTTTGCTGAAGGCCTTCGGACCCCGGCTGATAGAAGGCAACCCGGCCAAGTGTACCGCCAACGCGTGACACGACACTTTGCAAGGCACCGGCAATCTGACGACCATAATCATTCTGCGGCAACAGGGCGGCAAAACGATATTTGCCCTGCGTTGTGGCATAGCCCACCGCACGCGCAATCTGGTCTTCCGGGATCAAACCGTTGACCCACACACCATTTTCGGCAACCCGACGGTTGTTGGAAAAGGCCACTACCGGCACATTGGCCGATTTGGCAACTTCGCTGGCACCGCTTACCGATTCGGAAAACAGCGGACCAAGGATCATCTTGGCACCGGCGTTAATCGCCTGACGCGCGGCATTCTGCCCACCCTGATAGGTCCCGGCGGTATCAATCGGCATCAGGATGAAATCATCCGCGGCGATATCAAACATTGCCAGTTCCGCCGCATGGCGCATCGCACGGCCAAGGGCGGCATTCTGTCCTGACAGTGGTAATAACAACGCAACACGTTTTTCCGATGTTGCGGCCTCATCATTAAACAGTGTCGGGATTTCTTCGCCTACCCCTTCTGGCAAGGCGGCATCGTTTGTCCACGGATTGGCATCCGGGATCAATCCCTGATCCGGTGCGCGGGTCGCATTCGCGCCGGGGTCGTTGGCGGTTTCCACCGGTGCCCCGTCTCGTTGCATGCCAAACAGGTCCGTGATACTCGTGGTCGCACTACATGCGGCTAGCCCGATAGAGAGGACAAACACAGATGCCGTCCGGCACACGACACGGCACCAAGCCGAATCCCGATCAAAATTCTTCAACGCCTGACGACGCGGCGCCTGATTTTGCCCCGGATGACGTTTCGGAGAATCCACTCTCACCTCCCGATAACTCGTTTCGCACGCAGGGTAATGCGGGCGACCGATCAAGTAAACATGATGAAAGCCATTTACCACTTTCATCTGGTCTTTATCTTGTTGCTACTCCAATCGGAAATTTGGGCGATATTACGTTCCGCGCACTCGATATCCTCAAACGCGCCGATATTATCCTGTGTGAAGACACCCGCACATCGGGAAAATTGCTGTCGCGCTATGGGGTAAAAACCAAACGCATTGCCTATCACGAACATAACGCCGCCAAATTACGTCCGGAAATCATGGACCGGCTTGGCAAGGGTCAGGGACTTGCGCTGATTTCCGATGCGGGCACGCCGCTGATCAATGATCCGGGCTATAAACTTGTGCGCGATTGTAAGGCCGAAGGCTTTAACGTTACCGCAGCACCGGGCGCTTCCTCCCCGATTGTCGCCCTGATCCTGTCGGGTCTGCCCAGCGATCATTTCTTTTATGCTGGCTTCCTGCCGCCCAAAACCATGGCGCGTAAAAAGGAACTGGCGCGCTTTGCCCCGATCCCCGGCAGTCTGATTTTCCTTGAAAGCCCCAAACGTCTTGCCGCCAGTCTGGTTGATATGGCTGAAATGCTTGGTGGTACACGCGAAGCCGCGGTCACCCGCGAACTGACCAAGATGTTCGAAGAGGTCCGCAACGGCACACTTGATGAATTGGCCGCCCATTACGCCGAACAAGGTGCGCCCAAGGGCGAGGTTGTGGTCATTGTCGGCCCCGCCGATGAAACTGGCAACGAACCAAGCCCCGAAGACATCGACGCCCGACTTTCCGACCTGATCAAAACCCACCGCACCAAGGATGCGGCCGATATCCTTGCCAAGGAAACCGGGCTTAAAAAACGCGACCTTTATAATCGTGCGCTCGCACTTGCCAAACCATCGGACGACTAAGCCATGGCCCCGTCGCGTTCTCGCCCCCCAGCACCCAGTGATAAATCAAAACGCAAACGGGCAGAAAAGGCCGGACGTCGGGCAGAAACCCTGTGTGGATTTTGGTTGCGTCTTAAGGGATATCGCATTCTTGCCACCCGGTATCGCAGCCCGCTTGGCGAAATTGACATCATCGCCAAGCGCGCAAACCTGATCGCCGCGATCGAGGTTAAAAACCGCACCAATCGCGCCGATGCCCTTCTGGCCATCCGCCCGCAACAGCAAAACCGCATTGCACGTGCGCTTGAATCCTATGCCGGGCACATTGGCCATCAGGGTGATTTGCGTCTTGATCTGATGATTATTGGCAAATGCTACCGGATCGAACATTTGAAAAATGCCTGGCATACAGAACCGCGCTAACCTGTCGATACCCACACCCAAGAACATCTTAGGGATGCATCTTTGCCCCCTTGGTGATTTTATCAACAATGCGTTTGTCGGCATGAATGCCAATACCCACAAACTGGGCGTCATCGGGGGCCAGTCTGGCAAAAACATCCCGGTTGGCGCCATCATGGCCGGTGGCAAACATTTCTTCGATATAGGCAGATGCCCGAATGCCACGGTTTATGGCGCGTTGATGAATTTTCGCAATGGTTTGCGCATCCGCCGCCAGAACGATGGCCGGCTGACGTGACAGCGGGTTGTAAAGATTGTTCTTCGCATCGACATAGGGTTCGCCGATGATGTCAGGTGTTTGGGCGACAATGCCGCTCATCAGAAAGGCCGTCACATTCAGTGACTGCCACATCTGCAAATCATCGCGCAACACCAGCGCCACTTTGGTCTCGAACATATGCGTCCTCCATCCGGTTGGGTTATCAGGTCATGACAGAAGCAATAGAACAGGACGGTGAACCCGGTATTGAACGTTTGTGCAAAACGCGTGAACGGTTCATTGCGGCCCCTGCCACCCCCGGGATTGAACGCATCGAAGCACAGTTCTTTGGCAATATGTTTTCCCCACACCGCCATGACACCTATGCGCTTGGCATTACGATGCGCGGTGTTCAGACGTTTAATTATCGTGGAGAATATCGCGCCAGCAATCCGGGCAACGTCATTGTTTTGCATCCCGACGAATTACATGATGGCGGCGCTGGCACCGATGACGGGTTACAGTATCGCATGCTCTATCTTGAACCGGCCCTTTTGCGGCGCGGCCTTGATCATGAAACAGCATCCCTGCCGTTTGTCGGCGATCCCATCATTCACGATCCTGCACTGTGGGCGATCCTTGCATCTGTTTTGGGTGAACTTGAAAGCGACGTTGATCCGTTGTTGCGCGATCAATTCGTCACCGACATCGCACATCGTCTTTCACAACATGCCAGAACACCCCTGAAGCAATCACGATACAATGCAAGCCTGAAGATGGAGCAGGTGCGCGCATTCCTTGAAGCCAATTTTGATCGCCCGGTTCTATCGCACGAACTTGAACAGGTGGCCGACATGGATCGTTATCGGTTGATCAGGCATTTTCGCGCCCGTTTCGGAACAACACCCTATCGCTATCTGATCATGCGGCGCCTGCAACAGGCCCGCGCCCTGATCACGCTGGGTCAACCGCTTGCGGGCATTGCGGCTGAAACCGGATTTTCCGATCAAAGCCATTTTAACCGGCATTTCCGTCAGGCATTTGGCCTGACACCGGGACGCTGGTCGGAACTGGCGGCCCCTCATCGCCACTGAATACCCCGAAGTTAAAAGGCTTCGGCAAAGATAAAATGCATATTTTCTGATAAACCGGTCCGGATTTTAAAACTCCTTAACCCGATGGGGTAATGATGGGACATTATTTGGGGAATCGGGACGAGACTTCGGCATATGGCGTCAGCATATGACACAGCCCGGCATTTCATTGGCACATGGCCAAGCAATGCCAAGCGGCGTTTTTGTATTTTACTAACCTTGGCATTCACCGGTTTTGGCATTCTGCCGTTGGCGGGCTGCACATCGATGGCCATTGGGGCCGGGGCAACCGCCGGGGTCGCGGCCTTTCAGGAACGCGGATTTGAAGGGGCGGTAAGCGACACGGCAATTACAGCTGAAATCTGGCAAAAGTTTCTGGCACAGGACGAATCCCTGTTTCTCAATATCGAGATCGAAGTTGTCGAAGGCGAAGTTCTTCTGGCTGGTGAAGTCAAATCAGCAACGGACGAACTTGAAGCCGTGAAACTCACCTGGCAGGTTGGTGGTGTACGCAGTGTGCTCAATGAAATCAGCGTCGGCGAAGGTGCGTCCTTCATGGACAATGCCAACGACCTTCTGATCACGACCCGCATTAAAACGGCCCTGATGTTTGATACCGATGTCTTTGCGATCAATTACAGCATCGAAACCGTAAAGGGCACGGTGCATCTGATGGGGATTGCCCAGGATGACCTTGAACGCAATCGCGTCATCGCACATGCCCGCGATACCAGCTATGTTAGACGGGTGGTCAGCCATATTCGCCTGAAAAATGATGCAACCCGGCAAGGAACCTGATCCTATTAACAGTATTCGCCACATCACAGACCCGACCGATCCGGATCGCCAATGGCTTGTCGATTATGGCAAGGGCAATAAGCCCGACGCCACGGCAGCAGAAGCCGCATTGCGTTTTGCACGGATCAACGATCCAAACAACGCACGCGACATTGCACCGTATCTTGCGCGGCTTGATGATCTGGCCGATCAGGTTCGTTCCGATCTTGCGGCCCTGTTGGCGTCATCCGGGCACGACACAGTGGCATCCGCCAAGGTGGCGCCAGACAACACCTTGGCTCCAGAAACCTTGGCACAGGCCTCCATCGAACAAATCGTATCGACGCTGCAATCTGTCATCCCGACCCGACATGGCTTTCAGGGGGATGCGGAAAACTATGATGACATGGAAAACGCCGATCTGATGAAGGTCATGGACCGCAAACGTGGTCTGCCTGTTGCGCTGGCCATGCTTTATATCCATGTGGCGCGCCGTTGTGACTTTACGATCACCGGCATTGATTTCCCCGGTCATTTCCTGTTGCGTCTGCAGTCAAATGGCAAACGTCGCATGATTGATCCATTCCATGGCGGCATTGCGCTGGGCCCGGCCGAGCTACGTGAACTTTTAAAATCGTTTAGTGGCCTCGATGCCGAACTCGAACCCCGCCATTATTGCGAATCTTCCGACGTTTCTATTTTGTTACGACTGCAAAACAATATCAAGGTTCGTGCGCTTCGTGCCGGGGAACTCGCCCATGCGACCCGCATTATCGAGCATAGCCTGTTGATCGCACCCGACCATGAAGGCCTGTGGCATCAGCTCGGTGCGCTGTATGCCCGCCTTAATGAAGATCATAAGGCGCTGGGCGCCTTTGGACAGTTTGTGGCCCTGTGCGAAGACCCGCTTCATCGCACCAGAATCGAAGCGGTTATCGAGGAATTACGCGACCGGCTTGGACTTGATGTCCTCTCCGACACCGATGGGCGCGCCAAAACAAAAGCCCCTGCCGTCACAGATGATGACAGTGTCAAAAACGACGCAAAGGACAATGCGCCAATCCCGCTTTATCCCAATTTGATGTCGGTTACCAACACCACGAACACGTCTGACACCCCCTCCTCAAGCGACCATTGACTCGAATGAAGGCATGGTCGGTCGCAAACCGGCACAGCATGCTGAAATGCCGTTTTTCGCTATGTTAGATTGATTAATATTATCTATGCTGATCATTATACAGATAAATCATTACTCTTATTTCAATACAAACCAGTTTGTCCGTTGCTTCAAAGAAATCGAATGCGGGTAAAATTCGAGATTAAAAATAGTTAAAAATTCTTGTTTGCGTATTTTTGCCCCGTTCTCACCTTCAAATCCGGGGAATGTCTCTTGCTGTGCATCACTGACCGCTAACTTGCGAAATCTGGCAGTTTTCCGCGACTTATGATTCATTCTTCCCCGCCGGATGGGATTCAATTGACTCATCGCACGATGTTTAAACTGCAGGCTCGGGAATCTCGTTTCAAAATCGGCGCAAAAAACATCGTATGTAGTTTTTCAGGTTCTTAACGCGCGGTTAAACGACCGGTCACGAAACGGTCGCAACACTTGCACCAATAATTGCAATGCCTATACTCCCGCCAACGCCCAATGGCCCCTATGATATAACGTCACCTACTATATAAAGACGGTCCGGTTCGGCATTTGTCCAAACGGCCTGTTACGCGAAAGGCCCGCGCGCCATACCGTCCAAACCGAGCACACAAACGCACACATCGCAGGAATGAATTACATGCACGACACCAAAGTCGACGTCGTCGGGATCGGAAACGCCATCGTTGATGTCCTTGCCAACTGCAAGGAAGAAGACCTCAAACGGCTGAACCTGGTTAAGAACTCCATGACCCTGATCGACGCGGATGATGCGGATCGCCTGTATGAACAGATGGGGCCGGGCATGGAAATGTCGGGCGGGTCAGCTGGCAACACCATGGCTGGCATCGCAGCCCTTGGTGGCAAGGGCGCCTATATCGGCAAAGTCCGCGATGATCAGCTCGGTCAGGTGTTTCGCCATGACATTCGTGCAATTGGTGTGCAGTTCAATTCCACCCCGTCAACCACAGGGTCGCCGACCGCGCGCTGCCTGATTTTTGTCACCCCGGATGGTGACCGCACCATGAACACCTTTTTGGGTGCCTGTGCGGAACTTGGCCCGGAAGACATCGACGAGGATCTGATCAAATCGGCAAAGCTGACCTACATGGAAGGCTATCTTTGGGATCGTCCGGAAGCCAAGGACGCCTTTATCAAAGCTGCCAAGGTCGCCCACGAAGCAGGCCGTCAGGTTTCCATTAGCCTGTCTGACTCGTTCTGTGTTGACCGCCATCGCGAATCGTTCCGCGATCTGGTGCATAACCATATTGACGTGCTGTTTGCCAACGAAGACGAAATCAAGTCGCTTTATGAGGTTGAAACCTTTGAAGAAGCCTTGGCCGAAGTGCGCAAACACTGCAAGGTCGCAGCCCTGACCCGCAGTGAAAAGGGCGCGGTGATTGTTTCAGATAACGAATTGTATGAAATCAGTGCCGAACCTGTCGCGCGCGTACTTGATACCACCGGAGCCGGTGATTTGTTCGCATCGGGTTTCCTCTATGGCTATACCAAGGGGCATGACCTTGCGACCTGTGGTCAGCTGGGCGCGATTTGCGCCGCCGAAGTCATTTCACATATGGGCGCACGCCCGGTTGCCGACCTTAAGGACCTGATCAACAAGGCCATTTGATCGGTTCGCAGGACATGATTTGCATGCCCTGAGACAAGCCTCGAAAGATTTCACGGGACGGCAATATTTGTTTGCCGTCCCGTTTTATTTTGGCAAACAGCACAGATTCCGTGGCTTTGCACTGCACACAAGCATTGACTTTATACAGAGTTTAGCGCAAACAGCCCGCATTGCAGAAAAATCAACCCCGCATGGCGTGCACGAGGCTGGTCATTCGCCTCCACATTGGCTATGACAGGGCAGCTTTCGAGCCAGCCTGCAAAATGTCTTTGGGCCAGTAAACATTCAGCATGTGCCGTGCTGCGCAAATTGCGCGGGTTTGACCTTGCCGACCGGATGAACCCGGTCTTAGGGCGGCTGAATATCTACTGGCCTTGAAACTTTTACTGACCGATGCGCAAGGGACACATCCCGGCGCGCGGCATTTTTATTCTGGAGTCCGCGCCAATGAACTTGCGCAATATCGCCATCATCGCTCACGTTGACCATGGCAAAACCACCCTCGTCGATGCGATGTTCCGCCAGTCGGGCGTCTATCGTGATAACCAGCGCGTTGATGAACGCGCCATGGACAGCAACGATCTGGAACGCGAACGCGGCATTACCATTATGGCAAAGCCGACAGCAATTCAGTGGGGCGAGACCCGTATCAACATCGTTGATACCCCGGGCCACGCCGATTTCGGTGGTGAAGTCGAACGTATCCTGTCGATGGTTGATGGTGTTGTTCTGCTGGTTGACTCGGCCGAAGGCCCAATGCCACAGACCAAATTCGTTCTGGGTAAAGCCCTGAAACTGGGTCTGAAGCCAATCGTCATCATCAATAAGATCGACCGTCCGGATGAGCGCGCCGAAGAAGTTCTCGACGAGATCTTCGATCTCTTCGTGTCGCTTGAAGCATCCGATGAACAGCTCGACTTCCCGACGCTTTATGCATCTGGCCGTGATGGCTGGGCTGCCGAAGCACCAGAAGGTCCGAAAGAAAACCTGACCCCGCTGATGGATCTGGTTCTGAGCTATGTTCCAGCTCCGAAGGCAGACGTTGACGCACCGTTCGCAATGATTGCGACCATGCTGCATGCCGATAACTTCCTGGGTCGTATCCTGACCGGTCGTATCGCGCAGGGCCGTGCGAAACTTAACATGCCGGTTAAGGTTCTTCGCGGCGATGGCACGGTTGAAACCGGCCGTCTGTCCAAACTGATGGGCTTCCGCGGTCTGGATCGTGTACCACAGGAAGAAGCAAATGCTGGTGACATCATCGCAATTGCTGGCCTGACCAACGCAACCGTTGCCGACACCATCTGCTCGACCGAAATCACCACCGCGATTGCAAGTCAGCCGATTGATCCGCCGACGCTGGCGATGACCTTCTCGGTCAACAACTCGCCGCTGGCTGGTCAGGAAGGCGACAAAGTTACCTCGCGCATGATCCGTGCCCGTCTTGAGCGCGAAGCCGAAGGCAACATCGCGATCAAGATCGGCGAAACTGCTGATAAAGACGCCTTTGAAGTTGCCGGTCGTGGCGAACTTCAGCTTGGCGTTCTGATCGAAACCATGCGCCGCGAAGGCTATGAGCTTTCAATCTCGCGTCCGCGCGTTCTGATCCAGGAAATCAACGGCGTCATGTCTGAGCCGTTCGAAGAAGTCCAGGTCGACGTTGACGAAGAATACGCCGGTTCGGTTGTTGAGAAAATGAGCCTGCGCAAAGCCGAAATGACCGATATGCGGTCATCTGGTGGCGGCAAGACCCGTATCATCTTCCACGCACCGTCGCGTGGCCTGATCGGCTATCACGGTGAATTCCTGACCGATACCCGCGGTACCGGCGTTATGAACCGTGTGTTCCATTCCTATGGCCCGGTCAAAGGTGCCATTGCAGGCCGTCGTAACGGCGTTCTGATTTCAAACGATCAGGGCGACGCGGTTGCCTATGCTCTTTGGGGCTTGGAAGATCGTGGCGCGATGTTCATCGAATCGGGTACGCGCGTTTACGAAGGCATGGTCATTGGCGAACACAATCGTAACAATGATCTTGAGGTTAACATCCTCAAAGGCAAAAAACTGACCAACGTTCGTGCATCGGGCAAGGATGACGCCATCACCCTGACCCCGCCGCGCCGCATGTCCCTGGAAGAGGCCCTTGCCTACATCCAGAACGACGAGCTGGTCGAAGTAACGCCGACAAGCATTCGTATTCGTAAGCTGCACCTCGATCCGAACGTGCGCAAACGCGAAAGCCGTAAATCAGAATCCGAAACCGTCTAATCGTTTCGCACCTGAATTGAAAAAGGCCGGTCCGTCAGGATCGGCCTTTTTTGCGTTTAAGGTCCTTTGCATCACAGCCGGACGATTTCGGTATTCCTTAACCAGTTTCCCCTACTTTGTGGCCACGTGGCATGCAAACGGGGGAAATTGATGCACAGCGCAGAAAAACGAAGCTGGAGCGAGGCCTTTGGCGCCTTCATCCATCCACGTGTCATCACAATGCTGTTTATGGGCTTGTCGGCGGGCATTCCTATCCTTCTGATTTTCTCCACCCTGTCGATCTGGCTACGCGAAGCGGGTGTGGATCGTTCCACCGTTACCTATTTCAGTTGGGCCGCCCTTGGCTATTCGTTCAAATTTGTCTGGGCGCCACTGATTGACCGGCTACCCTTCCCGGTCCTGCACGGGTTGCTGGGCCGTCGGCGCAGTTGGCTGATCATTGCCCAAGGGTGCATCATCGGCGCCATCCTGTGGATGGGGCTGACCGATCCGGCGCAAAACCTGACCATGATGGCCTTTGCCGCCGTTGCCCTTGGCTTTGCCTCGGCCACACAGGATATCGTGATTGATGCCTATCGCATCGAGGCCGCCGATACCGACCTTCAAGCCATGATGAGTTCGGCCTATATTGGCGGCTATCGCATCGGCATGATCGTTGCCGGGGCCGGGGCGCTCACCATTGCCGGGCTGTTTGAAGCCGAAGGCAGTTACCAACCCTTTGCCTGGACAATGGCGTACGGCTGTATGGCGCTTGCGATGTGTATCGGGGTGATTACAACGCTTTTGATCCGTGAACCGGCCGTAAACCGCACCGACAGCAAGTATTTCCACGAAACATCCGATTACGTGCGATTTCTTGCGATGTTTGCCGTCACGGTCATCACCTTCATCCTTGCCAATCTCTATGCCGGGGACATCACCGACCCACTCAAAGCAATCTTGCACGATGGCGGCATGATCAGCGAGCTTGCCGGGTTTATTGCCGGCACCCTCAAACTGGCAATTTCGATTGCCGTTGCCATTTTGGTCGCTTGGCTGACCACGCGGGTCGGCCTCACTCCGACGGGCATGGTGCGTGAAACCTATATCGCACCGGTAAAGGACTTCATTGATCGTTATGGCAAGGCCGCGATCATTATCCTGATCCTGATTGGCGTCTATCGCATTGCCGATATCGTCATGGGGGTCATGGCCAATGTGTTTTACACCGACCTTGGCTTTTCCAAGGAAGAAATCGCCGCCGTGTCCAAAACATTTGGTCTGTTCATGACCATTGCCGGCAGTTTCATGGGCGGGGTTTTATCAGTGCGCTACGGGGTTGTGCGCATCCTGTTTGTCGGGGCGTTACTTTCGGCGATCACCAATGTCCTGTTTGCCTTTATGGCCCATATGGGGGCGAACACCATCATGTTTGCCGTGGTGATCATGGCCGACAACCTGTCGGGTGGTTTGGCAACAGCGGCCTTCATTGCCTATCTGTCAGGCCTGACCAATATTTCCTTTACGGCCATGCAATACGCGATCTTTAGTTCGATCATGACCCTGTTTCCAAAGATCCTCGCCGGGTTCTCTGGCACGGTTGTCGATGCGGTCGGATACAGCTGGTTCTTCATTGGCACCGCCATCATCGGCATTCCGGTATTGTACCTTGTCGTTCTGGCGGGCCGTTTAACCGATGTGGAAAATCCAAACAAGGATAGCACGCAAACCAAAGCTGAGGGCTGATGGTCAACAGCTGATCACTCTTGCATGTCGTCCATAAAGCAAAACCGGACGCCTTAACGGGCGTCCGGTTTTTTAAATTCTGGGCTGTTATCTGTGCGTACGGGGATTACCCGCCGGTCACTGACCTTTTCAGGCGGCCTGTTCGGCCTCATCCTGTGTCAGCAGCGCATAGATCGCATCAGCAGAGCCCGCACCACGCAGCTTGTCACACATGCCCTGATTGCGCAGCAGGCGGGAAATCCGCGCCAACGCCTTCAGATGATCCGCACCGGCTTCTTCGGGCGCAATCAACATGCAGAACAAATCCACCGGATGCTCATCAACCGCATCGAACTCAATCGGGTTCTGAGCACGGGCAAAGACCATGTAAAGCCGATCAAGATCATTCAGCTTGCCATGCGGAATTGCGACACCACCGCCAACGCCAGTGCTGCCTAGTTTCTCACGATCAAGCAGGACAGAGAAAATCTCGCTTGCATCGCGTCCGGTAACTTCGGCTGCTTTCTCGGCAAGTTCCTCAAGCACAGCCTTTTTCGCACCGGACCGCAGGGCCGGAATAACCCCGGACGGGGTAAGAATAGATGATATGTCCATTTTTCGCGTTGCGTTGTTTGGCTCAGAATCCGCGTCCGTCACGCTGCACCGGCTTCCTCATCGGCTGGATCAAGCCACCCGATATTTCCGTCGGCACGACGGTACACAACATTCAATCCGCCATGTTTGCCATTCCGGAACATAAGTGCCGGAATGTCCCCCAAGTCGAGCCGCATGACCGCTTCCCCAACAGAAAGCGTATCAATGCGATCGGGCGTTTCGGCAACAATCACTGGTTCATAGCCATTTACGTGAGTGTCATCCGAATGATCATCGTCTTCTTGCGCGATCACATAGTGGATCGCATCTAGGCGGGCCTGCTCATGATGGTCCCGGCTGGCGTGATGATCACGCAGGCGCCTTTTATAGCGCCGCAACTGCTTGGCCACTTTGTCGCAGGCGCCGTCAAAGGCAGGATAAACTTCATCCGCCGATGCTTTGGCCTGCACCATCATGCCCTTGCCGACATGGACCGAAATTTGCGTATGATAGAGATGCGCCTGTTTGGTGAGTGTCACCGTGGCTTCGATCGCGTGATCGAAATATTTCTCTACCGCAGGGTCCAAGGTCTCGACGACGTGCTCGCGAAGAGCATTTCCTACGTCAAGTTGCTTACCGATAACCGTAATTTGCATGGATCGCCTATCCCTCTTTGAGTGACTTCCCAGTACATATGGATGTTTGGAGCCCCTCAATCAGGTGGGCGCACCATATTCCCTCGTAATAGCCAAGTCAAGATATGGGTATTCTACCTTAAATTACAGCACCTTATGGCGCATTTTTCTGGTAAAAAAGTGCTAGGAAGCACGTGATTTTTTTTCGCGACGCCGCTGAACAGAAGACGCAATGCGCATCGCTTCGCGGTATTTTGCCACTGTTCGGCGTGCAATGTCGATCCCTTCCTTTTGCAGAAGTTCGACCAGTTTGTCGTCTGACAAAATCTTTTTCGGATCTTCCATATCGATCAATGACTTGATCCGATGACGCACCGATTCCGACGAATATGAATCTCCGCCCACCGATGATGAAATCGCCGTGGTAAAGAAATATTTCAGCTCAAACATCCCGCGCGGGGTGGACATAAACTTGCCATTGGTAACCCGCGATACCGTACTTTCATGCATGCCGATGGCCTCGGCAATGTCACGCAGGATCAACGGGCGCAAATGCGACACCCCGTGGCTAAAGAACCCGTCCTGCTGGCGGACAATTTCGGTCGACACCTTCATGATGGTGGTTGCCCGCTGATGCAGGGCCTTCACCAGCCAGTTGGCAGTCTGCAACTTTTCACTCATAAAGCCGCGTTCTTCGCGGTCGCGCAAACCAGCCCCGATTTCCGCGACATATTCTTCATTGACCAAAACCCGCGGCAGCGCATCGGTATTTAGCTCAAGATGCCAGTTGCCATTGCCCGCAGCGCGCATCAAAACATCGGGGATCACCGGTGTAGCCACCTCGCCATCGGCCGTGCGGCCGGGGCGCGGATCAAGCGTTTTGATCTCGGCGATCATGTCATGCAGATCATCGGCATCGACACCGCAAATCCGGCGCAACCGGTCAAATTCGCGTTTTGCCAGCAATTCAAGATTGGCCAGAAGGGCCGCCATTGCCGGATCAAACCGGTTTAGATCGCGCAATTGCAGCTCAAGACATTCGGCCAGACCGCGGGCAAAAATCCCGACTGGGTCAAACCCCTGCATTACCGACAGAACATGCTTCACATCCGAAAGGCCGCATTCAAGCGAGGATGACACCTCGTCAAGTTCCCCACTGAGATAGCCATTATCATCAAGCATATCGATCAGATAACTGCCGATCATGCGTGACCTTGCATCGGCAAATGCAATATTGAGCTGATCATCAAGCGACTGACGAAGCGTTGCTTCATCGGCAAGGGTTTGTTCAAGGCTGGGAAGTTCATCACCACTGCCCCCACCTGAGCCGCCACCACCGCCCGCACCGCCGCTATAGGGGGCGGAATAGTCATGGCTGCCCGAAACAGGTGCACCATTTTGGGAAATCTCGCCTTCGCCGTCATACAGCGCGTCGCTGGCGATATCGAGCGGACTGTCACCCGCCCCCATGGTTTCACTGGCAGTCAGGCGGTCGGTGCCGAACTGGTCATCACGGTCGGTGAAATTGTCGCTGGTGCGTTGATCGATCCCGTCGTCACCAT
Organism: Thalassospira sp. GB04J01; assembly: GCF_000751115.1. Taxonomy (NCBI): domain Bacteria; kingdom Pseudomonadati; phylum Pseudomonadota; class Alphaproteobacteria; order Rhodospirillales; family Thalassospiraceae; genus Thalassospira; species Thalassospira sp. GB04J01. Next base: position 237,565 of record NZ_CCDX020000009.1, on the reverse strand, counting down.
TGCCGACCGCGCTATCGCCCGATTCGGCATACGTCTGCCCCGGGTCCGCGCGTTCCAGCAGCGGATTCTCAAGCAGCTCACTGTCAATGAAATTGGAAAGTTCAATATTGTTGAATTGCAACAGCTTAATCGCCTGCTGCAATTGCGGCGTCATGACAAGAGACTGGGACTGGCGAAGATCAAGCCGCGCCTTCAGGGCCATTTATGCACTACCCCGTGTCAATCCGATTCCCCCCAAGAAATGGTCACAGGCTAAAACGATCGCCCAGATAAACCCTGCGAACATCGTCATTTCTAACGATTTCATCGGGACCACCTTCCATCAAAACCCGGCCATCATGCAAGATATATGCCCGGTCAATAATGTCGAGAGTCTCGCGCACATTGTGGTCGGTAATCAAGACCCCAATGCCACGATCTTTCAGATGACGTACAAGATCACGGATATCCCCCACGGCAATCGGGTCAATCCCGGCCAGCGGTTCGTCCAGAAGAACAAAGTTCGGATGGGCCGCAAGCGCACGCGCAATCTCGCAACGGCGGCGTTCCCCGCCCGACAATGCCAGTGCCGGTGTACGGCGTAGATGCTCAATCGCAAATTCTGCCAAAAGATCTTCCAGGTTCTGTTCGCGTTTGATGCGGTCATCTTCGACCACCTCAAGCACGGCCATGATGTTTTGTTCGACCGTCATGCCGCGGAAAATCGATGCTTCCTGTGGCAAATAGCCAATGCCAAGGCGTGCGCGCTGATACATCGGCATCGATGTAATGTCGCGACCATCCAATGAAATCGATCCGCGATCAGAGGCAATCAGTCCGGTAATGATATAGAAACTGGTCGTCTTTCCCGCACCGTTTGGCCCCAAAAGACCAACCGCCTCACCACGCTGCACAGACATCGACACATCTTTGAGAACCGGGCGCTTCTTGAAGCTTTTGCCAAGATTATGCGCCACCAGCCCCTTGTTCGCGGTCACCAAACGCGGCCCGCCATCCACAGAAGATGCAGCCTGCCCGTTTGCTGTGTCGGATTTTACGCCTTTGCGCGACCAGAACAAATTACCGACCTTTCCTCAATTTCCTGTCCCGGCGTCTGCCGGGCCGTCTTTTTCGTCTTTTTCTGGGATCAGAAGGCCCCGGACACGGTTTTTGCTGCCACCTGTGCCATTGGTCGTCAGGCGGCTGATGCCGGTATTCAGATCAACAACCGCGCGATCCCCGTTCAACTGGTTCTCGCCACGCGTAATCTTAACCGATCCAATCAAAGTAGCGATACCTGTTTTAGCATCATAAACCCCTTGATCACCAATGACAAAGTCGGTTGGTGTGCGGATTGTTACATTGCCGTCGCCGTCAATGCGGCGCAGTTCGTTGGTCCCGCCCTCGCCCGGCTCGAACCGTGCGGTCAATGTATCGCCGCGCAATGTCCGATCTTCGGCAACCGCAACCGCATTGCCACGGGCCACCGCAATCCGGTCGGTTTCCCAATATTCCAGACTTTCTTCCGCCGTCAGGGTTTCTTTCGGGGTTTGATATTTCAGGTTTTCACCGGTCAATACCACAACCGCCTGATCAATATCGTAAACCGCCTTATCGCCGGTCGCGACATCGGTATCAGATGACAATCTGACGTTGCCGGTCGCAATGATGCGGTAAATCTCGCTGTTGCCATCGCGATCCCGATACAAGGCCTGCAATTCATCGGCATCGACCCGCGATGTTCCGCGTTTGGCCACCGCATTGCCGCGCGCAATCAGGATTTGCTCATTGCGGCGCCATTCAATGCCGTTATCAGACTCGACCTCAAGCCCGCCACTGCCGTTCTGTGCCAGCCCAAGCGGATTGGCATGTGCCTGTTTCATCACAGTCGCCTGCATCAGGGTGCTTGTACCCATAATGCTTCCGACCAAAAGGGCAGTCGCCAATAAACGCCCTGCGGCTGCCTGTGTGCGGGCCAAACGCGCCGTTGCGATCATGACTTCCCTTTCAATGCACTATCGAAAATCACCATTTTGGCGTTCCCCAAAAAGCGGATGACCGCCCCTTTGTCTTCCAGTTCAAACCCGGAATCCGATTTGATCGTGCCAAACGGCCCCTGCCCATCAACCGGAACCGATCCGCTGGCATTGCCAACGTTCATTTCGATTTCAGCTTTTTGGGTGTGAATTTCAAACCCGTTATCGTGGTACATATTCACCGCCCCGACCAGATCAAGCACACCATCGGTTTCGGTATAGAACCCTTCATTGGCCGTCAGCGCAATCCACGAACCGTCTTCAAGCGTGATATCGGCCTGTGGGGTATCAAGGTAAACATGATCATCGTGACCGTCATCGGCCTGGTTTTCGATGGCTTCCTGCGCGGTGACGGTAAACGGCTGCCGATTGCCATCCACACCAAAAAAGCGCGGGTTGGACATGGCAACATTTTCCATCAAATCCTCAGGAGATGTGGAAAAGCCAAGACGAAACCCACTGTCCTGAACCTGTTCGATCTGCGGCCATAACACCACCAACGCCATCAGCGTGAGCGCGATCAAGGGCAAAACGAGTTTAAGCGACGTCACAATGATCCGGCGAAACGGATTGATCCGTACATCGCGACGCCCGGACGGAAGCCGGTCACGGCTGCGTGCGTCACGCGCCGCTTTCTCAGCCTTTTGCGCCCGATCCTCAGCCATGCTCAGGCAACCCCCGCACGCAGCAGATCATGGATATGCACAAGTCCGGCAGGAACACCGGCCTCATCAAGCACGAACAAGGCCGTAATGCTGCGATCATTCATGATGGCAAGAGCTTCGACCGCAAGCGCCATTTCACTGGTCACCTTTGGGCCCGCCGTCATCACATCCATCACCTTCATCGCCACAATATTATTGGCCATGTGACGGCGCAAATCGCCATCGGTCACAATCCCGATCAGCTCACCGCGATCCCCCAACACCCCGACACAGCCAAACGAATGGCTGGTCATGGTCACAAGCGCCTCGGACATCAGGGCATCCTTGGCAATCAATGGCAGGCTGTCGGCTGGATGCATGACATCACGAACGTGCAGCAACCGCTGCCCCAGCTTGCCGCCGGGATGGAAGGTTCGGAAATCTTCGGCGGAAAAGCCACGCCGCTCCATCAAGGTCACCGCCAGCGCATCGGCACAGGCCAGCATGGCGGTGGTTGAGGTCGTCGGCGCCTGCTTGTTCGGACAGGCTTCCGGGCTTGCGGGCAACACCAGCGGGCAGTCGCTTTGCATCGCAAGCGAGCTGTGCGGTTTGCGCGTCATCCCAATCAGCGGCACTTTAAACCGCCGCGTAAAGGCGATAATATCGGAAAGCTCCGGGGTTTCACCGGAATTGGACAGGGCCAAAACCCCGTCATCCTTGCCGATCATGCCAAGATCGCCGTGGCTGGCTTCGGCCGGATGGACAAAAAACGATGGCGTGCCTGTCGAGGCAAAGGTCGCAGCGATTTTCTTGGCGATATGACCGCTTTTGCCCATCCCGGTAATCACAAGTCGGCCTTTAAGCCCCTCAATCAGGTCAATCGCCGCACAGAATGCACCATCAAGCGATTCGGCCAGTTCGTGTAAGGCAGTTGCTTCGATCTCAAGCACCCGGCGCGCCACAGCGAGATCGGCACTGGAAGCAGGTGCAGGGGTATGTCCGACATTTTGCGGGGCGTTTTGTTTGGCTTCTGGGGTCACTGTCATCTGTTTCTTGTTTGCGTTTCCCGCCCGGAACGTCAGGCGTATTGACCAACATACACGGCCATTTTGCCAAAACTATGAACCTCCCCGGTGTGGGGGTCAATTGCCTAGCACATCCGACATTCACAGGCGGTTAACCGATATGCAAATATCGGCAGGCGGCCAGAAAACTAGTGGGCAAAGATATCAGTTTCGTCCCAGCCCGAAAGATCCAGCGTCGCGCGCGTTGGCAGGAAGTCAAAACAGGCCTGCGCCAGTTCGGTGCGCCCTTCGCGTGCCAAACGACGATCCAGCTCTTCCTTGGCTTTATGCAAATACAAAACGTCCGATGCCGCGTAATCGATCTGATCCTTGGAAAGCTCAGGCGAACCCCAATCGGAACTTTGCTGCTGCTTGGAAATTTCAACCCCGACCAGTTCGCGCAACAGGTCTTTCAGACCATGACGATCAGTATAGGTCCGGATCAGCTTGGAGGCGATTTTGGTGCAATAAACCGGCGCACAGCGCACACCAAGATATTTGTCCATCACCGCAATGTCGAAACGCCCGAAGTGAAAGAGCTTGAGAACGCTCGGATCAGCCAGCAATTTCTTCAGGTTCGGCGCGCTGTAATCTTCCCCATCAAACTTGACCAGATGGGCATCGCCATCGCCGCTCGACAATTGCACGACACATAAACGGTCGCGGTGCGGATTAAGGCCCATGGTCTCACTGTCGATCGCCACAACCTTACCAAGGTCAAGGTCATCGGGCAGATCTCCGAGATGGAGGAAATTGGTCATCGCGGTGCTCCAAATGTCATGATTTGCCTGTTCTTAACACAGCAAACTGCGCGTCGCGACGCAAAAGTCGGGATGTTTGAGGAGTTTTAATTGTTTCTACGATCTTTCAACATCCCAAACATGATGAACCTTTTCCACATTAGATCTTCATGTATCATCGGAATAGCAACCTAGTGCTTTATCAAGTTGGACCGCGAGAAAATGCAAAAATGTTCATATGAAGACACTCAAGAACGCCTTCGTGAGACGCTTTACTTTTTAGATCGCTCGAACCAAGCGTATGACAGTGGGCATAGGTTCGAGGCGAAACCCCTTGCGAATTACATAATGATGTTGGTCCATGATCAGGGAAGCAACCATTCAATTCTTGAGCAACTTGGATACAAAGAAGATCTAAAATACTTTGACTCAGGTGCGTCTAATGACATTGCCATGGAAATGATTCGAGCGGATCTCAAGAAGCTAGGTCGAGATCCAAACTCCCAATTGTACCTTCAAAGCCCTCGACTTCTGGTGGCCGGTCAGAACACACCAAAACTCGCCGTTTACGAACCAATCTATGACAGCGAACTCGACCAAGGTAAGTGGCTGAATTTTTCAGACTGGTGGGAACAAATCGTTTTCACCGACCAGAGGAATAATTTCAGCAGAAAAGAACTTGTCCGATATGTGCGAAATAAAGATGGCGGCGCACACGTCGACCCTAGCCTTCCGAATGAGTATCACTCAATAACACGTGCAAAGTCGATGAACATGAAATTGTACATTGACGAGAAAATAGTAATTGATGAGGGGCCGACATTCCCAACCATCCGACAAATTTCATTCGAGTTGCTATACAGCATCAAGCAACACATGCGTCCTCAGACTTCGAATTGATCCCCAAAACGACAATACCCCAGCACATCATGAATGTGCTGGGGTATGGTGCCCAGGAGAAGACTCGAACTTCCACGACCTTGCGGCCACTGGCACCTGAAGCCAGCGCGTCTACCAATTCCGCCACCTGGGCATAGGGGCATCTGGTTTGTTCGGCGGAACCCGCCGGAACGGGGCGGAATATACGCGGTCAGCTTGAAGTGTCAACCACCTTTTTGATGGTTTGATGAAACTAAATCACGTCAGATGCGCGTATGTTTGGCGAATGCCGGAAACATCAGGGTTTTCTTGGTATTTTGGCCGTTTTAGCGGGCCATTTTCCCTCACGCCGAAGGGTCGAATAAGTAACCCAATACACCGTTCAAACGGTTCCGACCCTGATCGGTCGTGCGAAGCCCTGCCGAATCACAGATCAAATCCCCCGATCCGATCAGGGTTTCAAGCCGCGCGTTATCCAGAACATCGCGCGGACCTTTGCCAATAATCCGCTCAAACCGGGCCGTTGGAATGGTTTCATTGAGCCGTAACCCCATCATCACCATTTCAAGCAGGCGTTCCTTGGCATCCAGCACAGTTTCTTCCTGTGTACCGTTCCCGGCCTTTTCCACCCGATCCAGCCAAATATCGGGGGCGCGATGGCGGCGGACCGCAGTCGGGACCGTCGTGCCATCTGGCTGAATAATCGCTTCGCGGCCATGCGCGCCGGGTCCAATGCCCAGATAATCGCCATAGCGCCAATACACCAGATTATGGCGGCTTTCCTGCCCCGGCTTGGCATGGTTAGACACCTCATAACAGCCATAACCGGCCGCCTGCGTTTCTTCTTGCGTGATCTCATAAAGCTCGGTCGCAAGGTCTTCGTCGGGGACGACCAACTCACCGCGCTGATGCAGGGTGTAAAACTGCGTGCCCGGCTCAATCGTCAGCTGATAGAGAGAAATATGCCCATTGGCGATCGCGAGCCCTTCGCGCAGCTCCTTGCGCCATGCCTTGGGATCATGTTCCGGGCGGGCATAAATCAGATCAAACGAAAACCGGTTAAATACTGATGTCGCAACATCAAGCGCACGCATGGCTTCCTCTGCACTGTGCAAACGGCCCAGAAACTTCAAATCACGATCATTAAGGGCCTGAATGCCAATCGATACCCGGTTAATGCCATTGGCGGCAAAGGCGGAAAACCGGTCAATTTCAACCGTCCCCGGATTGGCTTCCAGCGTGATTTCAATATCATCGGTCACGTTCCAGAACGTCTTGATGTCATCAATCAAAGCACCCGCGGTTTCCGGATCCATCAGCGACGGCGTGCCACCCCCAAAAAACACCGATCCCACTGTGCGCCCCGGATGGCGCGCAGCCCCCGCCGCCAGTTCGGCGCGCAATGCCTTGCGCCAGCGCACATGATCGACACTGTTGGCAACATGGCTGTTGAAATCGCAATAGGGGCATTTCGACAGGCAAAACGGCCAGTGGATATAAATGCCAAACGGCACGGTTTCAGCGAAGGTTGCGGACACGCGAAATTCTTTTCAAATACGGGAATGTTGGCCGATAAACTAACACGCACCGCCGATCATGACATCAGCGATGCGTGCATATGTTCAGTGCAGGGCGATAACCTGCCCAGAAGCTTATTTAAAGCAGGCCGCAACCAACTGCGCGAAGGCATCGGCCCGGTGGCTCATCTCATGCTTTATGGCTGGCTCTATTTCGCCAAAGGTTTGATCATACCCCTTGGGCTGGAAAATCGGGTCATAGCCAAATCCATGACGACCGCGTTTGGGCCAAACGATGTCACCCTCAAGCCGCCCTTCGAAATTCTCAACATGCCCATCAGGCCAGGCGAGTGACAGCGCACAGATAAACGATGCCCGGCGATCCGGATGGCTGCCGATTCCGTTCTGGACCTTTTCCATCGCCATATCAAAATCCTTGTCCGGCCCGGCCCAGCGCGCCGAATAAATCCCCGGCGCCCCATCAAGGGCGGATACCGCAAGCCCGCTGTCATCAGCAAGGGCTGGCAGGTTCGCCCCCTTGGCCGCGGCAGTCGATTTTAGCTGCGCATTGCCAATAAAGGTCTTTTCGGTTTCTTCGGGTTCGGGAAGATCAAGGTCACCGGCCGAAAACACTTCGATCCCAAAGGGCGCGAGAAGGTCACCGATTTCCTTGATTTTGCCTTTGTTGTGACTGGCGATAACCAGTTTTTTTTCCGTAAAGCGACGGGCCATGTTCTTGCCTGAAAGCGATTTTCAAAATGGGGTTAGATCAAAAATAAGGTTGTTGAGATTCGTTTCATGCTGAGCCGAAAATGGTTGGTCGCGAGAACCGACGCGCAACGTACTTAAGTACGTGAGCATCGGAAGCGCAGCGACCCGCCATTTGCAGGCCAGCATGGGACGAAGATCAGCGACCTTAAAGGCCGAGCGCTTCGCGTTGTTTGGCAAACAGCTCCTTGCAGCCTTTTTCGGCCAGCGCGAACATCTGATCATACGCTGCACGATCAAACGGCACGTCTTCTGCTGTTGCCTGCACCTCAACAATGCCACCATTTCCGGCCAGAACAAAGTTGGCATCGGCCCCGGCATTGCTGTCTTCGGCGTAATCAAGGTCAAGAACCGCGTTGCCGTTATAAATGCCGCATGAAATGGCGGCGACCGGCTGGGTCAGCGGGATTTCCTTAATCAGGCCAAGGCGACGCACACCCTGAAACGCCAGATGGGCGGCAACATAGGCCCCCGTGATTGATGCAGTGCGCGTGCCGCCATCGGCCTGAATGACATCGCAATCAAGGCGCATCTGCATTTCGCCCATGGCCTTCATATCGGTCACGGCCCGGATCGAACGCCCGATCAAACGTTGGATTTCCTGGGTCCGGCCCGACTGACCACCGCGCGCGGCTTCGCGGTTCATACGCGAGTCCGTCGCACGTGGCAGCATGCCGTATTCCGCCGTGATCCAGCCCTTGCCAGAATTGCGCATCCAGCCCGGCACCTTGTCCTCGACCGTTGCCGTACAAATGACATGGGTATCGCCAAATTTGATCATGCATGACCCTTCGGCATATTTCGAAATGCCGGTTTCAATCGAAACGTCGCGAAGCTGATCTTGGGTACGGCCGGATGGGCGCATGGGGGAGAACCTCTTGTTTGTCTGTATGGCACGGGTCTTGGCGACCAACGCGAATAATCTGAAATTTCGCCCAAAGTAAGATGACACCCGCCAAAGGTCCAGCAGTTTCCCCGTGATATTTGGCGCGATTCGCATTGCGCTTTGACAGGTTTTGAAACTAAGTACTTGATTGATGGTACCCTTGCGCTTCTCACTGCAAATCCGGTGCGATTGACGGTTGGACTTGGGCTGACTAAATTCGTATCACCTTTTGACGCAATCTTGCGCAAACTATGGTCACACACAGAAAATGGCGCATTTCGACGACACCCTACTTGGCGATATGAACGTGCGGACACGCGAAGTGTTCCGCCAGATCGTTGATGCCTACGTCGCAACTGGCGAACCCATCGGGTCGCGGTCGATTGCGCGACGGATGTCTGAAAACCTGTCGGCGGCGACCATTCGCAATGTCATGTCCGACCTTGAAGACATGGGATTGCTGGTGGCCCCGCATGTCTCGGCTGGACGGTTGCCCAGTGAAAAGGGCCTGCGTCTGTTTGTAAATGCCTTGATGGAGGTCGGTGACCTTCCCAATGCCGAACGCGATCAACTGACCAAAAATTGCGAACAGGCCGGTTATTCGCTCGATCAGATGTTGGGCGAGGCCACCACCATGTTATCGGGGCTGTCGCGCTGTGCCGGGCTTGTCGTGGCGCCAAAAACGGATGGCTTGCGGCTCAAACAGATTGAATTTGTTGGACTTTCGCCGGGCAAGGTTCTTGCTGTCCTAGTGTCGCAGAACGGCAACGTTGAAAATCGAATCCTTGATGTTCCAACAGATTTGCCCGGTTCGGCATTGACAGAAGCCGCGAATTATCTAAATAGCCGGTTGGCTGGAAAGACTCTTGACGATGCGCGCCTGCTGATCACCGAGGAACGCGATCAGTTGCGCCAGGAACTTGATGACCTTTCAGCCGGATTGATTGATGCAGGCCTTGCAACATGGGCCGGCGGGATCAAGGGATCGTCCCTGATTGTTAAGGGCCAATCCCAGCTGTTGGAAAATATCGATACGATTGAACAGCTTGAATCCGTGCGCCGCCTGTTTAACGTGCTTGAGGCCCGCGATCAGATGATCGAACTGCTCGATGTGACGACGGACGCCCAGGGTGTTCAGATTTTCATCGGGTCGGAAAACAAATTATTCGGTGGATCGGGCCTTTCGATGGTGATTTCGCCCTATCAAAACGCCGAAGGCAGCATTGTGGGCGCAATCGGGGTTGTCGGACCAACCCGGATCAATTATGCCCGGATCATTCCGCTGGTCGATTACACCGCCAAACTGGTCGGTCGACTGATTGGATAAATCGCGGCGCTGCGTGTCAGGCCGCACTAACGTGAAAGTACATAGGTTAGCCATGTCGGAAACCGCAAAAAACACCCCGGACGATCTGCACGATGTAAATGCAGAGCAAGCCGCAGCCGAAGATATCGCAGCAGAGGCGAACGCGGCTGAGCACGAAGACGTCGTGATCGAAGATCCGATCACCGCCCTTGAAGCCGAAGTTGCCGAACTGAAAGACCGCCTGTTGCGCCAGGCCGCCGAGGTGGAAAACACCCGCCGCCGCGCCAAAAAGGATGTCGAGGACGCTGGCAACTACGCAATTACCAAATTTGCCCGTGAGCTTCTTGACGTTGGGGATAACCTGCGCCGCGCCCTTGATGCTGCTGGCGACACCTCCAATGCCGATCCGGCGATGAAAACGCTGTTTGAAGGCGTTGAAATGACCGAACAGACGCTTCTCAAGGCGCTTGAAAAGAACGGCGTTGAAAAGCTTGAACCGCTTGGTGAAAAGCTCGACCCGAACAAGCATCAGGCCGTGTTTGAAATGCCGAACCCGGACTATCCGGACGGGCATGTCGCACAGGTCATGCAGGCCGGTTATATGCTCAAAGGTCGCTTGTTGCGCCCGGCCATGGTCGGTGTCACCAAAAATCCGGCTGCTGAGCAAGCGCCCAAGGACGACACCCCGGGCGGGAATGTCGACACCTCGGCCTAAGCACGACAACACCAAAATAAACCGGTTTTAGCGGATCGGGTTTATCAACGGCCCTGCCAGACAGACTTGGCGGGGCCGTTTTGAGTCCAGACGCACAGAGATTCCCGCCTTTCGCGGGAATGACGTACTCTCTCAAGACGGTTACTCTGAATCCCTCTACAGTCGCCACGCCCGCGAAAAACATTGATTGCCAACCCGACAGGACACCTCCCCATGCCACTTCGTCCCGACCTGATTGACATCCTGCGCGATGAGGCCGCCCCGATTGTCATTCTGACCGGGGCTGGCATTTCAAAGGAAAGCGGGCTGCACACATTCCGCGATCCTGACGGCATCTGGGCGAAATATGATATTTCTGACGTCGCCACCCCCGACGCCTTCACGGCCAATCCCGATCTGGTCCATCATTTTTACAATGACCGGCGCACAGCCCTTCTGGATTCAAATATCCAGCCCAACGCCGCCCATCATGCACTTGCCCGGCTTGAAACCGAATGGCCCGGTGATGTTTTGCTGGTCACCCAGAACATTGATGATCTGCATGGCCGGGCCAGATCAAAAAACCTGATCCATATGCACGGCGAACTGCTTAAAATCCGCTGTAATCACTGTGATCTTCTGACCGCATGGGCAGACGACCTCGCCAAGGAAACTGTTTGCCCGTCGTGTGGCAAGGCTGGCGGCCTGCGTCCACATGTCGTCTGGTTTGGCGAAATGCCGCTTGAGATGGACCGCATCTATGCCGCCTTGGGTGATTGCGGATTGTTTATGTCGATTGGCACATCGGGCAATGTCTATCCAGCAGCCGGATTTGTTCAGATTGCCCATGAAGAAGCCGGGGCCGAAACGGTCGAGCTCAACCTTGAACCCAGCACGGGTGCCACCCTGTTTGACCACAGCACCTATGGCCCGGCAACAGAACTGGTCCCCGCCCTTGTCGATGCGCTTTTAAAAAGCTGACCTTTAGTCTCCGACCAGTTCGCGAAATTTTTGCTCCCCTTCGGCACTGAACCGGACAATGCGCGACTCGTTCATACGCCGCGCCCAACCCAAATCATAAAACCGATCCAGCAACGCCGCCCCGAACGATCCAGCTAGATGCGATTGTCGGGCACTCCAGTCCAGACATTCACGGCATAACGGACGGCGATTTTGGCGCAACGCCGCCAGATCGATGCCAAACCCGTTGGCAAAATCCACCCCGGCATCGGTCAGAGCCACTCCATTCAAATCGGTCTTGATAAGCTTGCGTTTTGACAGACCGTCAAACAGCGCTACCCCCATATCCCCCGCCAAATGGTCGTAACACACCCGTGCGCGACGCAATTCGGGGTCTTTGGGGCCGGTACGCACCCGGTTATGCCCGACCCGATTGGCAATCCCCATCATGACTTCAAGCGCCTCGACAATATCGGGACCAGACAGCGTGAAATAACGATGCCGCCCCTGCTTGCGCGGGATCACAATCTGTCCGGCTTCAAGCTTCGCCAGATGCGAACTTGCGGTTTGCGGCGTCACCCCGGCTTCCTGTGCCAATTCGGTTGCGGTTAATGCTTTGCCGCCCATTAAGGCGGTCAGCATATTTGCGCGTGCCGGATCGCCAAGCAATGCGGCCACGCGGGCAATATCGGGTCCTTCTTTCATAGTTCGATGATAATCGAATGATGAACGTCGGGCAACAAAGCCAAAGGTGTGATGTGAAAAAGCGGGCAGAACCGATATCTGCCCGCTTCATCGCATTTTGATGCCAGATGCATCGAAGGGATAGCGGCCTTAGTGCGACAGCCCGGACCCGCCAATCGCAACGATGTTGAACGGCAGTCCCTCAACCGTGATCTCGCCTTTATCGGCAAAGCTTTTGGCATCGACAAGGCGCACAAGATTGTCACGCGGGTCGGTCACGGCAATAACGTCACCGGCAACTGCAATGCGGGGCCGCGGATCGCGCCAATGCCCATCCTTGCTATAGGGCTTGGTAATCTGCTGCGAACGAATAATCTTGCCATCCAGAACATCCACTGCATGCAGATAGCCATCTTCTGTAAAGACATAGGCAATCGTCACCTGTGCCGGATCAAGCGCGAAATGGACATAGCGCACAGGCAAATCAACCAACCGGAATGGAGCATCTTCGGTTGGCTCAATCACCACCAGCTTGTCCGCACCATAATCACCAAGGAAGAATTGCATGGCTTTGCCGCCGGCCAAATGGCCCACACGTCCGTTTGGCATATCTTCGCCATAAGACAGCATCTTGATCGTTGGCGTATCGTTGCCGCTCAGTTGGGCAGTAATCACCCCTTCTTCGCAGCCAAACGCCACAATCCCGGTCGAGTATGCTTCGCCGTGAAGCCCGGTGCAGGTGTGAATATCGCCAACCTGTTTGCCCGCCGGGTCGACAACCTTAAGCCCAAGACGCGGCGGCAAGCTGCCCGGCTTGGTTTCAACCGCAAGATTGGGTTCGGAAATAAGATAGTAATCGCCCATCGGCACCACGACACCATGATGGGGTGCGGTCGCTTTCACGTCACCATGGGCAGAGCTCCCCGCAAGAAGGCCCTTTTCATCAAAGACTTTTGCAACGCCCTCTCCGTCAAAGAACATATAAAACGCGCCGTCATGGGGAACCGCATGAACCGGCCGTTTACCGTTAATGCCAACCGGCAGCAACGCCGCATCCTGAATGTCGATATCGGCGTGATCCCCGTGGGAGAAAACCTCAATCCCGCTATCGATCACCGCCACGGCATCATGATCCATTTGAACTGCGGCCAGAGTCTTTCCACTCTCGCTTGGCACCAGATGGGTCACATAGCCCGTGGTGTCAAACCGCTCGATAACCGCCTTTTTCTCCAGATCAACAACGGTGACGCCGCCCTCTTTCTGGTCGGTAACAAAAAGACGCCATGCCTGCCGCGTTTCATCGGCAGCCTGTGCGGTTGATGTCCCTAAAACGGGCATCAAAACCGCGCCGCTCACCATGGCGACGCGCGCAATATTTTTGAACAAAAGATGCTCCTATTGAATGTAACGTTATAACATAACACTCAATACAATCCTTTGTCCTTCCTGTCCATATCGATAGTTCGATGCCAATCGAAGCATTGACTGCAAACAATCGGTTATCTGTTCTGAATTGTATCCAGTCCGGAGAACCACATGACGCCGTCAAAACCATCCCTGCCACTTGAAATCGGTTTGCTGGCTGTCCTCGCCCTGCTTTGGGGGTCGTCATACCTGTTCATCAAAATCGCAGTAACCGACATCCCGCCAATCACCCTGATTGCGATCAGGGTTGGCGTCGCATCGCTCTTTCTTTTTGCCGTCATGTTGTGGCGCAACCAACATTTCCCGCGAAACGGCAAGGTTCTTGGCATGCTGTTGATCCAGTCAATTTTCAACAGCCTCGGTGCCTGGACCATTCTTGCCTGGGGCCAGCAACATGTCGAAAGTGGTCTTGCAAGCGTGTTGAACTCGACATCTCCGGTTTTTGTCTTTCTGATCACGGCCTGTCTTGCACGCCATGAACGGCCAACTCGGCTTGATCGGCTCGGTCTCGTCGGCGCATGTCTTGGCCTCGCGGGTGTCATTCTGATTGTCGGTCCCGGTGTCATGACGGGTCTTGGACAACAAGTCGGGGGTCAGCTCGCCATTCTAACCGGTGCAATCCTTTATGCCGGAGCCGCAATCTATGGCAAACGTTTTAACGCTCTGCCCGCCACTGTCACCGCGGCTGCGACCATGATCTGGGCCAGCATCTTTTTGATCCCGGCAAGTCTGATACTGGACCGTCCCTGGACATTGACCCCGTCAACACACGCCATTCTTGCAACACTCGCTCTGTCGGTTTTTTGCACGGCACTTGCCTTGCTGATCTATTTCCGGCTTTTGCGCACACTCGGCTCGATCGGGGTCGCCAGCCAAAGCTATCTGCGCGCCGGGATCGGCGTTTTGCTTGGCGCTCTATTACTTGGTGAAACCATAAACCCACTGGCTGTTGCCGGTATCCTCTGCGCGCTTGCCGGCGTCGCGATCATCAATGTGCCGCGCACATTCCTGCGATCACAGGCATCACCCTCCCTAAAACCGTAACACCCCCCCTATCCAAGGAGTTTGAAAATGATCACCTGCTTTATCCGCTATGAAATCGATCCATATAAAAAGGATGCCTTCATCGAATATGCCCGCAATTGGGGGCAGGCGATCCCGCGCTGTGGGGCGGACCTTGTTGGCTATTTCGCGCCGCACGAAGGATCGGTTTCGACCGCCTATGGTATCTATCATCTCCCCGATCTGGCATCCTATGAGGCCTATCGCGCAAGGCTGGCCGTCGATCCGCTGGGCCGCGAGAACTACGAATTTTCCCAGCGCGAAAAATTCATCCTGCGCGAAGAACGCCAGTTTCTGAAAATTGCCTCCACACCCCATGCTGGCCCGCAGACGGAGCTTATCAAGCCATGATCGCCGTGATTTTCGAAGTCACCCCGCATAAGGCGCATTACGACGAATATCTCGCCATCGCTGGCGATCTTCTGCCCATTCTTGAAAGCATGGACGGCTTTATTTCGATCGAACGGTTCAGTTCGCTCACCACACCGGGCAAGGTTTTATCCCTGTCGTTCTGGCGTGATGAGGATGCAGTCAAGGCATGGCGCAATGTTGCCGAACATCGTGCGGCCCAGGATGAGGGCCGCAACCGCGTCTTTGCCGATTACCGCCTTCGGGTGGCCGGGGTAATCCGTGATTACGGCATGACACCGCGCGATCAAGCACCCGATGATTCACACGCTCATCACGACATGGCAGGTAATAAGCCTTAGGTTTTGACACTAACCGGTTTCGGGGATGGAGCCTCCTCCCCGATACTGGCAGCCTCATCAACCTCAACCGGGGCCGCGCCGCCCTTGTAATCAAGCAACATCACCGCCAGCACAACAATCCCCGCCCCGATGAAAATGACCGGCATCGGCAGCATGTCAAAAAAGATCAAATCCATGGCCACCGAAAACGGCAATGCGGTATAGGCTGCGGGCGACACCACGCTGGCATCGGCCACACGCACCGCACGCAACACCATGTAATTGGTCATCATGGCAAAGAACCCGGCACCCGATGAATACAACCAGTCGGCCAAAGACGCCGGATGCCAGGTGATGATGGCAATCGGTACCCAGATCATCACCGCAACGATTTGCGGCCAGAACAGCATTGAAAAATTGGTCTCTGTCCGCGTCAGCACCTTGGCAAACAAGGTCTGGGCGGAAAAACAAAACGCCCCGATCAGAGCCGCCCCAACGCCAAGCGGCACGCCAAAGCCGTCCATACGCGGTGCGCACATCACCCACACCCCGACCAGTCCAAGTAGGGTGGCGATCAGTTTACGCGCCGTCAGCTTTTCGCCCAAAATCACCACCGCCAGCAGCACGGTCAGAAGCGCTTCGATAAACAAATAGGCATTGACCTCGGCAATGCTCATTTGACGCAGGGCAAAGAACACGAAGAACAATGACCCATACCACAACAGCCCCCGGGCAAGATGCGCCATGGGGCGTTTGGTGCGCACCAAACGGGTGCCGAGGAACATCACAATGATCAGAAAAACCGGAACCGTGGTAAGCGCCCGCATCGCAAGTATCTGTGCCGTCGGCACATCATGCGATACCAGCTTGGCACAGACATCGACACAAACGCCCGATGCCATCGCCGCAGTCATCCACAAAACACCGCGGACATTTCCGCTAAGGCGCATCAGCGTCTCAGTCATGATCGTTCCTGAATGAAAATGATAATGGGGGTTTCCGGCAGCCCGGGGAGACTGCTGCGTGGTGGCGCAAGGAGACATCTTTTGCAAAGCAGGCCGGAAACCCTTATGGCCATGATCCTGCCTGCAAACTTCACAAAATACGAATGAGGAGTTTTCAGCCATTGCTGAGATTTTTTTGCCCCACTTCGCGAGCGATCCTGATAGACAGTAAAGCCCTGCAAAAATCAGCCCTGACGGATATGCCCCATGCGTCGAAAACTGCCACCGCTCCGCGCACTTGTCGCCTTTGAAGCCACCGCCCGCCACCAAAGTGTCAAGGGGGCGGCTGAGGAATTGCATGTCACGCAAAGTGCGATCAGCCATCAACTCCGTCAGTTGGAAGAAAACCTTGGCGTGGTGTTGTTTACCCGCAAGGGCCGTGGCCTTAGCCCAACCAAATCGGCCGAACTTTTATTGCCGCGCCTGACCGAGGCATTGGACGGCATTGCCGATATCACCGGCGAAGTCGGCCCCGACAAAGGCAAGGCCATCCGCATTGGCGCACTGGCGACCCCGGCCCTGACGGTTTTGCTGTATGAACTTGATAATCTGCGCGGTCGCCTGCCCGCCGACATTCCGGTGCAGTTTCGCAAGATCGAATTTGATGACGACCTTGATCCGCTTGAGATCGATCTGGCGCTGCAAATCGCCCCCAAAGACCTGCCCGGCCCGGAAAACTGGATTACTGAACTTTTGACGCCCGAAGTTTACACTGCCTTTGCCGCCCCGGAATGGCTGGAAAAACGCGGGTTTGATGCCTGCAAAATTGATGTCGGGCAGCTCAGTCCGCGCGATATCTTGCTGATCGACAGCGACAGTGAACAGTTTTCCCAGATCGAGCAATGGTTCAAGGATGCCCACTTCTCTCTCGCTGATTGCTGGACCTTCAGCCACCATATCTGGGCGCTGGAAGCCGCCCGTGCCGGACAGGGCATCGTCGCCAGCACCGATGTCGTTGCGCGTAACTATGTCGAACGCGGTGAGCTGGTCGCACTGAATTTCCCCGATTTTATTTCGCACTGGTGGTACCGCCTGCTGATCCGCCCGGCCCGGCAAAAAGACCCGGTCGTGATCGAAGCCGCCAACTGGATCCGCGAACTGATCAATCCAAAAACTGCTTCGCTTGCCCGGCGCAAGGTTTTGTAATTGATTTGTCGACGATCTTGCCGCCACATTAACGGAATTTAGTACTTATTATTCATGCAGAATATTTTGGTAACAGGCGGGGCCGGATATATCGGCTCACATATTTGTCTCAAACTCCGCGAAAGCGGTTATTGTCCTGTTGTCTTTGACAATTTGTCAAATGGCCACCGCGATGCAATTGCACCCGATATACCCTTTATTCAGGCGGACATTCGCGACAGCGAGAAATTGGACCGCACATTCAGTGAGTTTCAGCCAACCGCCGTCATTCACATGGCGGCCTTGATTGAAGCTGGCCTCTCAATGCAAGAACCATCAAAGTTTTATAACGTGAACGTTGCAGGCTCCCTGAACCTGCTTGATGCAATGCGCCGTCATGATTGCCTGCACATCGTTTTCTCTTCTACTGCTGCGGTTTATGGCAATACTGGCCTTGATCTGCTTGATGAACGCTTGCCGGTACGTCCTGAAAACCCTTATGGGCGCTCCAAGGCAATGGTCGAAACCATGCTTGCTGACTATTTCGCAATATATGGCTTTAAGGCAATTGCCCTTCGCTATTTCAACGCAGCAGGTGCCGACCCAAAAGGGCGCGCAGGTGAAAGACATGATCCGGAAACCCACCTCATTCCTTTGGCGCTGCAAGCTGCCGCTGGATTACGCAGCGAAATGAAAATATTTGGCGGTGATTACGACACCCCTGATGGCACCTGCATACGTGACTATATCCATGTGGATGATCTTGCAGACGCCCATGTAAAGGCAGTTCAGAATCTCACTTCCCGAAAAAATACAACTTTTGAAATTATAAATATCGGCACCGGAAAAGGTTACTCTGTAAAAGAAATTATCGAGATTTGCCAAAGCATTACAGGTCGAAACTTTCCAGTGTCTCTGGAGCCACGCCGACCAGGTGACCCGGCAAAACTAGTTGCAGATCCGGCGAAGGCAAAAATACTACTCGACTGGCACCCGAAATATGGTTCAGCGCATGACATCATTAAACATTCTTGGAATTTTTACATGAAAACCATGTCTTAAGGTTTTATAGGTTATTTCGTCCAAAATGATTTCGGGTTAACCATGTCCTTCTCAGCTTTCATGTTGATCCACCAATAAGCAAGAAAAACTCTCTAGTCGAAAGATTGGAAAACGGATTTTCAGGACGATATTTCACACGTAGAAAAGGGGAAATACGTGCATAAGGTGTCTGTCATCGTTTCGACCTATAACTGGCCCGAAGCGCTTGAGATGGTTTTGCAGTCTTTGATAGATCAGCAAGACACTAATTTCGAAGTAATCGTCGCAGATGATGGTTCAGGCCCTGCCACAGCAGAATCCATCGCCCGGATGCAGAAAATTTCACCCGTTCCGATCAAGCATTTCTGGCAGGAAGATATCGGTTATCGTCTATCTCGGGTACGAAATGGCGCAATTTCTATGGCTGAAGGGGACATCATCGTCTTCACTGATGGCGATTGTTGCTTGATGCCTGACTTTGTATCAAGGCATCGCAAAGCAGCACAGGCTGGCTGTTTTGTTACTGGTAAGCGCGTTTTCCTGAAACAACGCTTTACCAAATTTGCGATGAAGAACCGACTGAACTTTCACAAATGGCCCCGCGCAGCATTGTTCATGCTCGGCTTGACTGGAAACTGTAATCGTCCATTTCAGTTCATGCGCCTGCCGCAAAGCAATAAAAGTCTTTGGGCGCATGAAAATTGCTGGAAGAAGGCGCAAGGTTGCAATATCGCCGCTTTCCGTGAGGACATCCTAAAAATCGGTGGGTTTGACGAAGCATTTGAAGGCCACGGCTTAGAGGACTCAGACTTTGTGCTGCGGATGATAAGATCAGGTATCAAGCGCAAAAATGTTGAGTTCGATTCCCCCGTGCTTCATCTTTATCATGGTCGCTCCATTGGTCAACGCCATGCAAACAAAGCCGATAACGGCAATTATTTCAAAGAACTTGAAACAGACAAGAACCGCTTCCTTCCAAATAAAAGTGGTCTCATGCCCCTTTCAGCCACAGCTTAAAAAGTTCTGATCAAAAGTATGATTCCTGTCCCCCTTGGAACTGGCAACATTTCGCGATAAAAGGGCGGCATCATTCTCCTTCGGGTGCATTTGCGCACCTTCGAAGCCGAAAACAGCCGTCCCGATCACTCGGGGCATGCCTTTATAAAAGCGAAAGGGATTTTCCCAGATGGATCTCAATAAGATTCCCGTCGGTAAAGATGTTCCGTGGGACGTCAACGTCGTCATCGAAATTCCGCAGGGCGGTCCGGTCAAATACGAAGTCGACAAGGATTCCGGTGCGGTATTTGTTGACCGTTTTCTGCATACCTCGATGTACTACCCGGTCAATTACGGCTTCATCCCCAACACCCTTGGTGAAGACGGCGACCCGGTTGATGCAATGGTCATGTTCCGTGAGCCGGTAGTTGCTGGTTCGGTGATCCGGGCCCGTCCGGTCGGTGTTCTGATCATGGAAGACGAAGCCGGTCAGGATGAAAAACTGATCTGTGTTCCCCATGACAAGATCGACCCCTATTACACCGACATCAAATCCCATGAAGATCTGCCACAGATCTTCCGTGACCAGATTCAGCACTTTTTCGAACGCTACAAAGACCTCGAAAAAGGAAAATGGGTCAAAGTCACCGGTTGGGAAGGCGCTGAAAAAGCCGCCAGCCTGATCGAAGAAGGTGTGACCCGTCTCGCCAAGTAATTGGTCTGACGCCACATTATACGATCTTCCAGCAACGCTCTGCCTCATGGCAGGGCGTTGTTTTTTTCACCTATGGCGAAATGCGATCGGGCTTGCCATATCTAAAATACAGGCAAACACGCCATTCCCGACCCTATCGACAGGTCATTTTAAAGACCGACAAGGCCAGGCGGCGAAATTAATCGTATCAATGATTTGTGAACGGACTTGCGAAACGTCCAATTTGCCACATTTCTACCGTTGTTGTTTTGCACCGTCCCTGTGACAGCTGATGAATATCTATTTCAAAAGGCTGTACATGACGACATTGCTCCATTGCCGCGAGGAAACTGATCGAATGCAAAGCGAAGCCATCGCACATTCTGTTTCCCATCCGGTCGAGATTTCTGTCTCGCCGGATGGCATGTTGCGCGTGGGTGATGATACATTTCGCTGCGCGCTGGGGGTGAATGGTGTCATTGAGGCCAAGGATAAAACCGAAGGCGATGGCAAAACCCCGGCCGGTCGCTGGCGGCTACGCTATGTGATGTATCGCGCCGATCACAGGCCGTGCCCGCGCACCAAATTGCCGGTAACAACAATTTCCTTTGCTGATGGCTGGTGCGACGACCCCGCCCATCGTGACTATAACTGCCCGGTACGCCTGCCGTTCGATGCCAGCCATGAGAAGCTATGGCGTGACGATAACGTCTACAACATCGTGGTTGTCCTTGGCCATAATGATGACCCGCCGGTTCGCGGAAAAGGGTCTGCAATCTTTATGCATGTCGCCAAACCCGATTACAGTGGCACAGAAGGCTGCGTCGCCTTGTCAGAACCCGATCTGGAAACAGTTCTGCGTCTGGCAGCATATGACACATACATCACCATCAATCCGTAAAATCATGCACTTGCCGTTTGAGCGCTGACATCCTAGGTTCATTGGCTGGATATAATTACAGGACAGGTCATGATTGAAGACGATTATCTCTATAAAAAAGGTGGCATCGCAGGTTTTGGATCGCGTCTAAAAGGTATTTTCGGATCGCGCAAATTCTGGGTACGCAGCCTTGCCATAATCGTTCTTGTCGCTGTGGTCTATTATCCCGCAGGCATGGCAATGATCCATAACGTCGATGATAATCCGGATTTTTCGGGCAATTACCAAGGTGGCAGCCATGCGGTCAACACCGCCGCTGCCCTGATTGACCGCGAAGTTAATCAGAACCGCTGGACCGCAAATGATCCGTTTTTCCTGCCCGGTGGGGCACTCGACAATATGCCAAACTTCCAGACCGGCATTATCTATGCCCTGTCACGCTTTTCGATCGAGCTGTCTGATCAGATTGGCCGCACACGCGGATCAAGTCAGGTCGATCCCGATCTTGATAATGCCGCGGGCCTGTTGAAATTCCGTGGTGACAAATGGGTGTTTGATCCCAGTGTATCGTTGCTGCCCGGTGTCACCTCCGAACAGCAATATCGCGACGCCATCCGTTCGCTCGATAAATATAATCAGCGCCTGATCAACGGAAATGCGGTTTTTGAACGCCGTGCCGATAACCTGCAGGAAACCCTGAACCGGTTTGCCAATGATCTTGGCTCGGCATCGGCCGTGATTGACGACAAGGTTGACGCTCCGTCGGTCTTTGATCGTACGGCTGATGACGTGTTCTATGCCACCAAGGGCCGCCTTTACGCCTATAGCCTGATCCTGCGCGATCTTGGCACGGATTTCGAACAGGTCATCAATGAGCGCCAAGTCGCCCCGGCATGGGCAGAAATGGTTGGCTCTCTTCAAGCCGCTGCCGCCCTTGATCCGCTGGTGGTGGTCAATGGGTCGGCTGACGGCATCATTTTCCCCAACCATCTGGCAGGGCTTGGTTTTTACCTGCTGCGTGCCCGCACCCAAATTCGCGAAATCAGCAGTATCCTGCAGCGCTAATCATCATTTTGGCTCCCTATCGCAGCTTGCGAATACCTGACCCGCGCGCTGCGACTTGATCTTTTCGCCTTTTTGCCCCATTTAAGGGCTAACCATATGAAACGCAGATTGCCGAGCGGGCGCACATTCGCCCCGGCTATCAGAGTGAGAGGACAAGCAACCATGTTCATTCAAACCGAACCGACCCCGAACCCCGCGACGCTCAAATTCTTGCCGGGCGAAGAGGTTATGGGCCGTCTTGGCACAGCAAACTTCGTCAAAAGCGACGAAGCCGTCAAATCGCCGCTGGCGCGCAAACTGTTTGAAGTTGATGGCATCGCCGGTGTCTTTCTGGGCGGTGATTTCATCACCATCACCAAAGACGACTCCAAAGACTGGCAGACCCTGAAGCCCCAGGTTCTCGGCGGGATCATGGAGCATTACACCTCTGGTCAGTCGGTTCTCGATCAAAACTCCGATGCCGCAACCGGTGCCAGCACTGCGGCCGAAGGTGACAACGAACTGGTCAGCCAGATCAAGGAACTGCTTGATACCCGTGTCCGTCCGGCCGTGGCGCAGGATGGTGGCGATATTGTCTTCCACCGGTTTGAAGACGGCGTTGTTTACCTTGAAATGCACGGCGCATGTGCTGGCTGCCCTAGCAGCACCGCGACCCTGAAAATGGGCATTGAAAACATGCTGCGCTATTACGTGCCCGAAGTTCAGGCTGTTGAACCCGTCATGGCTGACTAATTTTCCGAGTCGTTAAAAAATTCTTACGCCCGGCGCAAACTTTTCTGTGCGCCGGGCGTTCTTATTGCGCGCCGAACGTAAAGGATCGCGGGGACTTCTCAACCACGGGAATATTGTCCGTTGCGATCAACGCCATCGGCAGGCATAGATAACGGCCACTTGGGATGGACAGTGAACCTGATCCTGGAGATAGAATGATGACTAGCGCAGAAACTGGAAATTACCGTAAAATTGCGCTCGCTTCGCTCGTCGGAGCGGTCAGCTTACTCTATATTGGCATTTTTGCCGGAATTGATATTTCGCCAGTACCAACAAGCCCCGACACAGAAACTTCTGTGGAAGTGATTGATGATGCTGTTGTCAAAAAAACCAAACCGGCCTATCGCCGGGGTCCTGAAGTCATCGCACTGGGCCAGTACTTCAAAAGCATCGGCTATCGCCTGCCCGATGTTACCGAAGTCCCGCGCGTTTACATCAAACGCGTTCCCAAAGGGCTTGGCGAACTGGCATCGGTCGATGAACGCAAACAGCTTTTCCTCCGCATCATGCTGCCGCTGGCGATGCGCGTGAACGAGGAAATCATTGTCCGTCGTGAACGGTTGATGGCCATTCAGGCCAAAGGTATTTCCGGCATCCCGGTCAACGCCAATGATCAGCAATGGGTCGAGCAACTGATGAAACGCTATCGCGTGACCGATGGTGGCATCACGGCCCTGCTTGAACGCATCGACATTATCCCGACCTCCTTGATGCTCGCCCAGTCGGCTGAGGAAAGCGGTTGGGGCACGTCACGTTTCGTGCGCAAGGGCAATGCCCTGTTTGGTCAATGGGCGTGGGGCGATGACGAAGGCATTGTTCCCGAAGATCGCGCCGATGGTAAAACCCACGTCATCAAGGCCTTTGCCAGCCTGATGGACAGTGTGCGGGCCTATGCACGCAACATCAATTCGCATCCGGCCTATCAGGTCCTGCGTGAAAAACGTGCTGAACTGCGCGCCGACGGGCAGTTGGTCACAGGCTGGGACCTTGCATCCACCCTGACAAAGTATTCCGAACGCGGCGAAGAATATGTCGATAGCCTGCATGCCATCATGCGGGTCAACGATCTGACCGACCTTGACGGACTGGCGTTTGCCGCAGATGACGTGCCACCCCCGCCAAAGGTCCTGGCATTTCTTGAAGACTGATCAGACCTGCTGTCACTATGACAAAGGTCACAAAAAAGGGATCCAAATGGATCCCTTTTTTATTTGAGCAAAACGTTCAGTTCGCCGCCTAAGGACGATCGCGATAAATCCAGCCCTTTTCGGATTTCACCAGACGGATTTCATTTTCAACAACCCGGCGGTCCCCGGCTTTGAACGCGCCTTCCTTTAGGGCCAGCATCTTGGTTTTCACCAGATCAATGGCGTCGCTAACGGTATCGCCAACCGCATCCACATCGCCCGCCGCTTTTCCCTTTTCCGTCACGTCATCAGCAAATTCCGACACCGTACGGTCAAACACCAGTTCGTAACGCACCATGGCAATGACTTCGTCATCATCTTCGGAAATGCTGTTGGTCTTGGTAACATTTTCCACATGACCGACCTTGGCATAGGGGTCTTCGCGGAAACGTTCGATCACAGCCGTGGTAATTTCATCCGGAGTTGGGCCTTTGGCCTGTTCCCCTTCACAGGCAGCAAGCAACGGGAACAACATCAAAACGGCAAAAAATCGGGTCATTTGGCCCATGAAAAATTTCCTATTTTCTAACAGAACGGCAAAGATGACCTTATTTTACCCACGCCATGCGGCGAAAATCAGGCCAAGACAAACGTCATATTTTTACTTTGGCCCTTTTAGGCTCAGGACCCTGCGTTCAAGTCTGGAACAGATTATCACAATCGCGGGCCTTTCCACATACGCTCGGTAAAACCGCACTATCTTATGACCTGACGCCACCCTATATTCTGCCTGAAATCAAGGCTCTGCATTAAACACCTTCCCTGTATCGCCCCTATGCGCACCATTGGTAAAATGATCCTTGGTATAAACCCTCATGACATTTGATTTGATCATCGCATTAACCACACTTGCTGTCGGTGTGGTTTTGGTGCTGCCACGTGTCGCCCATTTCACCCTTTGGCGCGCGGTTGTCACCCCGCTTGCTTCAATCATCGGCAGCGGTTTTTTGTTACTTGGCCCGGTTTTAAGCCATGCATTTGGCGGGTTTGCACCATGGGTCATGGGTGGGCTCTGTGTTGTCGCCTACATGTTTGGCGGCGTGATCCGGTCCAATATTGCGACAGGCGAAAACGCAATCATCACAGGCCAACACGGCACATTGGCCAAAAGGATTGAGACCATCTCATCCTGGGCATTGGCATTTGCCTATATTATTTCTGTTTCCTATTACCTGAATTTACTCGGCGCCTTCGCGCTCAGCATGACGCCGTTTGATAGCCAGTTTGACGCCAAACTTTTAACCACCGGCGTTTTCATCCTGATCGTTCTGATCGGCTGCACCAACGGCTTTAAAAGCCTCGAACGGATGGAATATTTTTCCGTCGCCATCAAACTGGCGATCATTGCCGGACTGGTCATCGGATTAATTGTCAATTTTGGCGATCGGGCAATCCATGAGACGCTGATCTTCAACCCCGAAACCGTCACCGGCTGGCCGGCCATAACCATGGCGCTGGGATTGCTGATCACCGTACAAGGATTTGAAACCTCCCGGTATCTTGGTGCGGTCTATGATGCGCAAACACGGATACGGTCGATGCGTATGGCCCAATGGCTCTCGACCCTGATTTACGTGGTCTACATTGTCCTGATTGCCTATGTGTTTCGCCCCGACCAAATGTCGATGACCGAAACCGGGATCATCAACATGATGCAGATCGTCGCGCCGATTTTGCCCTTCTTGCTGGTTGCTGCCGCCCTGGCCTCACAGCTTAGTGCCGCCATCGCCGACACCAGCGGTTCGGGCGGATTGTTTACCGAACTGTCGCGCAATCGCATCAGCGAACCACAGGCTTATTTCATTCTCGCCGTGATCGGAATTGCCCTGACATGGGCGGCCGACATTTTCGCAATTGTAAATTACGCCTCACGCGGGTTTGCCATCTATTACGGCCTGCAATCGGGGCTCGCCGCCGTCATCGCCATCAAGCAGAAGTCGGGTTTCCCCAAAGTCATCTGGTATCTGGCCCTTGCGACCCTTGGCGCTGCCATTGCGGTATTTGGCCAGACGATTGAGTAACACCAAAACCAATCCGTCATAAAAAATGGCGGGGATGCCGATGCGCCCCCGCCATTTTCAACCGTCGATCAATCCGGTCTTAGTTATGTTCGGCGTCATGCGCGGCAAGCGCTGCCAGATTAACCAGATCATTGACCGTTGCCCCCATCTGGGCAATCTGTGCTGGTTTTTCCAGCCCGATCATCACCGGACCAACCACCGTACCGCCGCCCAGCTTATCAAGCAGTTTGGACGCAGTCGTCGCCGCATGAAGGGCCGGCATCACCAGAACGTTTGCCGGACCCGACAGACGACAGAACGGATACAGCTTCAAAAGCTCGGTATCGAGCGCAACATCCACCGCCATATCGCCATCAAACTCGAAATCAACATTGCTGCGTTCAAGAATGCCAACCGCCTCACGGATACGGTCGGTATCTTCGCTATACGGGTTGCCAAAGGTCGAATGCGATACCAACGCTACACGCGGCTCATGACCAAGTTGACGGGCCTTCTCGGCCGCCTGAATGGCAATCTCGGCAAGCTGTTCGGCATTGGGCACATTATGCACGCGGGTATCGGCGATAAACACCGTCCGGCCCTTGGCAATCGCAATCGAAAGGCCCATCGGGATTTCGCCCTCTTTGGCGTCAATCACGCTGGCAATATCGGTAAAGCTGCGATTGAAGTTCCGGGTCAGCCCGGTGATCAGGCCATCTGCATGCCCCTTTGCCACCATGACAGAAGCAAAAACGTTGCGTTTCTGGTTCACCATCCGCTGGCAATCACGCCACAGATACCCTTTGCGCTGCAGGCGTTCATACACGAACTCGGCATATTCCGCATTGCGGTCCGAAAGGGCCGCGTTGCTGATTTCGACCCCTTCAAGCGTTTCAATGCCAAGGTTCTTGGCACTGGCATGAATGCGGTCTTCACGCCCGATCAGGATCGGCGTGCCATAGCCCGAATTGCGATAAGCAACAGCGGCGCGAATAACGGTTTCTTCTTCGCCCTCGGCAAAGGCGATCCGTTTGGGATGTGCGCGCACATAATCGGAAATCAGCTGAAGATGTGCTGCCGTCGGATCAAGACGCCCGCGCAGCTGATTTTCATATTCCGCCATATCAATGATCGGACGACGCGCCACACCACTGTCCATCGCGGCCTGTGCCACCGCCTTGGGGATCGCAATGATCAGGCGCGGGTCAAACGGGGCTGGAATGATGTATTCCGGGCCATACTGCAAACGCCGCCCGGAATAGGCCGCGGCCACCTCATCAGGCACATCTTCACGCGCCAAGGATGCCACCGCATGGGCCGCGGCAATTTTCATGTCCTCGTTAATCGTTGAGGCCTGCACATCAAGTGCACCACGGAAAATATACGGGAAGCCCAGCACATTGTTGATCTGGTTGGGATAATCCGACCGCCCGGTGGCACAGATCGCGTCATCGCGGATTGATGCAACTTCTTCCGGACTGATTTCCGGGTCCGGGTTGGCCATGGCAAAAATGATTGGCTTTTTGGCCATGCTTTTGACCATCTTGGTCGTCACCGCCCCCTTGGCCGACAGACCAAAGAACGCATCCGCCCCATCCATCGCATCGTCAAGCGTGCGGGCATCGGTGTCGGCTGCGTGGGCTGATTTCCACTGGTTCATGCCATCTTCGCGACCCTTATAGATCACGCCGCGCGTGTCACACATAATAACGTTATCGTGCGACACACCCATGCTTTTGACCAACTCGCAGCAGGCAATCGCCGCCGCACCAGCCCCATTGATCACAAGCTTGATGTCTTTCAATTTGCGCCCGGTAAGGTCACAGGCATTGATCAACCCCGATGCTGCAATGATCGCTGTGCCGTGCTGATCATCATGGAATACCGGAATATCCATGATTTCGCGCAGGCGTTGCTCAATGATGAAACATTCTGGCGCCTTGATGTCTTCAAGGTTAATGCCGCCAAACGATGCGCCAAGGAAGCGCACGCAATTGACAAACTCGTCAACGTCTTCGGTCGAAACTTCAAGGTCGATGCCGTCAACATCGGCAAAGCGTTTGAACAAAACAGCCTTGCCTTCCATCACCGGCTTGGACGCCAGCGCGCCAAGGTTGCCCAGACCAAGAACGGCGGTGCCGTTGGAAATCACCGCAACAATGTTGCCCTTGGAGGTATAATCATATGCCGTCGCCGGGTTCTTGGCGATTTCAAGACAGGGCACCGCAACACCCGGCGAATACGCCAGGGACAAATCGCGCTGAGTGGTCAGCGGCTTGGACGGCGTGATTTCGATTTTGCCCGGACGGCCGCTGGAATGAAACAGCAGCGCTTCGCGGTCGCGAACCTTGATTTCTGAATCTGACATTGTGTTTTCACTGACGCTTGCGTGGTGGGATGGAAAGCTGTGTGTAGTTCATTTCGTTCGACAAGTTTGCGGTGTGGGACCGCCTCATCGAACCGAACAATAAAACAGGCTTCGCGCCCATGGTCAAAGGCGACGTTAACGGCAACCGCAAAATTACGTAGCGTTTTCCGTATGTTGCGCCGCAGCAACCCCTATTTGGGCAGGTCAGAACTGCCCACCTTATTGTATCCCCCACCGCCATAACAGACCGCATCAAGACAATGATCTGGCGGAATTATCGTTTTTTTTCAGTGCGATAATTACATCGCCGTCGACATCACCAACGTGACCCCGTTTTGCCAAGCAATGCCCCCTTATGCGATCATTCCACAGAGTGAAAAAAGGCGACCACCATGGGCCGCCTTTAAAATCAGGACCGTTTTCATCTATCGCCTGACCTGCAATCGGGCGTTATTTTGCCTGATGCAGGTGGATGTTGGTCGCGCCATGCTTTTGCAAAATCGCCTGCGCAGCACTTTCACCGGTTTTATTGTCCGGGGCAATCCGCACCCACAGGATCACCGACCCGGCATCAATGGCACGGGCAAAATCATCGGTATGCGGGGTCGATGTCACTTCGCCAATAAATTCGCGCAGGGCCACCGCCCCAACACCAGCCCCCACCGCAATTGCCGCCGGGGCGGTTGCCGCACCACCAAACAGCGCAATTGCGCCCGAGGCCACCAAGGGCACCTCATATTTGACTTCCCCGACAAGTGCTGTCAGCACATCACCCCATGACCGCCCGTCTGATCCGGCGACATCAATCGATTCGTGGGAACTCAAAACCGAAAGATCCGTGCGCTTAAAACCGCTATCGCGCAATTCGCGCACGGCCGCGTCAAAACTGTCTTTGGTGTCGAACAAACCTACCAGTTCCGGGGCCTGCGTTGTGGTCTGGTCTTCTGACATTTTGCTGTCTCCTTGATGACTGGTCATCCGTTCGTTTTCACGCCATCATGCCGTCTGGAACGAAAGATCCCTTACTATCTATATTTTACGGAAATTCAGGCGTTGCAATGGCATAGATCAAGTTTTATCACCGCGGCTCCTTGCCCCTCGTAAATGCCTTCAGGGTTTGCTATCAAAACCATCATGAACAATATCGCTGACACATCCGATACCACACCCATCGCACCATCCTTTTCGCTGGAGGGTGCGACCCCGATGATGATCCAGTTCCTTGAAATCAAGGAACAGTATCAGGACTGCCTGCTGTTTTATCGGATGGGCGATTTTTACGAGCTGTTCTTTGACGATGCGGTCAAAGCCGCCGAAGCCCTTGATATTGCCCTGACAAAACGCGGCAAGCATCAAGGTAACGAAATTCCCATGGCCGGTGTTCCCGTCCATAGTCACGAAACATATCTTCAGCGTCTGATCCGCAAAGGATTCCGTGTCGCCGTCTGCGAACAGATGGAAGACCCGGCCGAGGCCAAAAAACGCGGGGCCAAATCCGTGGTCAAGCGCGGTGTCGTGCGCCTGATCACGCCGGGCACCCTCACCGAAGACAGCCTGCTTGATGCGCGCCGCCATAACTATCTCGCTGCAGTATCGGAACTGCGCGGCAAGGTTGGCTTGGCATGGCTTGATATGTCGACCGGTGATTTTTACGTTCAGCCGACCGATATGGGCGGATTGCCTGCCGCACTTGCCCGGCTTGATCCCGGTGAAATCCTGTTTTCCGACCGGTTGCTCAACCGCCCGGACGTTTTTGATCTTTACGCCGAATATAAAAACATCATCACCCCGCAGCCTTCTGCGCGCTTTGATGCCGAAAACGCGCAATTGCGCCTAAAAAAGCTGTATCAGGTCGAGGCACTCGACGCCTTTGGCGGCTTTGAAGTTGCCGAACTATCTGCTGCAGGCGCATTGATTGACTATGTCGAACTGACCCAAAAAGGTCAGATGCCGCGCCTGTCCCCGCCGACCCGCCTTGCCGCCGGGGCGGCAATGGAAATTGATGCCGCCACCCGACGATCCCTCGAACTGATCCAGACCCAGTCAGGGGATCGCAAGGGATCGTTGCTGTCGGTCATTGACCGCACCAAAACCGGGGCTGGTGCGCGTTTGCTGGCCGCCCGTCTGTCGGCCCCGCTCACCAGTGCCGATGAGGTTAACAAACGCCTTGATCTGGTGGAATATTTCCATGATCGCGATGGATTGCGGTCTGATTTACGGTCCGGTCTTGGCGAATGCCCTGATATTGAACGCGCGCTGTCGCGGCTTTCCGTTGGCCGTGGCGGCCCGCGTGATTTGGCCGCCATGCGCGATGGTCTGGCCTGCTCGTTTGCGATTGGCACCCTTTTGGGCAAGCCCGATGGTGGCAATGATGGCCTGACCGCACAGCCAGAATCGCTGACCGATCATGTCACCCGCATGGGCCATCACGGCGATCTGATTGACCTTCTGCGCCGCGCCATTGCCGAAAGCCTGCCACTGATGGCGCGCGATGGCGGCTTTATTGCCGGGGGATATCATCCCCCACTTGATGAATTGCGCATGCTCTCAAGCGAAAGCAAAAAGCTGATTGCCAATCTTCAGGCCCGCTATACCGAGCAAACCGGCATTGCCAACCTTAAGGTCAAACACAACAACGTATTGGGCTATTTCATCGAAGTGTCGGCCAAACATGCCGACAAGATGATGGAAGTTGATGAGTTTATTCACCGTCAAACCATGGCCAATGCCGTGCGCTTTACGACCGTGGAACTGTCCGAACTTGAAAGCAAGGTTTCCAAGGCGGGCGATCAGGCCCTTGCCCTTGAACTTGAACTGTTCGAAGAACTGGTTCAGGCCGTTCTTGCCAAGGCCGATGACATTGCCAAATGTGCACAGGCACTCGCCGGGCTCGATGTCTCGGCCGCCCTTGCCGAACTGGCGCGTGATCGAAACTGCATCCGCCCGCAAATTGATGACAGCCTGTCGTTTGATATTACCGCCGGGCGTCACCCGGTGGTCGAGGCCGCCCTTCGCGAAAATGCCGACTCGCCCTTTGTCGCCAATGATTGCCGCCTTGAGGATGAACAAAGCCTGTGGCTGATCACCGGCCCGAACATGGCTGGTAAATCGACCTTCCTGCGTCAAAACGCCCTGATTGCTGTTTTGGCCCAGATCGGGGCGTTTGTCCCGGCGGCCAAGGCCCATATTGGCGTGATTGATCGGCTGTTTTCCCGTGTCGGTGCGGCCGATGATTTGGCACGCGGTCGATCCACCTTCATGGTTGAGATGGTCGAAACCGCCTCCATCCTTAATCAGGCAACCGACCGCTCCTTGGTCATCTTGGATGAAATCGGCCGTGGGACGGCGACCTTTGACGGTCTGTCGATTGCGTGGGCAGTGGTCGAAAACCTTCATGAAATCAACAAATGCCGGGGTTTGTTTGCCACCCACTATCACGAACTGACCGCCCTTGCCGCCAAGCTTGATCATCTGTCATGCCACACCATGCTGATCAAGGAATGGCAGGGCGAGGTTGTCTTCCTCCATGAAGTCGGCTTGGGCAGTGCCGACCGGTCTTATGGTATTCACGTCGCCCAATTGGCCGGCCTGCCAAAACCCGTGATCAAACGCGCCGAACAGGTGCTTAAAACCCTTGAAAAGGGCCAACAGGGCGGCGCGGTTTCAAAACTAGCCGATGACCTGCCCTTGTTCGCCGCCGCCATTGAGCAGGCCGCACAGGAAGACCGCGCAGCCACACCTGCCCTGTCGGACGATCAAAAGGCATTGCTCGATGCCCTTGGTGATATCAATCCCGATGACATGACCCCGCGCGAAGCGCTTGAAGCGCTCTATCGCTTACAGGCATTGCGCGGATAAGCCGATAAAACGCAGGTCGCGGCCAATTGCAAAAAAACGCATGAAAAACAGGCACCTTGCCCCTATATCAGGCAGGTGCCTGTTTTGATTTGATCAGCGATTGGCCGCCAAACATGGTAAACATGGGGTATCGTGATCGGTCAAAACTCTGGCATGGCACATGCAGTGAATGATATTGCAGAACCTGCAGTCAAAAGGCGCAAGGAAACGGCAGCCCGCTATGTATAAAATTAAGAAACAGCGCGAAATCATTGACCGCAAAAAGGTCTTTGCCGATCTCACGGCGATTGCCAATGATCCCGATCTGAATAATTTCAAACAGCGCAGCGCCCTTCTGACCAAGCTGAAATCGGTGATGGAAAGCGGACGTGAAGTTATCCGGGCGCGGTTCGAAGAAAGCAATTCCGGGCAGGATACCGTCTTTTCCAACAGCTTCCTGATGGATCAGATTGTCCGCCTTATCCATGATTTCGCCACCAATTTTATCTATCCGCTGCACAATCCGACCAATGAACAACGCATGTCGGTGGTGGCTGTCGGCGGCTATGGCCGGGGCGATATGGCGCCGCATTCCGATGTCGATATCCTGTTTCTGTTTCCCTACAAACAAACCGCCAATGGCGAACAGGTGGTCGAATTCATCCTCTATATGCTGTGGGACCTTGGCCTGAAGGTCGGCCATGCAACGCGGTCCGTCGATGATTGCCTGCGCATGGGCAAACAGGACATCACCATCCGCACCAACCTGCTCGAAAGCCGGTTCGTCTGGGGCGATGAGGAAACCTATAACGTCTTTCGTGCGCGCTTCATGGATGAGCTGGTCAAGGGCAGCGGCCTTGAGTTTATTGAAAAGAAACTCGGCGAACGCGATGACCGCCATGTGCGTATGGGCGACTCACGCTATGTCGTGGAACCCAATGTCAAGGACGGCAAAGGCGGGCTTCGCGATCTGCATACGCTGTTCTGGATTGGAAAATATCTTTACCGCGTCAATTCCCCGATGGAACTTGTTGACCTTAAAGTCCTGACCCGCAAGGAAGCTCAGGGGTTTTTAAAAGCCCAGAACTTCCTGTGGGCGGTGCGCTGCTGGCTGCATTATCTGTCGGATCGTGAAGAAGACCGCCTGACGTTCGACATGCAGCGCGATATCGCCGAACACCTTGGCTATACCGATCATGCCGGGGCATCGGGCGTCGAACGGTTCATGAAGCACTACTATCTGATGGTCAAACATGTCGGCAACCTGACCCGGATTTTCTGTGCCGCGTTGGAAGAACGCCATCAGCGCCGCCCACTGATCCGCTTCCCCGGCAAACTGTTTGGCACCAAGGAAATCGACGGGTTTGAGCTGCGCAATGACCGTCTCACGGTTGAAAACCTCAATGTTTTCAAAAAAGACCCGATCAAGATTTTGCGCCTGTTTCTGGTGGCCAATCAAAACGGGGTCGGCATTCATCCCGAAACGCTGCGCTGGGTCACCCAAAGCTTAAAACACATCGATCACAAGCTGCAAAACGACCCGGACGCCAACGAGGTGTTCCTTGAAATCCTCACCCAGCGTCAAAACCCCGACATTGTCCTTCGTAAAATGAACGAAGCCGGGGTATTGGGGCGATTTATCCCCGATTTCGGCCGTGTCGTGGCGCAAATGCAATACGACATGTACCACACCTATACCGTGGACGAGCACACCATCCGCGCGATTGGCGTGCTCAATCAGATTGAAAATGGCGAACTGGTCGATGATGCGCCGGTGGCCACCCGCATCATGGGCAAGGTGATTTCACGGCGTGTACTTTATGTCGCAGTGTTGCTGCATGACATTGCCAAGGGACGCGGTGGCGATCATTCCGAACTGGGGGCTGAAGTCGCCGAAAAGCTTTGCCCGCGTCTGGGATTATCCCCCGCCGATAGCGAAACCGTCGCATGGCTGGTCAAGGCCCACCTGTGGATGAGCCTGACCGCGTTTAAACGTGACCTCAATGATCCAACGACGATCAAGGCATTTGGCGATCTGGTACAATCGCAGGAACGGTTGCGCCTGTTGCTGTGCCTTACCGTCGCCGATATCCGGGCGGTGGGACCAAATGTCTGGAATGGCTGGAAAGCCACCCTTCTGCGCGAACTTTATTATGCCGCTGAGGATCGCCTGTCAGGCGGGCTCAATGCCGACAGCCGCGATTCGCGCGTTGCCAACGCCCAGATGGCGCTCCGTGAAGCACTGGTCGACTGGCCAACCGATGACATCGAAGATTTCATTGATCGCGGCTATCCGTCCTATTGGCTGAGTTTTGATACCGACGTTCACGTTCATCACGCCCATCTGACCCGCGACGCCAAGAAAAGTGGCGCTGACATCACGGTTGATGTGCGCATTGATACTGAAATTGACGCCACCGAAATCACCGTGCACACCACCGACCACCCCGGTCTGTTTTCCCAGATTGCCGGATCAATGGCGCTGTGCGGGGCGAATATTGTCGATGCCAAAATCCTGACACTGGCCGATGGCATGGCGCTTGATACCTTCTTTATTCAGGATGCCAACGACGAAGCCTTCAATGACAAGGCCAAGCTTGAAAAGCTGCGTGAAACCCTCGAACAGGTGATTTCCGGGCGCGTACGCCCCAGTCAGGAACTCGAACGCCGCCAGATCAAGGATAACAAACACAGAACGGCAGTCTTTAAGGTCGAACCCAACGTCATTATCGACAACAAGGCCAGCCGCACCCACACGGTGATCGAAATTTCCGCCCGCGACCGTCAGGGTCTTTTATATGACATCACCCGTGCCTTGCGTGATCTGTCATTGCAAATCGCCTCGGCCCGGATCTCAACATTTGGCGAACGCGCAGTGGACGTTTTCTATGTGAAGGATGTGTTCGGGCTTAAAATCGACAGCCGCACCAAGTTTGTGCAGGTCAAGGAAACCCTTAATCAGGCGATCCAGAATAATTAGGACCGCACTACGAGGGCCAGAACCCAGAGCATTAAGGCGACCGTCAGGATCATTGTCCTGACGGGTCGCAGTCTAAAGCATGTTGCATTTAATCTGCCCCATGCTTTAACCCCGCTCGACCGGTTTGATCCCCACTCCTGTGCCACGCAAGGTGACACCCCAGAAAGGATCAAATCCAGTCGAACTGGTCGACTATTTTTAAGCGCGTATCTTTTGGAATTTTAGACGGACGGGGAAGGGCAATCCAAAACTGACGTCGTGACCTGTTATTCACGACATCGCTTTCCTCGGAGTGCAGCAGGTTAAGGTGGACTCCCTTATAATCCCCGACCATCCAAATAATGAGGCTCGCGTCCCAACGAATCTCAGCAAGAGGGAACTTATCGTTATTGAATGCATTTTTCTGTGACGGTCGTCACAGTTGTGAAAATGAATCATTCGCAACATCAGGTTTCATATTTTTGTGACATTGACGCCGCCCCGCATCGCCCTTGATTACGACTTCTTCACTTTCCCCTGTCAGATTTCCCCATGCCAATACCGGGCCGATACCAGGCCGATAACCGGCTCCTTGAAACGGATTAAACACGCAATGTCGCTTGTACGCTCCATCGCCACCGTCAGTGGCTTTACCCTGATCTCGCGCCTTTTGGGGTTCTGTCGTGATATCCTGATTGCCGGGATGTTGGGCGCAGGTGGCATTGCCGATGCGTTTTTTGTCGCGTTTAAATTTCCCAACCTGTTTCGCCGCCTGTTTGGCGAAGGCGCGTTTTCCGCCGCCTTCATCCCGCTTCTGGCCGGGGACATCGAAAAACGCGGACTTGATGTCGCACGTGAATTTGCCGCGCGCGCCATGTCGATGCTGGTGCTCATCACCGGTTTTCTGGTCGCGATCATTGAAATCATCATGCCGTGGGCGATGTATGTCTTTGCCCCCGGATTTGCCGAAGACCCGGAAAAATTCGCGCTTGCCGTCGAACTGTCGCGTATCACCTTCCCGTATCTGGCGTTTATTTCCGCCGTCGCCCTGATGTCGGGTGTTCTCAACACCCTGCACCGCTATGCCGCTGCTGCTGCTGCCCCGATTATCCTGAACATCTGTCTGATTGGCGCACTGCTGGGCCTGGCACCCATTACCGAAACCCCTGCCCACGCGTTGGCCTGGGGCGTTGCCTTGGCCGGGGTGGCGCAATTCATCTTTCTGGTGATTGCCTGCAAACGTGCCGGATTTGCCATTAAATGGCAGCTTCCCAAAATTGATGACCGGGTGAAACTGCTCGGCAAACGCATGATCCCGGGCATGATTGGTGCCGGGGTGTATCAGATCAACCTTTTGATCGATACCATGCTGGCCTCTCTTGTGTCTGACGGCGCGGTATCGTGGCTGTATTACGCCGACCGGGTTCAACAACTGCCATTAGGCGTGATTGGCATTGCGATTGGCACGGCCTTGTTGCCCACCCTGTCGCGCCAGTTACAGGGAACCGATCCCGCAGTTGCCATGTATAGCCAAAATCGCGGCATTGAAATCGCCCTGCTTCTAACCCTGCCCGCGGCCGTGGCCCTTGGCGTGATGGGTATTCCGGTGATTAATGTTCTGTTTGAACGCGGCGCATTTGGCGCAAGCGAAACCCAGATGACCGGTCTGGCGCTGACCATCTTTGCTTTTGGCCTGCCGGCATCGGTTCTGGTTAAAGTCCTCGCGCCGGGCTTTTTCGCCCGCGAAGATACCAAAACCCCGATCCGCATTGGCATCTTTGCCATGGTGCTCAACATTGTTCTGATCATTGTTTTAATGCCGCAATTCGGGCATTTGGGCATTGCCGCGGCCACATCGACGTCGGTCTGGGTCAATGCATTTTTGCTGGGCTATTTGCTGCGTAAACGCGGCGATTTGACCTTTGATGCCCGGTTGCTTAAACGCGTGCCGCGCATTCTGATCACCTCGGCCCTGATGGGGGCGGCCCTTTGGTTTGCCATTGATATGTTCTGGCAAAATGATGCCACCTCAATCACGCGCATCTTGATCATGGCCGCTTGTGTTTGTGGTGGGATTACAGTGTACGCGCTAAGCGCACAGCTGCTCGGTGCCACCAGCTTCTCGGAACTCAAAGCAACCTTGAAGCGCGGAAAACCCACCGCACAGGAATAATTGGCCTAAAACCCCGCATTTACCGACAAGCTGCTTGACCAAATCGGGTCAGGCGGCTTAACTCCGCGCGTTGGTTTGCAGCTCGTCCGCCGGCGGGTGTCCACAACCTGGCGGAGCTTGCAAACCCGGTTTTGTTTTTATTGAAATGGACGACAGCATAATGGAACGTGTGTTTTCGGGCGCTCAGCCCACCGGTAACCTTCATCTTGGCAACTATCTTGGCGCAATCCGCAACTGGGTTGCTCTGCAAAAAGATTTCGAATGCATCTTCTGCGTCGTGGATATGCATGCCATCACAGTCTGGCAAGACCCCAAAGAACTGCGTTCCAACATCCGCGAACTTGCGGCCAGCATGATCGCCTCGGGCATTGACCCGGAAAAACATGTTCTGTTCAATCAAAGTCAGGTGTCCGCCCATGCCGAACTGGCGTGGATCTTTAACTGTGTCGCGCGTATCGGTTGGCTCAACCGCATGACCCAGTTCAAGGAAAAGGCAGGCAAGCACCGCGAAAATGCGTCCCTTGGCCTTTATGCCTATCCCAGCCTGATGGCCGCTGACATTCTGGCCTATAAAGCCACCCATGTGCCGGTCGGCGAAGATCAGAAACAGCATCTTGAACTGGCGCGCGACATCGCATTGAAATTTAACAATGATTACGAGGTCGAAGGCTTCTTCCCTCAGCCAGAACCCCTGATCCTTGGTCCGGCAACGCGGGTGATGTCGCTGCGCGATGGGTCGAAAAAGATGTCAAAATCCGATCCGTCGGAAATGGCACGCATCAACATGACCGATGACGCGGATACCTTAAGCAAAAAAATCCGCAAGGCCAAAACCGACCCGGAACCCCTGCCGTCCGAGGCCGCTGGTCTTGAAGGCCGCCCCGAAGCCAAGAACCTGATCACCATCTTTGCGGCACTCACCGACAGCACGGTGGATGCCGTTCTGGCAGAACATGGTGGCACCCAGTTCTCGGGCTTTAAACAGGCCCTGACCGACGTGGTTGTAACCAACCTCGCCCCAATCACCGAAGAAATGGCCCGTCTGAACAACGACAATGCCTATATCGATGCGGTTCTGGCCAAGGGTGCTGAACGCGCCAACGCCATCGCCCAGCCGATCCTGCGCGAGGTCAAGGAAACCGTCGGCTTCCTGAATTCATAATCGACCTTGGCCTGAAACACCAAAAGCCCGTTTGTCCAAGCTTTTCAAGCATGACAGACGGGCTTTTTTCATCAGCGAAACACCATAGTCGCAAACATCAAATCAGATGGCGTTTGCCGGGTTTTGGCGATTCTGCTGCATGTCCTGATATTTTTTCAGACCATCCATCATGGTTTGGCTAAACCAGGCACCCACTGGCGCATCGCCGTCGATATGGCTGGTGGCTTGCTCCATCAAAGGATGCACGACGGGTGTTGCCGCAGTCTCTTCGTGTTGGGCAACGCTGTTGCTGCTGGTATCGCGGTTAAAGCTTCCGGAAATTTTACCCTGTGCGGCGGGCGTGTTACCCGATGATACAGTTTCTTGTGCCGGGGTTTGGGCCATGGCTTGCGACGAGTCTCGGCCAAGGGCCGCGTTAAACTTTGCTGCCATTTCGGCTGCTGACAACGGCGTTCCACCATTCCTGAAATCAGCAAACGCCTGTGCCGGGCTTACCGAATTTTCCCGGAGCGCGTTTTGATCTGCTGATGGGCTCTGCCCGCTCATGTCCTCAACGGCATCAACATTGGCAGCAGCCTGTTTCGCCTGACGCGATTCATGGGCTGCCATTTCCGGTGACAGGGCAAAGCTGTTGGTGGTTCGGCTAACACGGCCACTGCTTTGTGCCCGGGCCCACACCGTATCGCCGCCTTCACTGCTAAAGGATGCCGGGCGGATCGGGTTGCTGCCATTCTGCGGTGAATGTGTCGCCGCTGTTGTCCGGGTCAAGCTCGACACCGGGCTATTGCCGCCAGCCGATGCCATGGCAACGGCCAGTTCGGCCGGATCGCTCTGCACCGCCTCCGCCATCTCCTGAAGCGCATTCGTGCTTTGCGCTGAGTCAGAAACTTGAGCTGATTTTTGGGGTGCGTTTTCGGCCATAGTCGCAGCCGGTGTTGCCTGCGCCCATGGGGTATTAAGATCAGATGCCTTTGGCCCGGAAATGGTCGAAGCGGCATTTTGCGGCCCCGCATCAAGGGCGGCATATTCAACACCCCCCACAGGCGCGGCCTGAACGATCGTCGATTGTTCTGCTGCTGTAGCTGGAATTCCCGCAGGTCGGCCCTGGCTTGCCTGTCCGGCCATCCACGGCAGAACAAGATCACCCTGATATGTCCCGTCAAAGGAAGCATTTGCAATGGTATCAGCACGGGCCGTCACCGCATCGGGCGCATCCGCGCCAGACGGCGCTGCATCGACAACAGCTGTGCCGTCATCGGTTGGCGCCCCATTAAAACTGTCTTCAAGGAAGGCCATGACATGGGCGCCGGTATCTTCACCACTGACCGCGTCAACAACGGCATCAATTGCCGCCCCGGCCAGTCCGAAGACACCGCCAAACAAACCGCCGCCAACAACGCGTGCGCCATTGCCCAGCTCATCGCCGGTGAGTGACCGATACAGCATCCCGACACCGGGAATATGTTGCAGCGGATTGATCACGTCGAGCACATCGGAAAACTCAAACCCGTCTTCTCCGAACATATAGTCGGAAAAGTCGCGCCCTTCTTGCGCGCCATCAACGAGCTGCTCACCCGGACCCGAATTTGCGAATTTGTTGTTCGCAACATCCTTGGTCAGGCCCGCAACACTGCCGGGCGAATTTTGCCGCCAATCTGCTCCAATCGACATGTTTGTCCTCCTCTTGCCCCATACTTTGCAAAAGGAGTGCCAAACTGGCACATATTTAAGTTATTGTTATATATGAGAAATATTCAAATTCGGCAGACGCCATTTCTGCCTGTCGGAATCTTCTGCCGGGTACGGGACCAAAACCGTCAATCCGTGCAGAACGTGCCGAAAATGATGGGTTCACGCGTATCGGAGCGCAGCGTACTAAAAGTACGTGAGCACCGAAGCACAGGGAAACCGACATTTGCAGGCCATTCGGGGCGGATTAAAACAGGTGACCCGCACGGTCTTTCTTGGTCTGAAGATAAAACGCATTATGCCCGTTGGATGGGAATTTGTGCGGCACGCGTTCGGCAACCTTAACGCCCCAACCTTCAAGCCCTTTAAGCTTTTCCGGATTGTTGGTCAGCAACCGGACCGAACCAAAGCCCAACTGACGCAGCATTTCAGCTGCTGGGCGATAGACCCGTTCATCGGCATCAAAGCCAAGTTCCTCGTTGGCATCAAGCGTATCAAACCCGCGATCCTGAAGGGCATAGGCACGCAGCTTATTGACAAGCCCGATGCCGCGCCCTTCCTGACGCAAATACAAAATAATGCCACCCTGCCCGCTTTTGGCAATTTCGGAAATCGCCCCGCGCAATTGCGGCCCGCAGTCACAGCGCAACGAGCCGATCAAATCGCCGGTAAAGCATTCCGAATGCAGCCGAATAAGAACGGGTTGATCCTTGGCTGGTGCATCAATGACAATCGCCAGATGTTCCTGCCCGCCATCTTCGGGGCGAAAGGCAATCACCGTGGCGTTTTCGGCATCTTCAAGCGGCACACGGGCCTGACTGACTTCGCGGAGGCTCGCGGCAGATGCATCTTCGTAGCCGTTAATGCTTTCAGATTGCAAAACGAGTAAATTCTGCGCCCGGGCCAAGTTTTCGAGCTGATCGGCCCCAACTGGCACCGTGACAACAGCGGGCAACAAGCGGGCAAGCTTTGCCAACCGGATTGCCGCCGTTTCGGCCATGCTCACCGCACGCCAGTTCCCGTCTGGCAACTGGTCAAGATCAAGCAACGGATTGGCAATTTCGCCCAAACGGGCTGCATTAATGTCGGACTGCTTCTGGCTGACAAAGGCAACAAACGAGTCTTGTTCGCACGCACCGCCCAGGGATCTTGCACGCACCCGCGGCAAAATAATTGCCGGGCTTTCGGTGTTGTGGGTAATGTCACACAGGCGCTCAAACCCGGCTTGCGACAAGGGCTCTGCGGCAATCACCGCAACGCTGTGGACCGCACCGTCCAAATGGCCCTGAACCAGAACAATTTCACCGCGGCGTAAATCCGCAACCGCACGCGATACTGTCACCAGATCGGTGGCCGGGATTGAATTGCTGTCATTCTGGGCCGTGGCGGCAAAGCTTTGGGTCATTGTTATCTTATCGTTAGGGGTCAGAGGCCATTTAAGCGATCACAACATCGCGATCTGGTCGTAAGGGGCTAGATAACGGGCCGTAATGATTAATATAAGCGAACAGTTCAATCGGGTTTATTCTGATGTCTTGCGCAAAATCGCAGGAAGATAGACATCTTTCAAGGTTTTGTGACGCGGCCAACCAACAGAGCATAGCGTTTGGTGGTTGGGATGTATTAATTAATCCGGGTCGGGCAGAGGTCAATGGGTTAAAACGAAAACAGTTTGTTCTTGAAATAGCATTATGCGACGCTCTCCCCAGATATATGGCGGCGCATGAACGGATATTCCACAAAAACAATGGCGCGCCGAAGCGCCATGTCTGATCAAGAAATTGATCCGGGATCTGACAAGCAGCAAGGGATGGTGAATGTCGACAGGTAAACAGGTTCTCGTCGTTGAAGATGATGCAGCACTCAGCCAGTCTTTGA
This sequence comes from Thalassospira sp. GB04J01, assembly GCF_000751115.1. NCBI lineage: Bacteria > Pseudomonadati > Pseudomonadota > Alphaproteobacteria > Rhodospirillales > Thalassospiraceae > Thalassospira > Thalassospira sp. GB04J01. The sequence continues at coordinate 195,403 of NZ_CCDX020000009.1, read as the reverse complement.
CCGAGCAGCTTCGACTGCACGAGGAATTCGAATGTGTTGTCGCCAACAGTGGCAAGGATGCACTCGATGCCGCGAAAGAAGCCTATTTTGACATGATTTTGCTTGATGTCGGGCTGCCCGATATGGATGGCCGCGATGTCTGTAAACTGATGCGCCGTGCGGGCGTCAAATCCCCGATTATCATGCTGACCGGGGCCAATAGTGATTCCGACACCATCCTTGGCCTTGAATCAGGCGCCAATGATTATGTCACCAAGCCGTTCCGCCTCAACGTGCTTTTGGCGCGCATCCGCGCCCACATCCGTCAGCACGAACAAAGCGAAGACGCGGTCTTTGTCATTGGCCCCTATAGCTTCCAGCCCAGTGCAAAAATTCTGATCGAAACGGTCAGTGAAAAGAAAGTCCGCCTGACGGAAAAGGAAACCTCGATCCTGAAATTCCTGTTCCGGGCAGGCGACAAACCGGTGACCCGCGAAACCCTGCTTGATGAAGTCTGGGGCTATAACGCTGGGGTCACCACCCACACGCTTGAAACCCATGTCTATCGCCTGCGTCAGAAAATCGAAAAAGATCCGTCAAACGCGACGATTCTGGTCACCGAGCCGGGCGGTTACAAGCTGATCCCGTAAGGTTGAAATATCGCGTGATCATCGGTTTAAAAAAATCCCGCAATAAAAAGCGGGATTTTTTGTCACAAACTTGATTGCCGCGCGTCTTGGATATCGCGCCGATTATCCACAGAAACCCGAAAAATCCGATTTTATCTGTAATTAACAGGAATATCGCATTTTAAACGCCATTTTTGCCGGTTTTCAGGACGAAAATTAAATTATGCCCCTTTAAAACCGCCTGATCTGCCAATTAATACCCTCGAGATCCAAAAATTGCGGTCCCAACCCGGACATGTGTCGCACCAAACCGAATTGCGGCCTCGTAATCACCACTCATGCCCATGCTTCTGATCGCAATCCCGTGACGATCGGCAATCTTGCCCAGCAATAAAAAATGCGGTGCCGGTTCTTCATCGACCGGCGGAATGCACATCAATCCTGTAATCGGCAAATTCAGCTCATCGCGGCACATGGCGATAAATTCATCCGCATCGGCGGGTGCAATTCCAGCCTTTTGCGGTTCTTCACCTGTATTGATCTGAATGAACAAATCCGGGCAAGAACCGGTCGCATCACGGTGCTTTGCCAAGGCGCGCGCCAGTTTTGGCCGGTCCACCGTCTCAATCACATCAAACAATCGGGCAGCGTCCTTGACCTTATTGGTTTGAAGCGGCCCGATCAGATGCAATTCCACATCGGGAAATTCATCGCGCAAGCCCGGCCATTTTCCCGCCGCTTCCTGCACCCGGTTTTCACCAAAAACCCGTCGTCCTTCAACCAATGCCGTGCGCACATGATCTGCTTCGTGGTTTTTGGATACACAGACCAGCGTCACCGCATCTGGATCGCGATCAACCGCCTTACAGGCGGCATTGATATTGTCCTGAATATCGCGCAGGTTCTGTGCAACATCACTATTGCCAGATGACAGATCATGATCGCTCATGGATGATGGGTCCTAATGGTTTGAAATACGCCTTACGAAATCGGGATACTATCAATGGACGCCTCCCTGTTAAAGCAGGCACACCAACTGAATTTGCGCAACCGCGTTACCAATGGCCTTTTCCCACCGGTTATCCTCATGACCGATGATCACCGACTGCCCGATCCGGTTGCGGCAATTACAAAACTGCCCCGTCACAGCATGGTGGTTTTTCGCCATTATGATCACCCTGACCGGGCCAGCCTTGCGGCAAAACTGCGTTCGCAATGCCGCCGTCTGGGCCACCGGATGCTGATTGCCAATGACGTTGCACTCGCACTGACCCTTGGGGCCGACGGGGTGCATTTGCCCGAATATCGCATCTGGCAATCGCCATCGATGTATCGACAAATCCCAGACGGGCTGATCGTCACATCAGCCTGTCACAGCATGACGACGGCGCGCAAACTGTGCCTTTTACCGGCAAGCTTTCGCCCCGACGGCCTATTCATTTCGCCGGTTTTTGCGACCCAAAGCCACCCCGGCGCATCCACCATGCCGTTTGGCGTTGTTCAACGTGTTGCGCGCATCTGTGCACATCACGCCATCAGCCCGATTGGACTTGGTGGAATCAATCGCGAAAATGTTGGGAAACTGCGCGGCTCAGCCCTTGCGTCTTTGGCCGGGATCGGGTTTTCTGGGGCTTGATCACCCCCGCCGGTGCATGGAGTATCGCCCCGCAATGCCCGCAAAACCGCACCATAAGCTGCATCCTGCCCGCAAGAAATTCACCCGATTCGCATCCAAGGTGCCATTTCAGTTCGGCCTGCCCAATGTCAGCCCGACACTGGGCCAATCCTCGGACGGCAGTCCGATTTATTTCACGCGCACCACATCCTTGCTGCGCCAGCAGGCCTTGGCGACAGCACCCTCGGTCCAGATCAAGTCCGATGCCTTCCACCCCCGGGTATTGCCCCGTGCGGCATGGTCGGAAACCGACTTTGCCAAATCCAGTGTTTTGTTTCTGATCCCCGATGATGCACTGGGCGATTGTGTTGGCATGGTGTTGTTCTTTCGCGCCTTTGCCCAAAAATACCCGGATGCAAAAATCGCTGTGCTTAACAGTGCCAGCGCATCGGATATTTTCGCCACGGTTGCCGACATCGAAATCTTCCAACTGTTCATATCGTCAAAACAGCTCGCCCGCTTTGATCACGTGATTGATCTCAGCGAAATGGAAGGCTGGGATACAATCGCCCAGATGCCGGTTAACCCCGAAGAATCTCTGTGCACGGCCTTTGCAATATCACCCATTGCCCTGCCGGCGCGCCAACCAATGGCAAAGCCAGGCATGAACATCGGCATTTTGCCCATGGCGTCATCACCGTTGCGCACCCTGCCCCCGGCATTGGTGCGCGACATCGCACAGATGCTCGGAAATGCCGGGCATCAGGTCACGCTTATTTTAAATGCCTATCAGGGGGTCATGCGCGCCTATAATGACAGCATTGCCGCCGATGAGCTTGAAAATGTCACGGTGATTGACGGGTTTCGCACGATTGGCGAACTGATCGGTTTTACGGAAAAGCAGGATTACGTCGTGCTGGCCGACAGCGGCCCGGCCCATATCACCAAGCTGTTTCAAACACCGGGCCTTGGGATTTACACGTCCGCCGCGGCCAAGGTCCTGCAAGGACGCCACACAAATTTACGCAACTGGCAAAGCACCTATCGTGGCGACTTTTGTGCGGCCCCCTGTGGGCTTGCGAAACTACGCGCAACATCCGATGGCCAGATCGGCTGCATGGGTAGCCTCAAAGTGCCATTTGACCAACTGGGCGATCTTCCAGCGGCCAGCAACAAAGCTTTGGCCGAAAAGCTGGTTGTCGAATCAACCGTGCCCTGTGTCTCGCATTTGCAGTCTGATCAAGATGCGATTTTTCAAGTGCTGGACGAAGATTTGAAAATGCCGACGACGCCATAAGTCATCGCGTCTAAATCGGTGCAATCATCGGTATCAAACACGTCAAACAGACAAAAAAGAAGGAGGCGGCCAAAGCCACCTCCTTCACATCTGTAATCCAATTCCGAAGAATTAGAAGTCGAGACGCAGACCGGTAACAACGCCGTAGCCGTCATTGTCGCCGCTGATGCCGCTGGTAGCAGAATTGTTGGTGCTGTCTGCTTCCTGGTCAAACCAATAGACAGAAGATTTCCAGGTCACGCCTGCACCAAGGGTGTAAGCCATGCCGAGGTCAACCGTGCTGATATCACCGCTGTTGTCAACTTCTTCGTAACCATAGCCCAAGGACACGGTTGCTGCGTCCATCGCATAGGAAACACCAAGGTCAAATGCATCGAGATCTTGATTGGTGGCGTTCAGACCATAGTCGTCTTCGGTGTGGCCGTAAGAACCACCAACGGTGAAGTTGCCAAAGCCAACAGTCGAACCAAGACCGTACCAGTAACCGTCTTCAGAATGTTCACCGGTAGCCGAAAGACCAAGAGCAACACCGTTGAAGTCATGATCAAAGGCAAGTGCACCAGATACGATGCTATCACCGCTGCCGTCTGTGCCATTGTAGCCGCCGCTACCATTGCGCTGGCTGTCGTCAGCATACGACGCACCGGCACGGAAACCACCGAAGGACGGGGTGAAGTAGCTAACGCGGTTCTGATCGCCACTCGAACGGATGGTATCGATCAAATATGCATCGACCCAGTTTGACAAATCACCATCGTTGACGCCAACCGGACCAACCGACGGTGCCTGCAAAGCCATTGCATCAGCTGCACTGTCGTTCTTACCCATTTCGATGCGACCAAAGCCACCGTTTACGAACAGGTACTGTTCGTCAATCTGGTCACCAGAGGTTTCGCCTTCGAGCTCGATTTTGGCACCAACTTCAATGCCGTTATCAAGGGTGGTTTTGCCCGAGAAGTGAACTTCGGTATCGGACTGGAACGCATTGTTACGGCCACCTGACGGGGTGTTGTCCTGGTCAGAGAAACCTGCCCACTGTTCCATGTAACCACCAACTTCAAGCTGGATTTTTTCGGACGCCTGTGCGGAACCGGCAAAAGCAACAGCGGCGAGTGCGCTGGAAGCAAAAAGAATCTTTTTCATCGTAACCCTCGAGATAAAAATTGGTTTGAGACGAAGGGGAATGAACCGAGCGGCCCTTCGATCTGTCGAGAGCCATAAAACCAATCAAATGACCCTTGGTCAATATCAATAAATGACCATTAGTTATTTATATATCGCAATGTTGCATTTTTGTCACGTAACCAGCCGTAAAGTGGATCTTTTTACTGATCAATCGTCTTATTGTTTTACTATTAAACACCTGCATGATCAGAAAATCACATAAATAAGCGATATAAATAAATAATGGTCATTTAAATATGATGAAAAACATATTCTCTACAGTCGATTGAAAAATCACAGGGATTTAGCGATTGAGGAAATGATAATGCGGCATGTGTGGACGTTGTGGATGGTCTAGGACCTAGCCTCTTACCTTGGGGAAACCACTTGAACGATTTTGCCAGAACCGGTTTGACGTAAGCCATCGTTAAAAAACGGTCGGAAAGCCCAACAACCCACTTATCTAGAACCCGAAACCGCGAAGAAATCTATTAGCCGCAAAATCCTAACGTCCCACCAGAAGTTTGATCGCTTTAGGATTTGCTCAACATAGCAACAAACAAAAAAAGAAGGGGGTGGAAAATCCACCCCCTTCAACTTTTCAGCTAATCCGATAAGGATTAGAAGGAAAGAGCAAGACCGGTAACAGCGCCGTAACCGTCATTGTCGTCAGCATTGCCAGCATTCTGACCTTTGTCATCGAACCAGAAGATAGAAGACTTCCAGGTTACGCCAGCGCCAAGCGTGTAAGCAAGGCCGAGGTCAACGGTGTTGATTTCATCAACGCCGCTGGTCGCTGCATCGGTGGAACCAGCTGCGGTGCTTTCGTTCTCACCATAGCCATAGCTAAGGGACACAGACGCTGCATCCATTGCATAAGCAACGCCGATTTCGAAATCGGTAGTGTCACTAACCTGGGTGGCTGATTGACCCTGGCCGAATTCGCCATCGGTTTCAGAAACAGAACCACCAACGGTGAAGTTACCAAAGCCAACGGTTGCGCCGAGGCCGTACCATTCGCCTTCACCCATGTGCTCACCAACAAGCGAAACACCAAGGGAAACACCGTCGAAGTCGTGACGGAATTCAAGACCACCGGAAACGCGGTTGTCACCGGTTGTCACCGTGTCACTGTTTTCCGAAGAGTCATCATCCGCATAGGACAAACCAGCGCGGAAACCACCCATAACCGGGGTGTAATAGGTCAGACGCTTGGAATCGCCACCAGCCGGAACGGTGTCAGGGAAAGCATTGATAGCAACCCAGTTCGGCAGATCGCCATCGTTGACGCCAACCGGGCCAACAGAAGGACCGGTGATGCCCATGTCAGCAGCAGCGCCGTCTTCGGCACCGAGTTTGACCTGACCGAAGCCGCCATTAACGTACAGGTACTGTTCGTCAACCATGGTGCCTGCGTTGCCGCCTTCACCTTCGAGTTCGATTTTGGCACCAACTTCGATACCGTTATCAAGGGTGGTCGAACCCGAGAAGTGAACTTCGGTGTCGGACTGGAAAGCGTTACGTGATTCACCACGGTCCTGATCAGCAACACCAATCCACTGTTCCATGTAACCACCAACCGACAGGCTGATTTTCTCGGAAGCCTGTGCCTGGCCTGCGAATGCGACAGCGACGAGTGCGCTGGAAGCAACAAGAATCTTTTTCATCTTTTCCCTCAACGTCTTTGCAAGCGTTTTACGCTACAAAAATTATTTGGACAGCTTATGCCGCCCGGTTCGAGAAGCATGGAGCCACCAAATGATCGCACCGTCAAGCAACACTGTGTCCAAAATGATACATTGCTCAAACACTGTGGCACAAAAAGCACACCGGTTTTCTTTGATCACAAACCCGATCCGCCCTATATTCGCAGAAATTTTGCATTCCAATGATCTTAAAGGCCGAAAATGGTGACCTTGTCTTCGTTTAAATCTTTGGTACTTTGCGCCGGATTCGCTGTCGTGCTGGCGGGCTGTTCTTCAAGTTCTGTCGACTATGACCAGTTTCCCGGGTCCGCAAACACGGACGAACGGATCAATGGTCGCGCCATGACCCGCGCGCAGGAAAAAGAGCGTGGCACCGTCTTTGGTGATAGTCTGAACCTGTTTGGCGGAGAAGATGCGCAGAAAGGCACCGGTTCCGGTATTGGCGTGAACAGCTTCTTATGGCGCGCCACACTCGACACCTTGTCTTTCATGCCACTTAACTCAGCCGACCCGTTTGGCGGCGTGATCATTACCGACTGGTACACGCCCGGTGAAACGCCAGATGAGCGTTTCAAACTGACGGCCTATATCCTCGGCACAGCCCTTCGGTCAGACGCGATCAAGGTTTCAGTTTTCCGGCAGGTCAATGTCGGCCCCAACCAGTGGCAGGATGCCGTGGTCGAACCGGGCACTGTCACATCAATGGAAGACGCCATTCTGACCCGGGCCCGCCAGTTGCGAATCGATAGCGCAACCGCCGAGTAGGCTAATGGCTGATACCTCTTTATATTTATCGCCTGAATACAACCCCCATTCGCTGATGCGCGATTGGGGGTTCTTCGTTGCACAGCAACGCCCCAATATATATGCAGCACTTTCCGGACCGCTCAGCCCCCTGCGCCAGATACTTGCCGAGTCCATTACCTCAATGGCAGGCGGAGAACTTGTCGCAACCCCGACCACTTCAGGGAAAGTCACCACGGATTTTGTTGTACCAGATGCCCGAACGATGTGTCAGGAAGTCGGTCTTGATGTCCTCACCCTTGCCTTGCTGGCAGATGTCCCGCTGCACAGACCGCTGCTGATCACGCAAAACTCTCTGATTGGCCATTGGCGCTGGCTGCGTCTGGTCTGGCGTACATTGGCTGATGCAACACCGACGAGCGAATGTGTTAAGCCAATGCCAGTAACACCCAAAAGCACCTTTGCCACACTATATCCGCCACTGGTGGCAGGACGGAGTAACGTCGCAATCGCCAATCTTCGGACAATGTTTCAAAACCTGACAGCTCGTTCCGAGACACAAAGCATGCAAAATAGCCTCTCGGAAAGCCCGGATGCTCTTCATTCTTTCCTTGCCAATCTCACTCTGTTTTGCCCTTTTATCGGTTACGACCTATTGTGTCGCCACGGTCTGATAAAAGCTCCTTGGATAAAAGGTTCTATTGAATGAAATTGCGCGCCCTTTTCCCTGCACTCACCCTCATTGCCCTGATGTCTCTGAGTGCCTGCGGCTTTCGCCCGCTCTATGCGGAAGATCGCAGTGGACAAAGCACCGCTGTAGATATGTCACAGGTCGAAGTCACCCTGATCAATGACCGTGTCGGCCAAATTACGCGCAACCTTTTAATCGAAACCCTTACCCCCCGCGGTCAGGCTTCCAATCCTGCTTACACATTGAACGTCCAAGTATCCGAGTCGACCAGCGAACAGGGCTTTACCAAAGACAACGAAGCAACAATTGCCGACTATTTGCTTGAAGCAACCTATCAACTAACCCGCAAGTCCGACGCCACACTGTTGCGTCAGGGCTTCGTAAGGGCACGCACTAGTTACAACATTGTCGATTCGGACTTTGCCAGCCTCGAAGCAGAAAAAGCCGCCCGTCGTGACGCCGCGCGTAATCTGGCACAGCAAATCGCCAATCAGGTTGCGGTTGGCCTGCGCGCCAATCCGTAAGACCTTCTCTGGAAGACGTATCTAACCCATGAAACTCAAGGCAGCCCAGGTCGAAACCTTTCTCCGTGCGCCAGACGCCAAGGCACAGCTGGTGCTGATCTATGGCGAGGACGAAGGTCTTGTGCGCGAACGTGCGGTAAAGCTTGCCAAAACGGTCGTCGAAGACCTCAAGGACCCGTTCAGAGTTATCGAAATGGGCAGTGCCCAGCTTAAAGAAGACAGCAGCCGCCTGCGCGATGAAGCCGCCGCCATCAGCTTTGGCGGCGGACGCCGCGTCATCCGCCTGCGCGACATTGGCGATGCACAGGCACCGGCAATTGCCGACTTCCTCAAAGACCCTGCGGGTGACGCGCTGATCGTAATCGAAGCCGGCAGTTTGCCGACCCGTTCCAAATTGCGTCAGGCGGTTGAAAAGGCCGGTAACGGCATGGCGCTGCCGTGCTATGCCGACAGCGGCCGCGATCTCGAAGGCCTGATCAGTACGGTGATGGATGATCACAAACTGCGCATTGACCGCGATGCCACCCGTTACCTGGTCGCCAATCTTGGTTCGGACCGCATGATATCGCGAAGCGAACTTGAAAAACTCGCCCTTTATGCGCTCAAGGACGGTCAGGTCACACTGGCCGATGCGATGGATTGCGTTGGCGACAGCTCAGCCCGCCACTATGACGATGTCATTCAAGCTGTTTCACAGGGGAATGTCGTCAATCTCGACACTGCCCTCACCCGCCTGACCGAAGAAGGGCTCAATCCCGTCGGGGCGCTTCGCATGATGCTCGGATATTTCCAGAAACTGCATCTGGTCAAGGGACAGATCACCCAAGGGACCAATACGGAACAAGCAATGAAATCCCTGCGCCCGCCGCTGTTTTTCAAGGCCGCCGATCAGTTCCGGGCCAACCTGAACAATTGGGCCGTTCCAACCTTGCAACGCGCACTGCAAATCCTGCTCGAGGCCGAAAAAGACTGCAAAAGCGGCCTTGCCGTCCCTGAAACCATCGCGCACCGTGCCATGATAAAGATCGCCGTCGCCCGACAAAAGCAGGCACGCCGCTAAAACATCACAGGGCAGCCTCGGCAAAAGCCTGACTTAACCTGTAAATGACATGACTCAACACCCTGGATGCGCGACAAAAGTGCTCGGAGCGGCTGTATAGCGCCGAGTCCCCGGTTTCTAAAGCCCTTCTCTTTTCGTATGAGTCTATAACCCGGTTCAAATCGACGCTGAGACGGTATGCCGGGCTTTAAACCCTAAAGAATGCGCTTCACTACAACCTCAGTCCCGTTGGCCTTGGCTCTGGCTTTATCCTGCTCTTGCTTAAGCGCCTTAAGCGCGTTCATCTTGTCGCGATCAAGATCTTGCATGCGGATTTTACGTTCCGGCTTTTTTCCGGTGCCATCGGCTACCTCCTCCAGCGCGTCTTCGCCAACCTCTTCCTGTTCGATCGGCGCATCCCCTTCGGGCTCATCATCCATGATCAGGTCGTCGTCCAGCACGTCCCCAGCCCTGTCTTCAGTGCCGTGCACCGCATCGGCAATCGATTCGAGCTCAACCGTCAGCGCATCCTCATCATCATTTTCCGCACCGCTACCGGCTTCATCGTCTTCGATAAACATCGAGTCGAATTCGTTTTCATCCGAATCAGACGGATCACCACTGGAGTCATCACCCGCCATTTCCCCCGCCTTGCCGTGGGTCAGGCGCTGCAAAATATCGTCAAGCTGCTCAAGCGTTTCATAGCGGATCGAAATTTTCCCCGCCGCCCCGTCAAAGTCGATATTAACCGCCAACCCCAACATGTTGCTAAGATCGCGTTCCAAAGACACTGTATCTGGGTCTTTGTCGGCCGAACGCCCGCCTGATGACTTCTTCGGACGGGCTGTTTTGCCGCCGTCGGTTTTCACCAGTTTTTCCGTCTGACGGACGTTCAGGCCTTTTTTGACAATCTGGGTTGCCAACTCGACCGCATTCTCAGCACCCAGCAAAGCGCGCGCATGACCAGCACTTAAAACCTTGTCTGACAGCATCTGCTTGATCGGTGCCGCAAGGGCCAGCAGGCGCAAACTGTTGGCGATGTGGCTTCGGCTTTTCCCCAGCGCCTGACCCAGCGCTTCCTGGGTATGGGCAAACTCGCTCATCAGGCGGTTATAGCCCTCAGCTTCTTCCAGCGGCGAAAGATCCTGACGCTGCAGGTTCTCGATCAGGGCAATTTCAGCCGTTTCGCGATCATCAAAGTCGCGCACCAAAACCGGTACTTCATGCAGCTGGGCGCGCTGTGCGGCGCGCCAGCGCCGTTCGCCAGCAATGATTTCATAGGTGGTTTCGCCGGTTGACGACGCGCGGACGAGAATCGGCTGGATAATACCCTTCTCGCGGATTGAGGCCGCGAGGTCATCGATTGCTTCATCGTCAAAATTACTGCGCGGCTGGAACGGCGACGGTTTCAGATCGGTAATCGCAATATGCTGCGTCGTGCCACCCGGCCCCGGGTGTGCGACCGCCGCGTCGGCATTGGCGGCAACGGCAACCCCGACATCCTCGTCTTCTTCACCCAGAAGGGCCGACAGCCCGCGACCCAACCCACGTTTTTTTGCTTCGCTCATGCTTTCACCCCTTCGCGTTTCAAGACTTCACTGGCGAGATTAAGATAGGCCCGTGAACCGGGGCATTTCATATCGTAAACCAGAACCGGCGTGCCGTGACTTGGTGCCTCGGACACCCGAACATTGCGCGGAATCACCGTGCGATAAACCACATCGCCAAAATAATCACGCACATCATTGGCAACTTGTGCAGACAGGTTATTACGCTTGTCATACATGGTCAGGACAATACCCTGAATCTCAAGGTCCGGGTTAAAGGCCTTTTTGACCCGCTTGATCGTACGTACCAGATGACTGATGCCTTCAAGTGCAAAGAACTCACACTGCAATGGCACCAAAACTGCGTCAGACGCCACCAGCGCGTTCAGCGTCAAAAGCCCCAAAGACGGCGGGCAGTCAATCAGCACGTAATCAACGTCATGCGGCAACCGGGCCAACGATTCCTTCAACTGGGTTTCGCGGCGTTCAAAATCAACCAGCTCAATCTCCGCCCCCGTCAAATCCATACCCGCGGGCACAATGCTCAGACGCGGGATCGGCGTATCAATCCGCGCTTCTTCAAGGGTGTTGCCATTGATCAACACGTCATAGGAACTGATCTGACGATCTGACGGGCGCAGCCCAAGACCGGTGCTGGCATTGCCCTGCGGGTCAAGATCAACAATCAAAACCCGCTGGTTGACCGCCGCCAAGGCGGTCGCCAGATTGATCGTTGTCGTTGTTTTACCAACCCCACCCTTCTGATTGGCCACCGAAATGATGCGCGGGCGATGTCCTTCACCCTTGGCTTTGGTCGAAAGCGGCAAGTCAATTACGTCGGTCACCGGCTTACTCCTTTTAAGATCATCACAACGCCGTCCGGATCGACCAGGCTGGCATGCGTGGTTACATCAAATGTCCAACCAGCGTCGCGTGCGTCCGCCAGTTCATCCTCAAAGGCACGTCCTTTTAGCAACACATAGTGGCCACCCGGTTTCAGGTGTCTTTGGCCAAATTCCAACAGTTTTGGCAGGGGCGCGAAAGCACGCGCCGTCACCACATCGGCTTCGCACGGCTGGGCCGCTTCGATTCGCTCGCGGGCAATCTTGGTCTGCCCAAGAACACCACACACCCGTGCTGCTTCCATCAGAAAGACGGTTTTCTTGGTGTTGGATTCCATCATCGTGACATTCCCTGCCCCTAAAATGGCAAGGACAATACCGGGAAAACCGGCCCCGGATCCAAAATCGACGATTTTACCAGTGGTCGCGACGTCCTGAAGATGCGGCCAAAGCTGCGCAGAATCCTGTAAATGACGTCCCCAAACGTCTTCTGCTGTGCTGGCGCCGACAATGTTAATCCGCGGCTGCCACTTCACAACGAGGTCTGCATACTGGCTCAAGCGGTCCAATGTTTCACGTGAAACACTCAAATCGCGCTCAAACCATGTTTTTACGGGTTCGGAAATGGATTGCATAAACGATTTATACGCCGCGTTTTCAAAACACGCCAGCTTTGACTTCACATTGACGCATCTTTTTATCTCCCAGAGCAGCAAAAATGGATCAATTTTTGCCAAAATGTTTCACGTGAAACATTGAGAAGAATGTTTTTTGTCAGAAAACTGCATCGGCTTGCTTCTTCATGAGAATGCGCTCGCGGGCACGTATCTGAATATCAAGACACCTACCCTTTACCTCTTGGTCGCTGGGTTGGTCGCTGGGTTGGTCGCTGGGTTGGTCGCTGGGTTGGTCGCTGGGTTGGTCGCTGGGTTGGTCGCTGGCAGCGATGTCCGCCAAACCGCTGCCTGTCCAACAAAATAATCTTTGCTGAAATTCTTTGCCGCCAAGTCAGCCCCAAGCCGCCCTCAACCTCAGAGGCGTGACGTTCGTATCCTGTCGAGAATTTGGCAACCTTCTTCCTCAGAGATCGCTTCCCTTCTGACATCAACCCCCTCAGGCTTACCCCAAAATGAGAACAGGTGTCCGTTTAGCCAGATGACCCTTTGCGACGGGCAGAAAATGGATTCTTGGCGTTTGAGGGCGCGGCTTGATCTTACTGAAAGATAACTTACTTCCTTCAGATGACCTCGCCCCCTCTCCTTCAAAGGTTACCCCGTAAGGACGCAGATACGGCTTGGCGCTTTAGGTGTGATGTTCGGTTGCACTAACCTAAACGAAAACAGCCCGATCGGAGTAAACCGACCGGGCTGTTGATCTTTGTCGATGGTACGAATTTTGTTGGAGGCGTCGGGGTTGCCTCGCTCGGCTAATCGCTTATCGGCTTACAGCCTTTATGCGCTGCGGGCGTTTTTGACCTGATGCTTGTGGCTTTTGATATGGCCCAACAGGGCGGTCACCGCCGCCGGGGTCACACCGGGAATCCGCGACGCGGCGCCGATGGTTTCCGGCTGGATTTCTTTCAGCTTAATGCGAATTTCCGCTGACAGCCCACCGACCTTATCGAAATCAAGACCGCGTGGCAGGCGCAATTCCTCGTCCCGGCGGAAGGCGGCAATATCGGCCGACTGACGGTCAAGGTAGCCTTTATATTGCGCGTCAATCGCCACCTGCTCCTTGATCGCGGGATCAATCGTGGCGAGCTGCGGCCAGACCTGTGTCAGGGTGTCAAAGTCGATATCAGGATAGGCCAGCAGGTCATAGGCACTGCGGCGCACGCCATCAAGATTGATCTTGATGCCAAATTTCACCAGCGTATTGGGTGTTTCGGCCAAACTGGACACATCACTCTTGGCAGCCTGAAGGGCGGCTTTTTTATCGCCCCAGACCTGTTCACGGGGTGAGGCCACACAGCCAATTTCAAGCCCGCGATCCGTCAACCGCTGATCAGCGTTATCGGCGCGCAACATCAAACGGTATTCGGCGCGGGATGTGAACATGCGATAGGGTTCGCGGGTCCCCTGGGTTACCAGATCGTCGATCATCACACCGATATAGGCGTCCGCCCGATCAAGCCGGAATTCACGTTCGCTGCCATCACACAACAGGGCAGCGTTGACCCCGGCAACCAGCCCCTGCCCGGCGGCTTCTTCATAGCCGGTCGTGCCATTGATCTGCCCGGCAAAAAATAGCCCGGCGATTTTTTTGGTTTCCAGCGTATGGCGCAATTCACGCGGATCAACAAAATCATATTCCACCGCATAACCCGGGCGGAAGATTTCAACCTTTTCCAGACCCGGAATGGTCACCAGCATGGCGAGCTGAACGTCCTCAGGCAAAGACGTCGAAATGCCGTTTGGATACACCGTCGGATCATCGAGCCCTTCGGGTTCAAGGAAAATCTGGTGCTGATTTTTCTCAGCAAAACGCACGACCTTATCTTCAATCGACGGGCAATAGCGCGGGCCGCTGCTGTTGATCTGGCCGCTATACATTGGCGCGCGGTGCAGATTGGCGCGAATGATGTCGTGGGTCGCCTCGGTCGTCCAGGTCAAATGACACGGGATTTGCGGCACGGTGATTTCAGAGGTTAAGAAGGAAAACGGATCGGGTGGTGTATCGCCCGGCTGTTCCTGCAGGCTGGCCCAATCAATGGTGCGGCCATCAAGGCGCGCCGGTGTCCCGGTTTTAAGACGGCCCAGTTTGAAATCGTATTTTTCCAGCGTCTCGGAAAGTCCCATCGACGGGGCATCGCCAATGCGGCCGGCCGGCGTGGTTTTCTCGCCAATATGAATAAGCCCGCGTAAAAACGTGCCGGTGGTCAGAACGACGGCACCCGCATGATAGCTGCTGCCATCGCCAGTGATCACACCCGAAACGCGATGGTTCTCATCAATGATCAGATCCTCAACACCGCCTTCAAGGATGGTGAGGTTTTCCTGCTCGGCCAGAATATCCTGCACAGCCTGACGATACAGCTTGCGGTCGGCCTGCGCACGCGGTCCGCGTACGGCCGGTCCTTTGGAACGGTTAAGCATGCGGAATTGAATGCCTGCGCGGTCAATCGCACGTCCCATCACCCCGTCCAGCGCATCAACTTCGCGAACCATATGCCCCTTGCCCAGACCACCGATGGCCGGGTTACACGACATTTCCCCAATGCGATCGGCACGGTGCGTGACCAGTGCGGTGTTGGCCCCCATGCGCGCAGCGGCAGCCGCGGCTTCGCAACCGGCATGGCCTCCGCCAACCACAATCACATCAAAACGGTTATGCTGCTCAGTCTGAGACATCGACTTCCTCATTCCATCCCCCCGCCGTCGTTTTGCGGGATCGAACCTTTTAGGGGTTCTAAACGTCAAACACGCGTCATCGGAACAGCCGATGTTTCACGTGAAACACTTTCTGGTAATCCTATTTGCCGATACAGAAGTCGCCGAAGATAATATCGAGCAAGTCTTCTACATCGACACGTCCGGTAATCTTGCCGATTTCCCGCACCGCGAGGCGTACATCCTCAGCAGCAAGTTCGGCGATATCGGTCTTCATTCCGCGATCCAGATGGTCGCTGGCACTTTCAAGTGCCCGGCGGTGCCGCAACCGTGTCAGGGGTACGGGACCGGCAAAATCGAGCCCTTCTTTTACGCGAGTCTCCAGCAGTTGCAAGAGACTTTCCATCCCCTGCCCGGTCATGGCCGATATGGGCAAAACGGGAAGCTCCAGCTTGGCCCCACCCGCCGATGTCCCGTTCCAGACCTTGGGAATATCGGCGCTGCCAAGATCATCGACCTTGTTGATCAACAATATCGTGCTGCCATCAATCAAACGGGCGGCTTCGGGATCAATGGTCGGCCAGTCGTCGCGGTCAATCACCACAAGGCGCAAATCGGCATTATCGGCCCGTGCCGTCGCACGCCGCACGCCTTCGGTTTCAATCACATCACCACTTTCGCGCAAGCCGGCGGTATCAACCATGGTGACGGGGAACCCACCCAGATCAAGGTGAACCTCGATCATGTCGCGCGTCGTTCCGGCAATTTCCGACACAATCGCGGCATCGCGCTGGGCAAGACGGTTAAGCAAGCTTGATTTTCCGGCATTGGGCGCGCCAAGGATGACAATCTGGAACCCTTCGCGCAGGCGTTCACCCCGGCGATTGTCGGCCAGATGGCGGGTGATTGCCTCGCCCACCGCGATCAAATCACCGCGCACCACCGGCACAATCCCGTCGGGCAAATCTTCGTCGGGGAAATCAATATCAGCCTCGATATGGGCTAGCGCCTTCATCAGGCGCGCGCGCCAATCTTCATAAAGCGCGCCCAATTCCCCGGCCATCTGGCGCACCGCCTGACGGCGCTGGGCGGCGGTTTCGGCATCGATCAAATCGGCAATACCTTCGGCCGCGGTCAGGTCCATCTTGCCGTTTTCAAAGGCGCGCTTGGTATATTCGCCCGGTTCGGCAATCCGCAGACCCGGTTGGCGCGACAGGCATTCCAGCACCCCGTCAATGACGGCCCGCCCACCGTGGGTATGAAGCTCCACCACATCTTCGCCGGTAAAGCTGGCCGGACCGGCAAAATAGATCGCCACCGCATCATCAAGCCGTTCGCCGGTTTGCGGATCACGGATCGGCGCATAGACCGCCTGGCGTGGTTTGGGCAGGTGATCACGGCCCAGCAACGCACAGAGCGTCTGGCCCGCCGCAGGACCCGAAAGACGGATGACGGCAACGCCGGCGCGTCCGGCCCCGGATGACAGGGCAAAAATGGTGTTTTGGTGTGCAATCATGATCTGTCCGTCGTTTTGGCTGTGGCACCAATGCGGCCTGCGTCATGGCGTGGCAACGCGATCGGTTCAATCTGTGCTGTCGATATCGGTCAGACAGACCGAAAGGTCAACATATCGCTTTAAATACCAACAGGTCTTTAAGGCCGGAACAGAAGAATAAAAAACTGTCTCAGAGAGTTTTCCCCGTCACCCGTCATGCCCGCGACGGCGGGTATCCAGACGGCGTTCTCATAGGCACGAAGACAAGCGGTCGGCGCTTGTAGCACCATGGACTCCCGCCTACGCGGGAGTGACGGTTTGAGATGATGGCTGCTCAGGAGTCACGACACAGCAATCGGTGCCGGAAAATTTGGCGGTCAAAACCTTAGAAACCCGGGACCGTGACGACGTCAGGATCGTCATTGATCCACCGCAAGCCGCAACCGTTCCACCACCTGCCCACCGACAAGGTGGTCCGTCAGGATGGTGTCGATGTCTTCCATGGTGTCATAGCGATACCACGTGCCTTCGGGGTAAATTACCATCACCGGCCCCAATTCGCAGCGATCAAGGCACCCGGCGGTGTTGATCCGGGTCATCGGCAGGCCCAGTTCCTTGGCACGCACCTTCATATAATTGCGCAGTTTGGTGGCACCCTTGGAATTGCAGCATCCACGCTCATGCCCGTTTGGGCGTTCGTTCTGACAGACAAACACATGTGCCTGATAGTAATGGTCGCTCAACAATTCAGTCCTTATCGCTTTTTTTGCCCGGTTTTCCACCCTGCCCGGTTTGTCCGGTGGCGTTGAACTGGCCCCAGAAGGCCTTTTGCATCTGATCCCAGTTCTGCATGCCCTGGGGCAGCCAGGTATTGACCATGGTTTCGGGGTCCATCGCCGCAAGATTGGCTTTCATGCGGTCTTCGATTTCTTTCATCATCGCCTGTTGCATCGGCTGAACGTCCGGCAAGCCAAAGAAGGTGCGCAGTTCTTCCGGGCTGCAATCTATATCGACGGTTACTTTCATCGCCCCGATCTCCTTGTTCTTTTCTGTTGTCTGGTCGCAATCATTATGACTTGCCCCGGCGGCATCTCAATCATAATCGGGCATAATCGGCAAATCCGCGCCGCAAAAACCACTTTATCGGGTCACCCGACAAAGAATTACCGCCGTTGGCCTTTAAGTATGATGGTTCTACCCTTAGGATAAACACCATAACAAAGAGTTACGGATCATGAACGCCACCTGATTCGCACCTGCCCACCAAACGCCGGCCACCCGATTGGCGGCACAGGAAATGACATGGATCTCGCGACAAACAATCTTGGATCAGAAACCAGCCCCTATCTGCGCCAGCATGCAGATAACCCGGTGCACTGGCAGCCCTGGAGCACGGAGGTTCTGGCTGCGGCCAAGGCCGCCAACAAGCCGATCCTTCTGTCTGTGGGCTATGCGGCGTGCCACTGGTGCCATGTCATGGCCCATGAAAGCTTCGAAGATGATGCGATGGCCGGGCTGATGAATGATCTGTTCGTCAACATCAAGCTTGACCGTGAAGAACGCCCCGATCTTGATGCGGTGTATCAAAATGCGCTGGCGTTACTCGGTCAACAGGGCGGCTGGCCGCTGACCATGTTTTTGACCCCGGATGGGGAACCGTTCTGGGGCGGGACGTATTTTCCCAAAACCGCGCGTTATGGCCGCCCCGGGTTTGACGAGGTCCTTAAAACCATCGCCAAGCTTTATGCCGAAAAGCCCGAAGATATCCGCCACAACGTCACGCAGATTTCCCAAGCCCTTCAAAAAATGAACAGCGGGGCCAATGGTGCCGTTCCGAGCTTGGAAATGATTGATCGCTGCGGGCATGGCTGTTTGCAGATCATGGATGCCAAAAATGGCGGCACAACCGGTGCGCCGAAATTCCCGCAGCCCAGCCTATTGTCGCTGATCTGGCGGACCGGGGTGCGAAGCGACGATGATGAACTTAAACGCATCGTCAAACACAGCCTTGATCGCATGTGTCAGGGCGGCATTTATGACCATCTGGGCGGCGGGTTTGCCCGCTATGCCGTGGATGACCAATGGCTGGTGCCGCATTTTGAAAAGATGCTCTATGACAATGCGCAGCTGATTGATCTTTTGTGCGATGTCTGGCGCATCGACGCCAATCCGCTTTATGCCAAACGGGTGGAAGAAACCATCACATGGATTTTGCGCGAAATGCGCATCACCGGTGGCGCCTTTACCGCCAGCCTTGATGCCGACAGCGAAGGCGTTGAAGGCAAGTTCTATGTCTGGACAGAGGCCGAAATTGACGCGCTTTTGGGCGATGACGCCGATCTGTTCAAGAAATTCTATGACGTGTCAAAAGACGGCAACTGGGAAGGCAATACCATCCTTAACCGCACCCAGTCGGGCTTGGGCCTTGCCGATGAGGAGATCGAGGAAAAACTGGCGAGCCTGCGCCAAATATTGCTGACCGAACGCGCCAAGCGCATCCGTCCGGGCTGGGATGACAAGGCACTGACCGACTGGAACGCGATGACAATTGCCGCCATGGCCGAAGCCGCCATGACGTTCAAGCGGGCCGATTGGCTCGATTATGCCAAGCTGGCCTATAACTTCGTCACCAGCACCCTGACGGACGGCGACCGATTCTTGCACAGTTACCGCGATGGCAAAGCCCAGCATACCGGAATGTTGGAGGATTACGCCCATATGATCCGGGCTGCTTTGCGCCTGTTTGAATGCTTTGGCGAGGATGCCTATCTGCGTGAGGCGGTTGCATGGTCAGAAACTGTCGAAACCCTGTTTGCCGATGCCAAGGGTGGCTATTTCCAGTCGGCCTCGGATGCCACGGACCTGATTGTCCGCCAGAAACCGCATATGGATAACGCAGTCCCGTCGGGCAATGCGATTATGGCGCAGAATTTGGCCAAGCTTTATGCGCTGACCGGGGATACGACCTATCGCGACCGCACGGAAATCACCCTGTCGGCCTTTGGCGGGCGTTTGACCGAACAGTTCCCCAATATGCCGGGATTGCTTCTGGCCGCGGAAATGCTGCAAAACCCGGTGCAGATTGTCCTGATTGCCAAGGACCGCAGCCAGATTTATCTTGAGATGCGCCGTGCGATCTTTGCCGCCTATCTGCCCAACCGGGCGATCACCATCCTGTCAGAAACCGATACCCTGCCCGCGGGTCACCCGGCATCTGGCAAAACCGCGATTGATGGCAAGGAAACCGCCTATGTCTGTCAGGGGCCGGTATGCTCCGCCCCGGTGACGACACCTGATGACCTTACCAAATTGCTTGCCGACCTACCGGCCAAGGCGGCATAAGGCACTTATACACGGCTTTGACGGGCAAGAGGATATGCGCCACCGCAGCACATGCCCCTGCCCGTCTTTAACAGGATCACGACAGACCATGCCCCAGATTTCGATCAACAGCCCGGTTGGCCCGCTGACCATCTTTGAATTTGACGGTGTGATCGTCGCACTCGACTGGGGTTTTGTCGAAGAGATGGAAACAAGTCCGGTTCTCGAAGACGCCAAAGCGCAGCTTGCGGATTATTTTGCCGGAAAACGCGGTGATTTTGATCTGCCGCTTGCCCCGGATGGCACCGATTTCCAAAAGGCGGTCTGGGACGCCATGTGCAAAATCCCGGCCGGAAAAACCGCGACCTATAAGGACCTTGCCACCGCCGCAGGATCGCCCAAGGCGTTTCAATCGGTTGGCACGGCCTGCGGGCTTAACCCGATCCCGATCATCATTCCCTGCCACCGGGTTCTGGCATCGGGCGACAAGCCGGGCGGCTATTCCGGCGATGGTGGGCTTGAAACCAAGCGGGCACTTTTAAAGATCGAGGGTGTCGACCTTCCGCTTGGCGATGATCAGGGCAGTTTTGATCTTTAATCCGGTACCGCCTAATCGTTGCGCAGAGTCCCGGCTTTATCTGGCCTCATCGCTGGCGTAACAGACTGCCTGTAATTTATTGCCATCGGGATCACGAACGTAGGCCGCGTAGTAATTCGGGCCGTAGTGGCTGCGCAATCCCGGTTGGCCTTCATCCATGCCACCATTTTCCAGTGCAGCGGCGTGAAAGGCATCGACCTGTTGGCGGGTGTCGGCGGTAAAGGCGACATGGGTGCCATTGCCCCAAGTCGCCGGGCGGCCATCCTCGGGCGTATAGATATAAATGGTCGGCATTTGCCCATTACGGTCATACGCCAGCGGCTTTTCAGCGGGCTTGGGCACGCGTTTAAAGCCGATGGCCCCCAGAGCGGCGTCATAAAAGGCTTTAGAACGCGATTTATCGTTTGTTCCCAATGTGATGTGACTGATCACAGACATCATAAAACTCCCCGTTAAAGACCAAATTACGCCCGAAAACGCATAAGCTTCTGCTCATCAAGAGCAAAACCCGTTGTAAAGAAGCTTAGCAGAAACTCATGACAGGATGAGTCAGGAGCCCGCAAGAAGCCACCGACATTTTCAGTCGTCTGGCGCGAGCCCCATGTCGTCTGCATCACTGCACAACAGTTCGGCGTAATCCCCTGCTGCAAATCAGTGACATCTGACCTACACTCCTGCCATTGACGCAACAGACGTTCACAGAACGCGAACAAATAACGGGAGGTCTTAAATGACCAAAGCATTCCGCTTTCATGAAACCGGCGGCAGTGATGTGCTGCGCTTTGAAGACGTCGAGGTTGGTGCACCGGGCGAAGGTGAAGTCCGCCTGGCGCAGAAGGCTGTCGGCCTGAACTATATCGATATTTATTTCCGCTCCGGGGTGTATCCGGCCCCGTCCCTGCCATCCGGGCTTGGGCTTGAGGGGGCTGGCGTGATTGAGGCGATTGGTGCCGGGGTGACCGACCTTTCGGTTGGGGATCGGGTGGCTTATGCCGCACAGCCGCTGGGTGCCTATGCCGAGGCACGCGTCATGCCGGCCAAGGGGCTGGTCAAAATTCCCGATGATGTCAGTTTCGAGCTGGCCGCGGCCGCCATGCTGCAGGGCATGACCGCACAGTACCTTTTGCGCCGGACCTACACCGTTAAAAAGGGTGACACCATCCTGATCCATGCCGCCGCAGGCGGTGTTGGCCAGATTGTCTGTCAGTGGGCCAAGCATCTGGGTGCGACCGTGATTGGCACAGTTGGATCGCCCGAAAAGGCCGAAATTGCCAAAGCAAAGGGCTGCGATTACCCGATCCTGTACCGTGATGAGGTCGTGTCCGAACGGGTGATGGAAATCACCAAGGGTCAAGGCGTTGAAGTTGTTTACGATTCGGTCGGGAAAGACACGTTCGATGATTCGCTCAAATGCCTGAAACGGCTGGGCATGATGGTTACTTTTGGTCAGTCATCCGGGCCTGTCCCGCCCGTGCCGATCAAGGCGCTGGCTCCCGGTGCCTATTTCCTGACCCGACCCAGCATCTTCCACTATACCGCAACGCGCGAAGAATTGCTGGCCACGGCCAATGATCTGTTTGATGTGCTGAAATCCGGGGCGGTCAAAATCGACATTACCGCGACCTATCCGTTGGCAGATGCCAAGCAGGCCCATGATGATCTTGAAGGCCGTAAAACCAACGGATCGATTGTCTTTACAGTATAAAATATCTACCTAAGATCAGATATATAATCTTAGATTTAAATAAAGGCAGAGGCTGGATTAAACCCCGGCTTCTGCCTTTTGTTGTTCTTCGGGGGTGTGGAAGGCCCGGACATCGCGCGCAATTGCGTCAAAGCGTTCTGACAGATTGTCACTGACCACACGGCACGGGGCGACAACCGCCTCGGCCCAACTGACATAGGCAAGGATTTGGTCCTCGTCCCAGCCAATCGGGGTGTCGGTCAACATCGCCCCGACATTGGCGACCTTATCGGCAAGGCGGACCAGTTTGGCCGCCTCGGTCAGGTCGGGGGCAGTTTCGATCTGCTGTGCTTTACGCTCATCACGCGGCAAGGCCTTGTCATCGCTGACTTCCAGCACGATATCGGCGACCGTATCATTGAAACAGGCGGCAATTTCATCGCGGGTCGCGCCGCAATCCTCGATCACGTCATGCAGGATGGCGGCACAGAGAATGTCTTCATGCGTGTGGGGTTCGCATTCGACAATCAGGCGCGAAACCTCAATAGGGTGGTTGATATAGGGTTCTTCTGCCGGGCCTTTGCGCCGCTGATCGCGGTGCGCGCGGGCGGCAAAATCAACAGATTTGAGTAAAAGCTGCATCAAGCTCGCAACCGTCGTGAATGAAGACCATCAGAATCACATGGCTGTTGGCGGGTTTCAAGCATTGATCCCCTATCGCATCGGAAAATCAATTCCTACATAGGGATTGTGCCCCGGTTCACCAACGTCCCGACCAAGGAGGCCCACCATGTCCCATGCCATGCAACTGAAATTGACCTTGCGCAATGGCAATACCAAACAGGCACTTAGTCTGACCAGTCTGGCGCCCCAAACTGGCTGGGACAGTGCCCCACCCCATCATTTAGCCGGTGGGGACAGCGCGACCTGCATGATTGAAACCAGTGATGAGCTGGCGATTACCCTGTGCTATGGCCCGCACCATATCGGCATTCGTTTGGGCGATGGTAAACTCAGCATTGATCCCGGCGATGCGATGGTCGAGCAGCAACGGCTGGACGGATATGGTGCCGAGGTGACACTGGTGCTGATGTAAATCCTGTCGAGGAGGATCTGAACCTAATTGCGCAAATCGCGCAGGCCATCGATCAAAAGACGTCCGCCAATCACCCCGAAAACCGCACCGAACAGGCCATACTGTTTCATGTGAAACAATGACCATCCTATGCGTCAGCCAACAAAAAAACGGGGCCCGAAAGGCCCCGTTTAATCATCAGACGATTGTCGCATAACGGTTTAGAACCAAAGGGTTGGCCTATCCGTTCATGGAATCGAAGAAATCGTCGTTGCTTTTGGTTGTTTTGAGCTTGCCCAAAAGGAATTCCATCGCGTCCTGTGGCCCCATCGGGTTGAGGATACGGCGCAGAACCCACATTTTCGACAGCACCGATTTATCGACCAGCAGTTCTTCCTTACGGGTACCCGATTTAAGGATATCAATCGACGGGAAGATACGTTTGTCAGACAGTTTACGGTCCAGAATAAGCTCGGAGTTACCGGTCCCTTTGAATTCTTCAAAGATGACCTCATCCATGCGTGAGCCGGTATCGATCAGGGCGGTCGCGATGATGGTCAGCGAGCCGCCTTCTTCGATGTTACGGGCCGCACCAAAGAAGCGTTTTGGACGTTGCAGCGCGTTGGCATCAACACCCCCGGTCAGCACCTTGCCCGAGCTTGGCACGACGGTGTTATACGCACGCGCCAGACGGGTGATGGAATCGAGCAGAATGACGACATCATGCTTGTGCTCGACAAGGCGTTTGGCCTTTTCAAGCACCATTTCGGTGACCTGAACGTGACGCTGTGCCGGTTCATCGAAGGTCGAGCTGATGACTTCACCTTTGACCGAGCGGTCCATGTCGGTGACTTCTTCGGGTCGTTCATCAATCAGAAGAACGATCAAATAAGCTTCCGGATGGTTTTCTTCGATCGCGTGCGCAATATTTTGCAGCATCACGGTCTTACCGGTCCGGGGCGGTGCCACGATCAGGGCACGCTGACCTTTACCAAGCGGGGCAACAAGTTCGATCACCCGGTTGGTGGTGTCCTTGTTGCCTTCCTGATCGATATTACGCTCCATCTTGAGCGGCTCGTCAGGATACAGCGGGGTCAGGTTATCGAAGTTAACGCGCTGACGGACTTTTTCGGGCGCGTCAAAGTTGACCTTGTCGACTTTGAGCAGCGCGAAATACCGTTCGCCTTCTTTGGGCGAGCGGATCTGGCCTTCCACCGTGTCACCGGTGCGCAAGCTAAAGCGGCGCACCTGACTGGGGGAGACGTAAATATCGTCGGGTCCGGCAAGGTAGTTTGCCTCGGGACTCCGCAAAAAGCCAAAGCCATCCGGCAGCACTTCAAGAACACCCAGACCAAAAATGGCGTGGTCGTTCTCGGCCAACTGTTTGAGAATGGCGAACATCAACTCCTGTTTACGGAGTGTGCTGGCATTTTCGATTTCAAGTTCATCGGACAGAGCAAGCAGCTCGGTCGGTGATTTCTTTTTAAGGTCTTGAAGATGCATATGTGCGTTTAATGATCTGTGGTTGCCGGAAGGGCGAAGACGTCAATGGGATAGGATAGGATGTGCGGTTGACCGTCGGGCAAGGCACTCAGGCAAATGCTGGGGCGTGCGGACGGTTCGAAACCTTGTAGTTGCATAAAGGCAGGGTTTTTTCATGTTTCTGGATCGAAACACCCCCGATTGATAACCGCGATAATCACAATAGTCAAACCGTGTTTCGCGCCATGTTGCTATTTTAGGGCCTCTGATGCACAAAAAACACGATTCTGTAACCAACTTGCGGTTTTAGGGTCATAAAACGTGTCAAAACCCCTCAACCAGAACAGTAAATTTGTCCGACAGTTGATCTGGCATTTGGTCATGCATTTGATCCGGCATCGGATTGGTTTGGGTTTGCCTGCCCTAAAGCCCTTAGGATGGTCGTTCGCGGACAATGTCGAGCATGCGCGACAACTGATCGTCACTTAATCCTGCGATCCGTTCAGATAAAAGATTGGCAAGTTCGGTGGCTTCGGGTTCCAGCCCGGCGGTATCGACGGTGATTTTCGGGTGCGATAGCTGGGCCAGCCGTTTGATATCGTCGACTTCATCCCAGACCAGATTGAAATAGCCGCAAATCTGTTGCACCAGACCGGGGCTGGGTCGGCCGCGATGGCCGTGTTCAAGGGCGGACAAATAGGCTGGGGACAGCTGCAATGCGCTTGCCATATCGGTCAGGGTGACATCGTTGCGGGCCCGTAATTCCCTGATGCGGTTGCCAAAAGGTGTCACGGGCGTCTCCGTTTCAACAAAACATAAAAGGCCCCGGCCCCGCCATGCTGAATCTGGGCTTGATGGATGGCAAGAATGCGGGTGCGCAAGCGCGGGGCGCTCAGCCATTGCGGGGTACGTGACCGCAAAAGCCCGGTGCGGCCATATTCATCGGGGCGCGATCCCTTGCCGGTGATCACCAGCACACAGCGTTTTCCCGCCCGCCAGCTGTCTTCGATAAAGGAATTGAGCGCATTATGGGCGACTTCCTGCGTCATGCCATGCAGATCGATGCGGCCATCGATGCTCATTTTGCCTTTTTGGAACTTATTGGCGGTGGAGCGGTCAATCCCGTCGGTTACACCGGGTTTAAGATCTTCGAGCTTACGGTTTTTAACCTGCGGGCCGCGATCAGCATTGCGCGCCGAGGGCAAATTGCGCACCGCCCGGCTTTCTTCGGACCGTTCAAGATTGTCGGCAAGAGTGTCGGGCAACGGGATGGCGGTATCGCTCATATGGCCGTCGTCATCAGGATCAAACACGGCATCGCCGCCTTTGCGCTTTTTACTGCGCAAGGGTTTGACGTCACGGGTAAAGACCTCCCACAGGGCCTTTTCCTCCTCATTGACGGCACGGCGTCGTTTCTGCGTCTTTTTCTGTGTCATCGGACCAGATCGATTAACCTTAGTGCGCGCTCTGCTGCGGCCCATTGCTGTGCCCATTCCTGCGCCCGGCGCAATTTTCCCGCAAAAACCCCATGGTTTTCAAGAAAATACGCTGCCTGTTACAGGATAAGGAGCCGTGAGCCAAAGGGGTTTGAATTGAAAACCGCCTCAGAGCCGGTATCAGTTTGCAAAGGCATAAAGCCTTTCGCGTGCTGATACCACGCCTGTTTGAAGATTTTTAGTCAAACAGAACGCCCCAAATTGGCGGTCTAGTCGTCTTCGTCGTCGCCGTTCAGATCGACACAGCTGACACCGTTATTATCGAGATCGAGCATGGCACTTAGGAACGATCCTGACTGATTGGTCGACAGGCCGTGATTGCGGCGGTTTTCAACGAAAAATCCACCGCGTTTGAAATCATCAAGCTGTTGTTGCAGCTTTTGAATATCACTGTCTGGGACATCACCACTGATGGCGGCGTAGAGATAGCAACTGCGATAGGCCAAAGCCCCGTCAATCTTTGGCAGTTTTCCGGGCGTATCACTGATGTCGATGGCATTAATGTAATGACGTAAAATATTGCCACCGATGGCAATCAGATCAACACGATCAGCCAGCAACATTGGCAACAGTAATTCTTCACGCGGGACCATGATCAATTGCGCCGCACCGCGTTGCTGCAGATATCCTTGCCGGGCTGATCCCAACAACACACCGATCCGGGCCTCATTCAAAACCTGTTCAAACCCGTGCTCGCCCCAGTTTTCGGTGGAAATCCCGTATAAGTTCCAGATTGTCCGGCTGATCGGGCCGACCCAGTTAAAGGCGTCTTCGCGTGATTCTGTGCGTGTGGTGGGATAAATGACGTGACCGGGTTCTTTGGTCGCCAATTCCATCACCCGTTTCCACGGGACTTGCGCGACCTGCTGGGCGGGAATCCCAGCTTTCTTGAAAACTTCAATAACAAGATTGTCAAAATAGCCGGGTTCGGGACGGCCTGATGATCTGATTTTGGGGTTTTCGGACAGATGGATTTTATAGGTTTCGTCAAATCCCGACACCGGACTGCCGAGCGGATCATCTTCGGCGGTGGCGATGGCGGGATTTAAAACCGCCAGAACACACAGAGACGTAAAACCAGCCTTTACACGATGCCGACACCATCCGTTCGACCGGGTTGCCCACCGTGAAAAGCGATTAATCACATCACGCCTCTTTTGTTTTTAGCCAAACCGCATCTATGACCTTGCTTTCAATATAGGCCTGATGGGCGGCAAGTTCAGTGTCACTGATGACATGGGGGCGTGGTTCCAGACGATTTTCCTTTGGCCCCAGAACGCGTTCTACGCCGTCTTCGTCATCGCCGCGTGCATTGGGATCAAGCGACAGGCCGTGCTGACGCCCGCCCAGAAGTTCAAGATAGACCACCGCCAGAAGATCGGAATCAAGCAGGGCGCCGTGCAGGGTCCGGTTGGAGTTATCAATCTTGAACCGGCGACACAGCGCATCAAGGCTGACCGGGGAGCCGGGGAATTTCTTGCGCGCCATTTGCACGGTATCAAGGGCGCGGTCCATGGGAATTGTCGGTTTGTTCAGCCAGCCAAGTTCCGCATTGAGGAACTTCATGTCAAAGGGCGCATTGTGAATGACCAGGACCGAATCATCGCCAATGAACTCGATGAAATCATCGGCAACCTCGGCAAAGACCGGCTGATCTTTCAGGAAATCATCACCAAGCCCGTGCACGTCAAACGCCTCTTTGGGCATCGGGCGTTGCGGGTTGATGTATTGGTGATACTGACGCCCGGTGGGCATGTGATTGATCAGTTCGATACAGCCAATTTCCACCAAACGATGGTCGGAATACGGATCAAGACCAGTGGTTTCGGTATCGAGGACAATTTCACGCATGTATCAGGGTCCGATGGTCATAAAGGGTCACTAAAATTGGGCACAAATCGCACAAATATGATCAAAGGCCACCGCGCGCCCCAGCCCTGTCGGGATGATAAAATCAGCGCGCTGTCGTTTGTCATGGTCGGGCATCTGTTTTGACAGGATGGCGGAAAATTTGCTCGGCGTCATCCCTTCTCGACGCATTACACGTTGGCGTTGAATGAATGCCGGAGCCGATACCACCGCAACGATATCACAGCGCTTTTCACCGCCGGTTTCAAACAGAAGCGGGATATCAAGCACCACAAGATGGCGGCCAAGGGATCGTTGTTGATGCAAAAACCGGGTTTCGGCCGCCCGGATCAGGGGATGAAGGATTTTTTCCAGTGTTCGCAAAACACCGGGATCGGCAAAGGCCTTTTTGCTGAGGAGCTTTCGGTCGATTTGGCCATTGGTGATGATATCGGGAAAGGTTTGGGCAATCAGATCAAAAGCCGCACCCTTTGGCGCCATCAAATCATGGCTGGTGGCATCGGCGTCATGGACCGGCACACCGAGATAGCGAAACATCCCGGCCGCGGTCGACTTCCCCATCCCGATGGATCCGGTAAGTCCCATTATTATCATAATAAGATTACCCTTGAATGCTTAATCAGGCGATAATACAAAGTCGCGCAGTTCTTGTGTGACTTCAGGATCAATGCCAAACCAGCGATGAAAGCCCGGCCGGGCCTGATGCAGCAACATGCCAAGACCATCGACAATCGGGTTGCCGCGTTTTTTGGCCTGCATCAGCAAATCGGTCATCAGCGGCGCATAGACGATATCGGTGACAAGCGCGGATGGCGGCAATCCGGTCAGATCAATTTCAAGGGCAGGTTGGCCCACCATGCCAAGGCTTGTGGTATTGACGACAAGCGATGCGTTTTCCAATGCGGTCGGCGCGACCGGCCAGTCAATCACGGTAATGCGCGGATCGTTGATTTCCGCGGCCAAATCATCAGCGCGTTTGCGGGTCCGGTTGGCAATCCGGATTTCCGGGCTACCTTCATCAAGCAAGGCGACCAAAACCGCCCGCGACGCCCCACCTGCCCCCAGCACCACCGCCGGGCCAGAACAAAATGCGATATCGGGCGCTTCCTGACGCAGGTTTTCGATAAAACCGAACCCGTCGGTATTATCACCCAGCATCCGGCCATCCTTGGCAAAGGTGACGGTATTGACCGCGCCGATGCGCCGGGCACGTTCAGACAATTCATCACATTCAGGCATCGCCATTTCCTTTTGCGGAATGGTGACATTGACCCCGGAAAAGCCAAGATTGCGCAAGGAGTTCAACGCGGCCTGAAAGTTTTTCGGCTCAACCGGCAGCGGCATATAGCTGCCATCAATGCCGTATTTCGCCAGCCAGTAGCCATGCAAACGCGGCGATTTGGAATGCGAGACGGGCCAGCCCATGACACCGGCCAGCCGCGAGTTGCCCGAAAGGGTGCGATAAGGAATGCGTGATGTCATGAGCGTGGAGTTCCTGCCAGTTGGTTTTTGGTTCTATGCCACTGCTATTATTAAGCTTTCAGCACACCATGATCACGCAAAAAACCGATCAGGGGCAAGAGTGGCAAGCCCAGAACGGTAAAGTAATCACCGCGCACCTCGGTAAACAGCTGGGCACCGATACCTTCAAGCTGATAACCGCCGACACAGTCAAAGATGTCCTCGCCCGCGGCATCAAGATACCAATCAAGCCATTCTTCGGTGAAATTGCGCATGGTCAGATGGGCGGTATCAATCGTGCCCCATATGCGTGAGCCTTCTTTATATATAACAGCGGCTGAGACCAATTGATGGGTTTTACCGCGCAGGGCCAGAAGCTGTGCGCGGGTATTGTCGCGGTCTTTGGGCTTATCAAACCAGATGCCATTGCATTCGAGCATCTGATCGGCAGCAATCACAATACCGTCGGGTTGCTGGCGATACATGCGCAGCGCCTTCATTTCCGCCAGGGTTTCGGCGGCTTCGGCCGCATTGGCACCCTCGGCCTTCATTGATTGTTTATAGCCTTCCTCGTCAATCATCGAGGCAATGGCATCGCAATCGACCCCGGCATTTTTAAGCATGGCGTGGCGGGTTTTGCTGCTGGAGGCCAGAATGAGGCGGTGGTTCATGCGGTACTTCCCAAATTCAAGAATTTTGCGTCACACTATATATGTGTGCATGTGTAACTGCGGCCCTAATGACCACGCCGGTCATACATGGTGGCCATGATCATGGCCGCCGTTTCTTCGATGGAGCGGCGGGTGACATTGATAATCTTCCAACTGCGATCGGTAAAATAGCGTCGCGCCTGATGAACTTCGTCACGCACGGCAACCGGGTCGACATAATCCCCGCCCTCGCCGCGGTCGATTTGGCGCAGGCGGTTTTTACGGATCGAAACCAGCTGATCGACATCCTTGATCAAACCAACAATCAGCGGCTTTTTAAGCTGATCAAGATCGGGCGGCAGCGGACAGCCCGGCACAAACGGAATATTGGCGGTTTTAATCCCGCGATTGGCCAGATAGACCGAAGTCGGGGTTTTTGACGTGCGCGAAACACCAACAATCACCACATCGGCTTCTTCCAGATCCCAGCCAGACTGCCCGTCATCATGCGACAGGGTGTAATCAATGGCCTCGATCCGGCTGAAATATTCCTCGTCCATTTTATGAAGCGCACCCGTGCGGCCACGCGATTGCTGCCCCAAATAACCGGCCATCATGGTCACGGTATTATCAAGAACGTGGCTGTGCGGAACTTGTAACCGGCGACAGCCTTCTTCGAGTTTGCGGCGGATTTCGCTGTCAAACACGGTGTAAAGGACAATGCCCGGATTGCGTTCAATATCGGCCAAGACGCGCGCCAGCTGGGCGTCGGTTCTGATCAGCGACCAGACATGTTCATGGGCCCGGACATCAGGAAACTGGGCAATACAGGCCCGTGCCACCCCGTCAACCGTCTCGCCGGTGGAATCGGAAACCAGATGAAGGTGGAAAATTTTATCTGTTTCAGCCATGGCCCATCCGTCTTTTGGCGATTTTTAGCGATGCAAGCACGTAGTTATCCACTTTTTGCCGCCCAAGCGATTTTTGCACCTTTTATTTTAGGTGTTCGATATTTCGATCACTAGACGGATGGATAAGGTATATTAGTCCAACCCGGGGTTAGGGGTGCGGAGTCGCCCCTGTGGATTAATGTGGATAACGGGTGCGACTCCGGGTCCATTTTTTCCACAGGATTTATCCTCCCCGTCATACAAAGTTTCTCATACCCTCTGTCCCGAGCGGGATAACTGATTATTTTTTCCCGTAATAGCAGGGATAAAGAGGCAAAAACCAGCTTTATCCACGTTATCCCCACTCTTCAAAACGGGCTTATCCCAAGGCAGAGTCTGGGAGTCGTTCGGAGTCGTCCCCAGTTTTCCCCAAGACCGCTTGAGATGGATCATTTTTCCCGAGTCGAATTGTGAATAAACTGTGCGTTAAATTTAATCCCTGTTATCCACAGGTATCCACCTACAAACAACATCCTTTTTAATTAAATAAGGGTTTGGTAGGCAGAACGTGGAAAACGTCCCGGCCAAGGCCACAGGACAAAATTAACGGGATCAGAAGATCAAATTCTGAGCCACGGGCACTGAGCACGGGGGTCAGGCATTGGTCAGCGATAAAAACCGATCGGGACAGAGAAACAGGAAACCAGATGCCCAATTCGAATAAGACTTTCTTGCGTGCCCTGAATGGTGAAACACTGCCGGTGCCACCCATCTGGCTGATGCGCCAAGCCGGTCGCTATCTTCCGGAATACCGAGCGACACGTGCCGAGGCAGGGTCGTTCCTTGATCTTTGCTACAATCCTGATCTTGCCTGCGAAGTCACCTTGCAGCCGCTTCGGCGCTATGACTTCGATGCGGCAATTCTGTTCTCCGATATCCTCGTTATTCCGAAGGCACTTGGACAGCATTTGGCCTTCAAGCAGGGTGAAGGCCCACAGCTTGAGCCCATCCGAGATGCTTCAGGCCTTGGCAGATTGTCGATTGATGGCATCCATGCATCGCTTGGACCCATCTATGAGACCGTTTCAAAGCTGTCTGACGCCATTCCCGACCATACCGCCCTCATTGGGTTCGCAGGAGGTCCGTGGACTGTGGCGACCTATATGGTCGAAGGCAAAGGCAGTAAGGATTTTGCCAATATCCGTCGGTTTGCCTATGGCGACCCCAAAGGGTTCGATCAGCTGATTGATATTGTGGTTGAGGCGACAACGCAATATTTGCTCAAACAGGTTGAGGCCGGGGCGGAATGCATCCAGCTGTTTGAAACCTGGGGTGGCGTTTTGTCGGAAAACGGCTTTAAACGCTGGGTGATTGAGCCGACCAAAAAGATTGTTGCCAGTTTGCGCGCCGTCCACCCGGATTTGCCGATCATTGGCTTTCCGCGTGGTGCCGGATTGCACATGATTGATTTTAAGCAACAAACAGGTGTGACTGCGGTCGGGCTTGATAGTGGTGTCCCGTTGAAATGGGTCGCAGAAAACCTTCAGAAGCTTGGCCCCGTACAGGGCAACCTTGATCCGATGTATTTGATCACTGGTGGTGATGAAATGATCGATGAAACGCGCCGTATCCTTGAAACGCTGAAAAACGGGCCGTTTATTTTCAATCTTGGCCATGGCATTACCCCTGAAACCTCGCCCGATAATGTCGATAAGCTGGTGAAATTCATCCGCAGCCAATAAGACCTGCACGCAGTTATTTCAGCCGTCCGGCGATGAATGAACTGAAATAACTGCGTTTTATTTTGTGATTTTTGAAATCAATCAAATCGATTGGAAAATTCAATGCGTATAGTGGGTTAATTCCGTTGCGTCCGCGACTTGTTTGACCAGAATAGGTCCGGAGCGGAGCGGGTTTTATCCATCAATTGACTTCCGGTTTGTCGGGAACTGGTCAAAACGCCATGAAGGATACGCCAAATGTCCGAAACGATGCGTAAGAAACGCGCTATTGTTCTTTTCAATCTCGGTGGGCCGGACAGCCCGGAAGCGGTCGAGCCGTTTTTGTTCAATCTATTCAATGACCCGGCGATTATTAGCCTGCCGAACCCGTTTCGATATTTGCTGGCCAAATTGATTTCACATCGCCGTGCACCGGTCGCACAGGAAATCTATGCCCATATCGGGGGTAAATCACCACTTCTGGAATTAACGCAAGAACAGGCAGATGCCCTTCAGGCGGCGTTGAATGCCGATGAGGATGATACCAAGTACGAAAACCGCTGTTTCATCGCCATGCGCTATTGGAAGCCGTTTGCCGATCAGACGGCTGCTGAGGTCAAGGCATGGGGCGCGGATGAACAAATTCTGCTTCCGCTGTATCCGCAATTTTCAACCACCACCAGCGGATCGTCAGTCAAGGATTGGAAACGGGCGTGCCATAAGGTGGGGCTAAGCGCGCCGATTAAAACCGCATGCTGCTATCCGACCAATCCGGGCTTTATCGATGCCTCGGCCGAGATGATCAAAACGGGATATGATACGGCAGTGGCAAAGGCCAAAGAACTTGGTATTGCCGCTCCACGGTTGTTGTTCTCAGCCCACGGTGTGCCCAAGGCGGTGATCACCAAGCGCGGTGATCCCTATCAGTCGCAGATTGAAAAAACCTCTGCCGCGGTTGTTGAGAAACTCGCAATTGAAGGGCTTGACTGGAAGGTTTGCTATCAAAGCCGGGTTGGGCCGATGGAATGGATTGGTCCTTCGACCGAAACCGAGATCGAGCGAGCCGGCAAAGAAGGTGTCGGGCTCGTGATTGTGCCGATTGCCTTTGTCACCGAACATTCCGAAACGCTGGTTGAGCTTGATATCGAATACGGCGAGCTGGCGCATGAGAAAAACGTGCCGATCTATGAACGGGTCCGCACCGTGTGCTCACATCCGAAGTTCATTAACGGTTTGGTTTCGGTTGTGAAACAAACGCAAGTTGAACTCGATCAAAACGGATCGGATGATTACACGGTTGAAACGCGCGGTTGGTGGTGCCCGGATGAACATTCCTGTGCGGTTGCCAAGCAACCTGGCGGCGCATAAGCAAAGACATCGTTAAAAATAAGGCCGGTTACCGCTTAGGAACCGGCCTGTTTGCTGATATGGTTTTGGTATCGCGAAGATTACGACAACCATCCCATCCGCAAACGTCATTCAGAGAAGAGAGAGATGGACAGTTACAGCGTTATCAAATCCCTGCATGTCATCAGCATTATTGCCTGGATGGCGGGGCTGCTTTATTTGCCGCGTCTTTATGTCTATCACTGCGAGGTCGCACCCGGCTCGGAAGCCAGTGAGAAATTCAAGGTGATGGAACGGCGTTTGTTGCGCGCCATCATGAATCCGGCGATGATCGCGTCATGGATTTTTGGCGGTTATTTGATCCATGCAGCCGGTGTGATGACCGAAGGCTGGTTCCACGTCAAATTGCTGTGTGTGGTTCTGATGACGGTATCGCACATGATGCTGGCGCGCTATCGCCGGGCGTTTGAGGCCGATGCCAATACCAAATCCCAGAAATTCTTCAGGATTTTCAACGAAGTCCCGACGATCCTGATGGTTATCATCGTCTTTATGGTGATCGCACGTCCGTTCTGATCACGCTTTTGGACCCGGTACTTTCGGTCAGTAGTGATTATTTATTACGATATTAAAATAAAAAGGCCGCCAGATTGGCGGCCTTCGTTTTGGTATCGTACCAAATAGAGGATCAGGCGTTGCCCGCAGGCTGGCCGTCCATCTGCTTGGCGAATTTCTTACGGAAAAGATCAGCAAAATCAATCTGCTGCATCATCAGCGGCGGGAAGCCACCATCGGCGGTCAGGTCTGATACGATTTTGCGCACATAGGGGAACAGAAGACGCGGCACTTCGATCATCAGAACTGGCAGGCGGTGCTGTTCTTCGACATTCAGCGTCACAACAGCGCCATACTGAAGTTCGGCAATGAAGGCGACCTTATCGGCAACGTCGGCTTTGACGTTGATTTTAAGGGTCACTTCATGAAGCTTCTGATCCTGGGTGGTGCGGGCTTCGACATCGACATCGATGTTGATCTTTGGCTGCTGCTGAAGCGCAACGCTTTCCGGTGCATTCGGATTTTCAAACGAAAGATCCTTGATGTACTGGGTATGGATCGTAATCGGATTTGCCGCGGGCTTCTGTTCGCCGCCCTGCTCTGCACCAGTGGTATTCTCGGCCATTAAGTTTCGCTCCCATTAAAGTCGGTCTTGATCAGAAATAAGCCATTCAGGCCCGAAGGACAGAG
Organism: Thalassospira sp. GB04J01; assembly: GCF_000751115.1. NCBI lineage: Bacteria > Pseudomonadati > Pseudomonadota > Alphaproteobacteria > Rhodospirillales > Thalassospiraceae > Thalassospira > Thalassospira sp. GB04J01. The sequence goes on along the minus strand of NZ_CCDX020000009.1, from coordinate 159,963 downwards.
CACACCGCAAATTTGTGTAAATGTGGCGTTCGATATTGAACAATACCGGCTGAAATGCTTGTTTCTGACGCCGCAACCCTGCGGCAGATGATCTGGGGTAGCATGTCTTAACCATGCGGGCAAGCCAATCAGATGCCGTGTAAAGCCCACGGTTCTGCGGTTCTACCGGGCAATCATCAATGCTGCCATGTCAAAACCGGGCGATGACCCGGAAATGACAGGCAACATGTTCTGATGGGCTTGGTCGTGTGATTTTCTTATGAATTGTGCGGGGGCAAATTGCGCGGGCCCTGATCAGGATCGTTGCTGTCCTTTTTGTCGTCATTTGCTGATGACGGCTTATCATCGGGGCTGACATCTTCGAAGTCGCCATCAATGATCGGTCCGCTGCCCGGACGACGGGAGTTTTGACCGCCGCCAGTGCGACCTGGACCACCCGGACCACCTGGATGACCCGCGCCACCGGCCCCGCCGCCAAAGTTCGTACGGATATTGCCCGACTGGACCAGCTTCATGATCAGTTTTGCGCCGACAACCTGACGGAGCGGCGGGATCAGAAGCAGGAAGCCCATGGTATCGGTGACAAAGCCCGGGGTTAGCAGCAACACGCCAGCCACCAGAATGCAAATCCCGTCAAACATCGCGCCGATGGGCATTTCACCCTGATCCATCTGGCTTTGTGCTTTGGCCAGTGTTTGCAATCCCTGGGCACGCATCAGCGTGGTGCCAAGAATTGCGGTCAGAATAACCACACCAATGGTCGGCCACAGACCGATGACTTCGCCTGCTTGAATAAATACGGCGATCTCAATGATCGGCATGGCGACAAAGATGGCCAGAAAATACACGCCCATTATTGCTCCGATATTTGGGGAATGACCCGCTTGTTGGTTCGACATTTGCGGCGGATGTCACCGCCAGATCACGTTCATCTGAATAATTATTACAGAAAACAACTTGGATTTCAGTTATTTCCGATTAATCTGCTATGCTCTGTAGATAACTAATTGTCGAACAATTAAATATATAACGCGACGAAATTACGGCAGTTTGTCTGCAACAGACATCTTCGAGGGTGAAGATGATCACATTTAAGGTGTGATGATTGGTTGCCCTTGCATTTGGTTGGGTTCATACCATTTCTCGTCCACGGTCGTTTTGTTAAACGCGACCTTTTTTGAAACCTCAAAGATCAAGAGTCCGGATCTTGCAATATTTCGATATTTTTCTTTTCGCTCTGATCGCTGTTTTTCTCGTGCTGCGTTTGCGCGGTGTTCTTGGCCGTCGTACCGGTAACGAGAAACAGAACCAGTCCGATGTCTTTGGCCGTCAAAAGCACGAAGACAATGGCAGCACCGCCCAGAATGGCGCTGCGCCGCAGACCGATAACGTTTATCGCCTGCCGGATTCTGAAAACGCAGATGCGCAGTCAGATGTTCCATCTGGCACGTTCGCAACGTTGCAGAAAATTCAAAAGGCTGATCCGAGCTTTACCCAGCAAGATTTTCTTAATGGTGCGCGCATGGCGTTTGAAATGATTGTTGAGTATTTCGCCAAGGGCGACAAGGACGCGCTTAACCCGCTTCTGTCGGCCGAGGTTTACAAGAATTTCTCTGCGGCGATCGATGCGCGCTCTGAAAAGGGTGAGCACGAGGAAACGACACTGGTCGGAATTAAAAGTGCGACGATCCATGATGCCAGCTTTGAAGAGCGTACGGCGTATGTGACGGTCAAATTTGTTTCCGAAGAAGTCTCGGTCATTCGCAATGCCGAAGGCGATGTTGTTTCGGGCGATCCCAATCAAGTGGTTGAAGCCGAAGATCTTTGGACGTTTGCGCGCAATACGCAAAACAATGATCCGAATTGGCAGCTGGTGGCAACCGAAACCCCGGAAGACGAACCGTCGGAGTAATCTGACGCACCGTCGCGTAACCGGTTCCATCCAAACACACGATATCAGGCGACCCGCATCAGACGGGTCGCCTTTTTTAATGGGCCACTTTTAATGAGCCACGTGGAAATCAGCTTTTTATTGCGGTTTGACGGCAAAACAGCGGTTCAAGATTATCGGCTTGTTAAACATGTTTCTGGAAAATCCGACTGGCGTGATGTTGTGTGTTTGCGACAGCGCGGGTTTCGTATTTTTGGCCTTTGCATTTAACGGGTTCCATCTTGAAAAGACGTTTGGTTCTGTCGCGCAGCCTTTCTTTTTTGTCGATTTTCATTGGGGCAATATGTGCCCTTGTGTGGATGTTTTGGCCCGATATTAGCGGGTTGATCACAGAAACGACGAAGGAACCGGCCCCACAAAAAGAAGAATTGACCCTGCGCGCGGTGCCGTATGGCCAACTTGATGGCTGGCAACGCGATGACATGCGCGGATCGGTCCGTGCGTTTCAGCGGTCATGCCGGGCGATGGTCCGACGTTCTGATGACCGTGGGGTTGGTCCAGATGCCCGTATGGGGACGATTGGCCAGTGGCGCGGGGTATGTGATACCGCGCTTGCACTGGATGCTGATACCCTGCGTAAAGACGATGCACGCGCGTTCTTCCAAAGTGATTTCACCCCGTATCTTGTCGGCAATGGCAAAACATCCGAGGGGCTGTTTACCGGATATTATGAGCCGGAACTGCGCGGCAACCTGACGCGGGACGGCAAATATCAGACAGCGATCTATCTTAAACCCGATGACATGGTGTCGGTCGATCTCGGCGAGTTTAGTGACGAGCTTAAAGGCAAAAAGCTGGTCGGGCGCCTGTCGGGCAGCAGTTTGAAACCCTATTACGACCGGGCTGAAATCGAAGGTGGTGCGCTTTCGGGGCGTGATCTTGAAATGGTTTGGGTTGATGATGCGGTCGATGCGTTTTTCCTGCAAATTCAGGGATCGGGGCGCGTGGTTTTACCCGATGACAGCGTATTGCGGGTGGGTTATGCCGCGACCAATGGGCAGGCCTATTACGCGATTGGCCGTGAGTTGATCGACCGTGGGGCGTTAACGCGGGAAACCGTGTCGCTTCAGACGATCCGCAAATGGCTGCATGACAATCCTGATGAGGCCGATGCGGTGATGAACACCAATGCATCCTTTGTCTTTTTCCAGCCGCTTAAAACCGATCCCGATGATCCCGATGCCGGGCCGCTGGGATCGCAAGGGGTGGCACTTGAACCTGGCCGGTCGTTGGCGGTGGATCGCCGGTTCCATGCGATGGGCGTTCCGGTGTGGCTGGAAACGTCTGATCCGATGAATGCGGATCGCACGTTTCATCGTTTGATGGTGGCACAAGACACCGGCGGGGCCATTCGTGGGCCGGTGCGCGGGGATATATTCTTTGGCCCGGGGGAAGACGCGGCCCTGTTTGCCGGACATATGAATAGAACCGGTCAGAAATTCATTTTACTGCCCAAAGTAATTGATTCTGCTCAGTGGCCGGATCAGTAGGGTTTGGATGGAAAAAGCGTTGTAATGTTACGCCATATTGTTCTGTTGCAGGTTGCCAGCGATGTTGATCTGGCCAGTGTTGACCTGATCATCAGCCAGATGGAAAAAGCTGCGCTGGCCGTGCCCGGCGCAATTGCCTTTGGCGGTGGGCCGAAAAAACCCGGCAGCGGCATGAGTCAGGGCTTTACCCATGGCTACACCATTGATTTTTGTGATGAAAAATCACGTGATACCTATTTGGCGGAGCTTGATCGCGACCATGTTGGTCGCCGCCTTTCCGATATTACCGTGGGTGGGCTTGGCGGGATTTTGGTGATGAACGTTGATGTCAGAGATATTCGAACACCGGGGGTGGAACCCTTAAAAGACCGGAATAAAAAGCCACAGTTGCGCTGGGTTTAATTTTCAAAATAGAATCATATAAATGATCCTGTGTAGCTAAAAAGTTGTGTTTCTGGCCGGAAATAGCGCCATCAGCCTTGCCCCAAAAACGTTAATCAACAAACCGGTCATGACCAGAATGGCCGAGACGATCTTGATTGGTCCGAAATCCTCGCCCAGAACAAGGGCCGATGTTGCCATGCCGACAATCGGCACCAGCAGGCTAAACGGTGCGACCAGCCCGACCGGCAGGGTCGAGAGCAACCGGCCCCAGATGGCAAAGCCCAACAATGTCACCGGATAGGCCAGATACAGAACCGACCCAACCCCAATCCAGCTGATCTGGTCGGTAAACAGGGCAAGGCTGGCGCGGTCTTCGGTCAGGAATGACAGGATCGCAAGCGGGATGGGTGGCACCAGACTGGCCCAGACGACAAAAGACAGCATCTTGATCGGTCCGGCCTGTTTCATAATGATGTTGGCGACCCCCCAGGCGGCTGCGGCGGCAATCACAAGGGTCAGACCAATGGCGGTGATGGAGCCGTCCGAGACCAGCAGCAACACGCAAACACCGCAAAAGGCAACGACCATCGCAACGATGCGATGGGGACCGATTTTTTCGCCGAGCACGAAAAAGCCAAGGATGACGGTAAAGAACGCCTGAAGCTGTAAAACCAGCGACGAAATCCCTGCCGATAGCCCAAGATCCATGCCCAGAAACAGCAATGAAAACTTGATACAGCCCAGCACCACGCCAAAGCCAACCACATATTTCCAGTGGCATTTGGGTTTGGGCAGGAAAAATACGGCCGGTAAGGCAGCAAAGGCAAAGCGCAGGGATGACAGCAAAATGGGCGGCATTTCGCCAAGACCCAGTTTGATGACGGTGAAATTCGCACCCCAGATGGTGACAACCAGAAGGAGAGCAAAAAACTGACCGAACGACATGTGTCTGAAACCTTGTGACCATTTCGTGGGGAAGATCACGCTATGTTGCCCAGAGAGGTTCGACAATCAAAACAATGTCAGGGTGACACTTTTGCGCAAGGATGTGAAAAGGACCCACCATATAAAAACACCGGATAGCGGGGCCATCCGGTGTTGATCTGTCTGAGAGTTTTGTCGGAGGGCGGCTTATTGCGCAGCAACCACACCGTCATTGCCAGCATCCGGTTTGGCACAGCCACCAACGCGTGATTTGCGCTGACGCTGGCTTTCGGATTTAAGCTGACCACAGGCGGCGAGAATATCGCGCCCGCGCGGCCAGCGGATTGGGGCTTCATAGCCGTTATCAAGCAGAATCTGGGCGAACTTCTTGATGTCATTGGTCGGCGTGCATTCGTAATCCGATCCCGGCCATTTGTTGAACGGGATCAGGTTGAACTTGCAGTGAACGCCTTTGACCAGTTTGGCCAGTGCACGGGCATGCTCGGGCTTGTCATTAATGCCCTTGAGCATCACGTATTCCATGGTGATCGGCCGCGAATTGGACATGCCAGGATAATGACGGCAGGCATCCATCAATTCCTTGAGCGGGTATTTCTTGTTGATCGGCATGATTTCATTGCGCAGGTCGTCTTCGGGCGCATGTAGTGAAATTGCCAGACCAACACCAAGTTCTTCGCCACAGCGCACGATTTCAGGCACCACACCGGATGTCGACAGCGTCACACGGCGGCGCGAGATCGAAATGCCTTCGCCGTCCATGGCAATGCGCAGCGCATCGCGGACGTTTTCATAGTTAAATAGTGGTTCGCCCATGCCCATCATCACGATGTTTGACAGACGGCGGATGCCATTCGACGGGGTTGGCCATTCGCCGTAACTATCACGCGCAATCATGAACTGACTGACGATTTCACCCGGTGTCAGGTTGCGCACCAGAAGCTGGGTACCGGTGTGGCAGAACTTACAGGTCAGCGTGCAGCCGACTTGCGATGAAATGCACACCGCACCGCGGTCCTCATTCCGGTCCGGGATATAGACAGTTTCGGCTTCATTCCCGTCATGGAACTTCATCAGCCATTTATGGGTGTCATCCGTACTTTTCTGATCGGCAGTAAGGACCGGACGCCCGACATAGAAATCTTGTGCCAGACGGTCACGCAGTTTCTTGGAAATGTTGGTCATGTCCTCGATGTCGGTGACACCACGGTAATAGACCCAGTTCCACAGCTGTTTGACGCGGAACTTGCTTTCGCCCATGGCGGCCATCAGTTCGGTCAGTTCTTCGCGGGGAATGCCCACCAGATCACGACGCCCGTCGGCTGCCTGCCCGTTGGCGGCGCGCGTGACGAAGTCGGACAGCGAAGGACCGCTTGTGCCGGACGTGCCAGTGCCAGACGTGCCGGTGCTGGCGTCGGCTGGAAGTGCGGATGCGTTTTCAGTCAGGACGTCGGTCATCCCGGTCTCTCTCTTGGTTCTGGTGGTCGTGTGTCATGTTGCTATCTGGTGATTTTGCCGATCACGCACAACGTACCTTGTGTTTTCGTGATCATAGCAGAAAATCGATCAGAGCGCGTGCGCGGGCACGCAAAATCCAAATGCAATGAACTCAGCCCCGCATATAGCGGGGCTGAGCCAATTTAGAAATGATAAATTTCACATTGCAGCCATCGCGCATGCGCAATCACGGTTGTAATGCGTATCGCAGAAGGTGAACCCCTGCGTTTATCTAGCCTGACCCCTAAGCTGTGCCTAGTTCACCGGCTTGACGCTGCAAGCCTTTGAAATCGCGTTATAGGCGGCAGTAAACCCGGACAATGAATAGGTGTCTGTGGTTTTGGTGTCACGCGATGAGTAGCCGACAACAACCATCGTTGACCCGGCTTTCATGGCCTTAATCAATTTCTGATCGCCTTCGCTGGTCGAGGCCCATGCGGAATCATCATGGGTGAACAGCTTGAAGGATGTGGAATCGATTCGGAGATCCACCTTGCTATCAGACTTATAGGTATAGCCGGTGATGAAGCTGACTTCGTTGAGAAGCTTAAGCGACGGACGATGGGTGACCATCGCGTAAATCCGTCCACGTTGGGTATAATCACCTTTTGCCGAGGTTGGCTGACTGCCCATATAGCAGACTTTTTGGCCTTTCTCGGAATAGGTATAGGCTTCCCATTTGCCGAAGACATCAATCAGCTTGGGAGTGTTTTGAGCCTGTGCGCTGGTGACAGGGACTGCCACGCAGAAAGTGCTTATCAGCGCGATAAAGGCAGCAGCCAGCGAAGTTCTGACGAGACGATGGGCGTGTTTTTTCATGAGGTCGCGTATCGTGTCTAGAAGTTTCGGGACGGGCCCTTAGGGTCTGTACGCAATGGACTGTTCTAAAACGTGTTTAGCCATTCAATTGCGTACAGACCCTAAAGGACCATGACTGGACGAATAAAGTCGCCTGATGTGGCGAATTTATGAGGTTGCTTATCGACCCTGCCAACAAAAGGTAAATATTCAACCAAGGAAATCAGATCGTATCGGCGAAATCGGCATTCAATTGGGTTCAAACCCTAAAACCAAGATGTTATCCGCGCGAAAGACGTTGTTTCCGCACCTGATCAAGACAGTCCTGGATGGAGATTTTTTCGTTCCCGCGGCGCATTCGGGCCAGCATATGATGCAATTCGCGGTCATCGGTTTTGGCATCTGACTGTGCAGCGGGCGAAAAGAACATATCAAACGAACATTCATCAGACCGATATTGCCAGACGCGGATGTCACCTTCGCCGCGCATCAGTTCCGGTTCGCCGACTTTTTCCAAAACAGCCTTTTCCGACAACCCGGTAAGCGTTTCGGCCGCGATGGGTTTAAACGGAATGGCGGCTGTTTTTTTCGGAGTGGTTTTGGGTTTTTGCGTTTGGCTACGGCGCGGGACGTCTTGTGTGATCGATTTTGTCGATCTGCCGGCCACGGTCCCCGTTTTGGGACCAGATACAGTGCTGGTTGCTGTCTTGCCGTAACTGGTATTGGTAGTGCCCGGTGGCACCGCATTTCCGCCACACGCGGTGAGCGCTGCGCCGATCACAGCCAGAAGAAACACCACCCCGAAGGCACGCCAGGCATGCGTTCGGGGCTGGGTTATATTTGATCGCACGGCGAACACGGGATCAGGAATCGTCCGATTTGCGCGGAATGGTGATTGCCGCACTGTTGCCGCTGCGCGACGTGCCATCATCGCTGCTTTCGACGTAATCAAGGCTGCCCTTGATGCGTGCGCCATTTTCGATCTGAAGTGCACCGTAGGTGATTTTGCCGCTGATTTCAGCCGAACCAATGATCACAACGCGGCGGGCGTTCAAATCACCGTCAAATTTTCCGCTGATTTCGGCTTCGTCAACCTGGGCTGAACCGACAAAGGTGCCGCCGTTGGAAATTTCCAAACGTGCGCAATCCTTGATCTGGGCTTCAACGTGTCCTTCGACGACCAAAACGTCGCAAGAACCGATTTCGCCAGCCAGACGGATATCACGACCAACTGTCAGCTTTTTGCCGTCGGAATTGTGACTGGCGCTGGCAGGGCGTCCTGAGCTGCCGCGGGTTGGAATCTCAAGCGGGCGTTTTGGGATTTCCGGGCGGAAGCTGGTGGAGTGCGGTTTACTGGACATTTGTGGTTCATCCTTTGTACGCGGCTTGCTGAAAAGCTGCGGCTCAGTACGTTTTTCTGTTTTTACGGCAGGGCCGGTATTGACGCTATTTTTGTTGGCGACGCCAGAAGACTCGATCTTGGTCTCGTTGTTTGCCGCGGAAAGAGCACCTGACTCTCCTGAGGGAGATGTATCTGACGAAGCCGGACGGCTGTCGACTGTTTTGTTGGCTTTTTTCTTTCCAAACATTGGATGACCAGATCCTTTGAGCATTTGTTTCGGTATTTGGGTCGGTATTCGGGCGCGCGGTCTGACAGCAATTTGCAGAGCGTTAGACCGCAGTTTCCGGGACATATGTTCCCAGGCGAACAGAGTAATGAACCATAAAGGCCGTGGCGATAATCGGTGCGACCAGATTGACCAGCGGAATGGTCATTAAAAAGGTCAGGCCGACACCGGCAAGCCATAGCTTTTTCTGGCGGCTTTTGCGGATGGCCTCAACCGTGCGCGCATCATAACGGCGTATGGCGACCAGTTCAAAATATTCACGCGACAGAAGATAGCCGTTCATGCCGTAAAAGGCGATGATATAGACCGGTCCCGCCAAAAGCAGCGGCAATATCAAAATGTTAAGGGCCAGTGCGGTTGCGGCAAATTTCAGACCGCTGATCAGGGCCTCGCTGATGGGTTGCGGGCGGGTTTCGGGCAGGGTCGGATAATGTTTGTCTTCGACCGCATCGGCAATCTGATCGAGCAGAAGGCTCGAGATCAGGACCGTGGCTGCGGGAAACAACAGCACCACAAGCACGGCAAGGCCAATGCCAAGAATCCAGTCGGCGGCACTTTCAAGCCAGCCACCATCGGCAAAGAAGGTGATCGAACTCAGTCCGAACCAGATCAGAAGCCAAAGACCGACAATGGTTGCCAGCGCGCCAGCAACACCGATCAGCACGACCTTGCGGAAACGCGGGTCGGAGAATTGCGCGACGGATTTCATAAAGTCATTGATCATCGAACGTGTCGGTCCTGTGTCTTCAGTTGGCGGTAAATCTCGCCACGAGGGAATCATGCCTTAAAATAGTAGGCAATGAAAATTAACAGCGCGTGAAATCTATTGCCTGTGTGGGGAATTTCTTTGGCCATTTTTATGCGCAAACCGTCATATCGTTCGGGTTGGGCAAAAAAAAGGCGTCCGGCCAGGGGGAAGACCGAACGCCAGCGCTCCGTTAATCTGGAGCGTGAGGACAGGTAGGGGAGACCTTATCCTCACACCGGGTTCCATTCATTTATCAGGAACCTTGTGACAGTCTTTCATATAGGGATCAGAGCCGGTTTCTGCCAGATATCACACGCGCCCAAACACAAGATTTTTTGCCGTTTGCAACGATTTGATCGGGATAGGCAGATCGTTACGAAACCCCAATGTCTGCAAGGGTTTGAATCGCATCATTTTACGGTTTGACCAGCGGTTTTGCGCTCATCAGATCGTGATCGTCAGGTGATGGAAATTTTCGGGTCAGTTGCGCTGATTTGGCCAGATGCGATCAAATTTGAACAGCTCGGGATCAAGAGAAACGTGCTCTTCGGTGTTGAAAAGGGTCACGGTGGTTTCGATCCCTGTCGGGTCGGTGACGATCCACTGGCGCAACTGCATGGGGCTTTCGGCAAACACCAGGGTCACACTGCCCGCCCCCGGATCGGATTTACGCACCAGTTCGACACGAATGGTTTCGGCCGTGTGGCGGTAATCAACGATTTTAACCTTGTCGGTCAGGGAAATGTTTTCAGCCAGAATGATCCCGGCGGGGGTTTCATCGATATCGAAATAGGTCGGGGCGTTGATTTCCTTGTCATAGTAAATGAAATCATGCCCGGTCGAGACCAGCAATATCTGGGCTGGCGGGTTATATTCAAACCGCATTTTGCCCGGACGTTGCATGTAAAGCTTGCCCTCGGCAGCCCCGCCATCCGATGAAATCTGAACAAAATCAGCCCGAAGAGTGGTGATATCGCCCATATAGGTTTCGATCTTTTTGATCATTTCCGGGCTGATATCAGCAGACTGCGCATGGGCGGCATTTGGCAGCAAGGTAAGACTTGTGATCGCGCCAAGACCGATCGCGGCACTCAGCACGGAGGCGGCCATCAACGAACGGGATTTCTTACCGAACGTATGAAAAGCGGTCTGCGAGAATTTGGAGAAAAACGTCATATGCCTGTCTTGCCTGCCTGATCTTCGGAACAAATATCTTAACGCGATTGCGGAACATGAATGGCAGATGATAAAAATCCTGCCAAATGAATACCCACAAGAGCGAATAACATATCGCATCATTTGGCCGGGAAGGCCAGCCGGGTCAAGCTGTGCCCGCAAATGATCACAATTGGCGGCTTTGTGCCGTATTTGCGACATGGCTGATACAAACCGGTGAAGAGGAGAACGCATTTCATGAGCCGTATCGTTGCCATCCAGATGGATCCGATTGAATCCATTGATATCAAAGGCGATTCGACCTTTGTGATGGGCCTTGAGGCCCAGTCACGCGGATATGATCTTTTGCATTATCATCCCGACGACATGTTTTATGACCGGGGCCGGGTTCTGGCCGAAGTCCGACCGATGACCTTGCGTTATGAAGCGGGCAATCATTATGAGCTGGGCGATGCCAGGATCATTAACCTGGCAAAGGAAACCGATGTTATCCTGATGCGCCAGGATCCGCCGTTTGACATGAATTACATCACAGCAACCCATTTGCTGGAATCGATCCATCCGGAAACCTTCGTGGTCAACCATCCGGGGCATGTGCGCAATGCACCGGAAAAGATTTTTGTCACCGAGTTTCCCGATCTGATGCCGCCGACCATGATCACGCGCTCCGCCGCCCGGATCAGGGATTTCCGCGAAGAATACAAGGACATCATCGTCAAGCCGCTGTTTGGCAATGGCGGGGCGGGTGTGTTCCACCTTAAACCCGGTGATGAAAACTTAAATTCCCTGCTGGAGATTTTTGCCGCCCAGTCGCGTGAACCGCTGATGGTGCAGGCCTATTTACCTGATGTGCGCAAAGGTGACAAACGCATCATTCTGGTCGATGGCAAGGCGGTTGGCGCGATCAACCGGGTTCCGGCCGAGGGCGAAGCACGATCAAACATGCATGTTGGTGGTGTGGCGGTAAAATCGATGCTGACCGACCGTGAACGCGAAATTTGCGAGCGGATCGGCCCGGAACTTAAAAAGCGCGATCTGATCTTTGTCGGGATTGACGTGATTGGCGATTACATGACGGAAATCAATGTCACCTCGCCAACCGGGTTGCAGGAAGTGAACCGTTTTGACGGATCAAAGCTTGAAAGCCTGATCTGGGATGCGATTGACAGCCGGCTGGCGTAGGTTCAGCCCGCAGGCGACGCTATTTATGGAGGGCAGGTGCAGTTGGTACCTGCCCTTTTTTGGTTATTTGGCGGCAGGTTTGATTTCGACTTCGACAAAGGTGAAGGCAAACGTGTTGTCGTTAATGACATTATGGGCAACGCCGGTTTTACGGGCATAAGATTTCCCAGCAGTCAGCGGCGATGTGACGATGGTGCCGTCGTGCATTTCAATGGTCAAATCACCGGTGGTCATCGGGACAACGACATAGTCCATTTCATGGATGTGACCGCCGGTTTCCGCACCCGGGGGAAAATGCCATTCGGTCACGCGAACGGTATCGTCATCGACCTGAACGGTTGGGATTGCTTTGGGGCGTTGTGAAGCCAAGGGCGTTCTCCTCAATGTCACGGCCAGTTGGTATCTTGATGTTCGTAGCGTAAACGATTGCCCTTGCAGCTCAATCACTGAATTTGAGAATGCCCATCCGTGAAGCGAGTTTTGGGCGACGTGATCAAGGTCGCTTGCCCTTTTTTGTGCATGTTGTTCTGGTGTGATTGCATCATCCAAAAGGCAACGCTGGAACCAAAACCCGTATCAAGCGTATGATTTATGAGCATCTTTGGCCAAGGTAACAGGACCGCATGACAGAAAATCAGGTTTCCACACCTTCCCGTGACGGTCTGTTTGGCCCGTTTTTGTTTGCGCGTGGCAGCGATGGTACAACAACCCGGATCGCGGCCCTGATCGTCGCGCCCGAGGGGGCCAAGGTACCGGAATTGCGTGCGATGGGGCGTGACTTGGTCACGCCGGAAAAACTGGCAACCCTGTTTGGCCGGACTTATTGGCGGTTTGATTTTGACGTGCCGGCGACATCCGATGCTCACTATAGTTTCGAGAACGAAACATACCCTGTTTGCGCGGATATGACGGCGGATTTACACATTGGTTTTGTGTCGTGTAACGGGCAGGAAGACGGTGATCTTGACCGCCCGCTTGAAGATCGCAATGCGCTTTGGAGTGACCTTGCCGATCAGCATGCAAAGCGGCCCTTTTCGCTTTTGCTGCATGGTGGGGATCAGATTTATGCCGATGGGGTTTGGCAATGCCACGCCGATATCCGGGCATGGAAAAAAGCGCGGCGTGGGCAAAAGCTTAAAACCGCCTTTTCCGACGAGATGCGCGATGCGGTCTTGAAATTCTATCTTGATTATTATCTGACGATCTATGATCAGCCGCAGATCAGCCACATGCTGGCCCGAGTACCGTCGCTTATGATGTGGGATGACCATGACATTTTTGATGGCTGGGGCAGTCACAAGAAATGGTTCCAAGGGGCAGCGGTGGCGCGCGGTATGTTTGCCTGCGCACGTGAGGCATTTTGTTTGATGCAGCTTGGCACCAGTGCCGATGGACGGCCAGATGGCCTGTCTGATGGTCTGCCCGACACCGAGCCCGATCGCCTGCCCGACATGGTGCTTGACCGGTCGGGCAAAAGCCTTGCGTGGAAGGTTGATTTCCCCGGGATGACCGTGATCGCGCCAGATTTGCGGTCTGAACGGACCCCGGAAGTCATCATGGGCGATCATGGCTGGCGCGATATTGCCCCGGCCCTTGAAAGCATTCCCGAAGGCAATCGCATTTTGCTGATGTCGAGTGTGCCGGTGATTGGTCCGCGTTTGTCGCTGGTGGAATTTTTCCTGCATATGATGCCCAGTGCCCAGAAATACGAAGATGACCTGCGTGATCAGTGGCAAAGCCGTTGGCATCGCCGCGAATGGTGCCGGTTCCTTGAACTGCTTGAACGTATTGCCAACGATCATGATCACGAGATCACGATCGTGTCGGGTGAAATTCATGTCGCCACGCGGGGCACTTTTGAAACCATGGGCAAAACCATCCATCAACTGGTGGCATCGGGCATTTCCCATACCGCCCCGCCCAAGGCCTTTGCGCGCGCATTGGGATTGCTGGCCTGGATCGGTGATCATCCGTTGCCCGAACGCCCGACAAAGTTAAAACCGCTGCCCGATCGTAAAGGTGTCTATTGTGCGGCGCGAAATTACCTTACACTGACCCGCAAAGATAAAAACTGGGGTGCGAAATGGCATCTCGAAGGGATTGGCTGGACACCGGACCTTAAGGTCTAGGAGGACGCCCGAATCAGGGCAGATCACGGCAAGGGGCTTTGACGATGCAGCTTTATTATGCGCCAACATCACCGTTTTCGCGCAAGGTGCGCGTGGCTTTGCGTGAATTGGGTCTGGAAAAACAGGTGCGTGAAATCCTGATTGATCCATGGACCGATGATGCGCTTCGCGCACACAATCCTTTGGCCAAGGTCCCGACGTTGATCCTGCCCGATGGCATGGCGGTTTATGAGTCTGCGGTGATTTGTGATTACCTTGATCAGGTTGCGCGTGCTTCTGGGGCGTCGGATGGCATCATCCCGCAGGACGGTATCGCCCGGCTGAATGCATTGAAATGGCAAGGACTTGCCGATGGCATGATGGCGGCGACGGGACGGTTGTTTGCTGATGCCCAGCGCCCCGAAGATGATCGTTCCGAATTCGTAATGGAGCGACAGGCGCAGGCTATTCAAAGCAGCATTGATGCGATTTTAGACGGGTTGGCGTCTTTGCGGACCGAAGATGCGCATCTGGGCACCTATTCGGTTCTGGTGGGGCTGTATTATATTGATTTCCGCTGGCCGGACCGGCGGTTTGACATTCCGGTGCGGGTACGCGACTGGATGGCGATCATGTCCGAACGTGAAGCGTTTACCGAGACTGTTTTTCACCTGCTCCATGACACCGACCCGAAGTCAATTGATTGACGCCTGCGCATCGGTTAAAGCCATCGCGAACCAAGCCAAATTGCGTTATGATGTGGTTTGCCAACTTAATTGATGAAAAGAGCCTGTATGACCGAACCGACGATCACCAAAGGAATGCGTGAACGGGCCTGGATCCGTGCCGACAAGATTGACGGCGAAGATCCCCGCGAAGTGCGTAAGCACAAGGAAAGCGGCATCACGATGAAAAAAGAAAGCTTTGGCAAGTTTCGCAATTTCGGCTGGACCGTGGTCAACGAAGAAGCTGTTCCGTGCCGCAAGGAATTCCTGCCGCCGCGTGATGGTAGCACATCGGACGAATAGGGTCTGACCGATTGTGATCGGGCGTGATCGTTCGGACAATTGACAGATCAATCAGGGAACGGCGCAATAGGCAGGTGTCTTTTGCGCCTTTTTTGATGATTGACTGGACCAGCCCCATGATGCGCCGATCTGCGATTTCAGGCGATGCGATTGACTTTGTATCGCTTGGTGATATCGCCCCTGATGTGGTGATTTCCCATATGTCTGATCCCCGGATGGGTGTTCACATGCCGCTTTTGACCGGGGTGTGGGGTGATGATGATTACGTCCGGTTCAGGTCTGCCAAGGATGCGTGTTGGCAGCGCGACGGGCTGGGTCATTGGGCGATCCTGCATGACGGGAATTACGCCGGATGGGGCGGGTTTCAAAAAGAAGGCGATGAATGGGATTTCGGATTGGTGCTGCGGCCTGGTTGCTTTGGGCTGGGCATGGTGATTACGCGCAAGGCGCTTGCCTTTGCCCGGTCCGACCCGCGCATTCCCTTTGTCACCTTTCTGCTGCCGCCATCGCGCACGAAACTGGGAGCCTTGCGGCGCATTGGTGCCCGTTTTGTTGGTCCGGTGGACCACGACGGGAAAGCGTTCCTTAAATATCGGCTTGAAACCGCGTAAGACGGTGGAAACCTATTTTTCCAATTCCTGCTTTGGTTCCTGAGACAGACTGATCAGATCCGCCAACAGTTGTTTTGGATCGGAATGGGCCACCAGTCCTTCAAGGTCTCGCTGGGTTTTTTCCCAGACGGGAAAGGCACGTGCGAGAAGGGCCAAGCCATCCTCGGTCAGTGTTAGCAAACGGCCCCTTTTATCTTTTGGGTCGGGATTAATTGCCACCAGACCGCGCCGTTCAAGCGGTTTGAGGTTGGCGGTCAATGTGGTGCGATCCATCGCCAGAAGGTCGGCGACATCCTTCATATGCGGTGGATATGGCCGGTTCAACGACATCAACAGCGAATATTGCCCGCTGGTCAGGTCAAACGGGCGAAACGCATCGTCAAATCGACGTGCAATGGTGCGTGCCGCCCGGCGCACATGCAGGCACAGGCACGAGTCCCGCACCATCAAGGTATCGGCAAATGGTACGGGTCTATCGCTGCGGTTGAAATCTTTTTTTGACATGAGATTATTATGTTGATATCAACGTATTTGTCAAACGGGAATACAATAAAACACTCATCAACCAGCCGGTTTGACCGTTTTGATCAGGTGCCATTTGTTCTGTGGCAAGGAGGATGCCCCATGCAGCAAAAAATTAGTCCGTTTCTATGGTTTAATGGCTGTGCCGAAGATGCCGTCAATTTTTATACGTCTGTGTTTGCCGAGGCAACGATTGGCAAGACCATGCGCGCAAGCAAAGCGGGTCCCGGCCCGGAAGGCAGTGTTCTGACCATTGGTTTTGAACTTTTTGGTCGGAAATTTACCGCGTTTAATTTCCCAACCGACTTCAAATTCACCGAAGCCGTTTCCTTTGTGGTCGATTGCAAGGATCAGGCAGAGGTCGATTATTACTGGGACTGTTTGTCCGAAGGCGGGGAGCCGCGCGATTGCGGCTGGATCAGGGACCGTTTTGGCGTTTTCTGGCAGATTACCCCAACCCGCCTGATCGAGTTGATGACCGATTCTGACCCGGATGTTGCTGCACGGGCGGCGACAGCAATGATGACCATGCAAAAGATTGATATCGCGGCGTTGGAACGGGCTGTTCAGGCAGGCTGATTGCCGATCCCTCGTGCCACCAATTGAAGGATATGTCCGATGACTGACAAACAATCACAGGACCAAGCCGCCATCGCCGATGTCTTTGCCCGCTGGGCAGAGGCCAACCGCACCAAGGATATTGATGCGATCTTGGCACTTTATAGCCCCGATCTCTGTTCCTATGACGCGGTCGGGCCGTTGCAATTTAACGGGATGACGGAATACCGCGCCCATTGGGAAAAATGCCTGCCCAAGGACGCAGAAATGGTCGTTGAAATGCAAACACCGGTCATCCGGGTGTCAGGCCATCTGGGTGTTGCCCGGTTTTTGATCCGCTGTGGCATGCGCCAAGAGGACGGGACCGAGCAGGCAAGCTGGATGCGGGCCAGCTACCACCTTGAAAAGCAGGCTAACCAATGGCGCATCGCCCATGAACATTTTTCCGTGCCTTTTGATTTTGACAACGGTGCCGCCCAGTTCGGGTTGGAACCATAATTTAACGCCGCCAATTGATGTAACAAAGGAATGCCCCAATGAAAGTTATCAGCTACCTCAACTTTGATGGAAATTGCCGCCCGGCGATGGAGTTTTACAAATCCGTTCTGGGTGGCGAACTGATCGCCATGCCGTTTGGCGATACGCCGATGAGCAAGGACATGCCCGATTTTGCCGATAAAATTGCCCATGCCTGTTTGATGGGGGATGGCTGGCACATCATGGCATCCGATTGCCCGCCGGAGCATTTTACCGCGATGCAGGGCATGAATATTTCCGTGCATTTCCCCGATGCGGCGGAGGGCAAACAGCTTTTTGACAAGCTGGCCGAGGGTGGCACCATCGTTATGCCGTTCGAGGAAACCTTCTGGTCAAAGGGGTTTGGACTGGTGAATGACAAATTCGGCACACCATGGATGGTTAATACCGACTACGCGCCAGAATAGTCGGTCGTAAGTTTCGGGGGTAAGTTGACCATTAAGCCCCTGTCACCCAACGATATGTTGCCTTGATCCCCATTTCCCGTCACAGTGATGCAACTAGGGGTTATGGGGATCAGCCAACATGACAGCGCGGGTTACAACGGTTGCCTTTGCCGGGATTGAAACGATTGCTGTTGATGTTCAGGTGCAAATGGCAAGTGGCCTGCCGGCGTTTTCGGTTGTTGGATTGCCTGATAAAGCCGTGTCCGAGGCCCGCGAACGGGTGCGATCCGCCTTATCAAGCATGGGGCTAGCCTTACCACCCAAGCGCATCACGATTAACCTCGCCCCGGCCGATTTGCTCAAAGAAGGGTCGCATTTCGATCTTCCGATTGCATTGGGGCTTCTGGCTGAGATGGATGTCATCGGCCATGAGGATATCGCCCGGTTTTTAGCCCTCGGCGAGCTTGGCCTTGATGGCAGCATCACCAGTGTCGGCGGGGTTTTGCCGGCCGCCATGGAAGCCAGCATGCAGGAATTTGGCGTGATCTGCCCGTGTGATAACGGGGCAGAGGCGCTTTGGGCCGGTGATCTTGAGATACTTGCGCCCAAGAGCCTTGTCAGCCTGATCAATCATTTCAAAGGCACACAAATTCTGGCCCGGCCGCGCGCCATTGCCAATGTCGCCCCGGCTGGTCCGGTTTCGGACCTGCGTGACATCAAGGGACAGGAAAGTGCCAAACGCGCACTCGAAATCGCCGCTGCCGGGGGCCATAATTTATTGATGAGTGGTCCGCCCGGATCGGGGAAATCCATGCTCGCCGCGCGTCTTCCGGGTATTTTACCCGATCTGGATGCAAGACAAGCACTTGAAACCACGGTCATTCATTCGGTTTCGGGATTGCTGCCCGAAGGTGGGTTGATCCGCACACGGCCGTTCAGGCAACCACACCATTCTGCATCGATGCCTGCACTGGTTGGTGGTGGCCATCGGGTCAAACCCGGTGGGAAAATTCTTTAGAAATGAGACTCAGATTATTAGCGAGTGCTCTCTTACTTATCACAGATAAATCAAGTGCCTGAGTGTTTTAAAAAACACATTTAGGGTTTGATGTAGAGTATAATATTTTTTGATTATGAGACTCCCTGTACTTTTTTTATGAAATCCCTTCTCGCTGCTTCAATCGTCGTTAGCATCGAAAATTGCTTTCAAGAGGTTACTATCTTTTAAGTCAAGATAGTCTCTTACAGATTGGTCTTCGTCAGTTTTGGGAGGATCAATCAGCTTGTACTGCGCAACTCTGCCACGAGAGGTGGTGTCATGTAAGACCCCTCCTTTGTCGCGGTACTGTATCTCCACTAAACCACATTCTCTGAAGTAAGAAATGACGTGTGATACGTTAGCAAGTGTCGGAGATCTTGCTGCCTTGAAAAACTGACGATTGAGTAGTTCAATTAATACTTCAAGTTGCGATCCGCTGATTGTTCCTGAGAGATAAGCCTTGTTGGCTTTGGCGATCAACATTTCGAGTTTTCTGTAGTCGCTCGAAATTTTCGTAAGGCGCCGCTTACCGTTGAGTTTTAAATTGTAATCACTGCGGTCAACTAGTGCCGCTATTTCGTGACGTGTAGCCCTGACCACACCGTCATTATCAGCTAAGGAGATCAAGGCAATAGCGATCTGCGTTGCAAACCGCGGTCGCGCGTGTGCATGCGATGCTGCTAGTAACTTGATGGATAAGTTTTTAATTTGCATCAGAGTAACACCCACGTTTGGCACATGCCTTCAGGCACGAGTAAGGACTTCGTGTGTGTCGTCTTAGCAAAATGCCCTCTGAAAAATTGTCAAAGAGCAACCGACATAGTATAGAATTTTATTATGGAGGGTAAGGTGTTCGGAATAAGAACTAGCAGGTAATTGGTTAGGAATTTTTTCCTGATTTCAAATTCTTTAGGAATCAAGACACCACAGGAACGCTTGTTTTTTCACGTATTTTGAACATTCAGTTTTATAGATTTTACGTATCCAGCTTTGACTTAGGCTCCAAGGGCTAGTTTTACTGCCGGGTTCCCGAGTATTTCCAAACTATCCTAGTCTCTCGGTAAAAGTTGCATACAGAGTATTTCTCCGGGATCGGCCTGTCCTTGCACGAGCTTCCACCTCGACCTGCCGAAGGCTTAAGTGGGAGCCATGCTCACGCGCCAGCATTCGACAAACATTATTTATTATTTCTGAAGGTGTAATCCATGGCCAAGGGTACCGCATCGTTTTGATTTAAATTTATGACGATGTTATGAGCTTTGAATGAAATTAGTCATATTAGGAAATTGATTGCCGGAGCAATTTTTTGATCGCGTCAGCGTCGAGTTTCGCTATGGCATGCGCAAACATGAACATAGCATTGGAGCTGGCACCATCATGCGATTTCAGCTCAGTTGGTATTGATTGTGCTCGCTCCAATCTAGACATGTCGCTGACTATTTGAGGAATATCCTCGAAAAAGAAGTCAATTTCCACGCCGAGAATATTTGAAAGTGACAGCAAATGGCCAGACTTGAGCCGGTCGCTTCCGGTTTCATATTTCTGCATTTGTTGGGGGGACACGTTTAAAGCAGCCGCTAATTCGGCTTGTTTGATCCCCAAGACAATGCGTAACATTTTGACACGTTGCGCCACATGTAAATCAATAATATGTGGTCCGTCAAAACTTCCCATCCGGCGAATCATGGGGTTATTGTACCGAGATTCCGAGTGCGGTAAGGGTATCAATATCCATGCGACCAGTTTTTCCAAGTGAACGATCCGATTGAAAGTTTGTGATCGCTTCACGTGTCATTGGGCCAAGAAGTCCATCAATATCTCCATTGTAGTATCCAAGGCGCATCAGTGCTGCCTGAACACGGACAACCATCATCGAGAGCTCTTGAGAAGATGGCTTTGAAATGATTGATGAACCTGTATTTGGTGGGACGAGGGTCGAACTCCGAGCACTTGGAGCAGTTGGCGTTGGTGCAACATAGGACGGGGCCGGTGCTGAATAACTGGGTGCCGTAGTGGCTGGCGGTGTGTAGCGATATCCTGAACTGGATCGGTGACTGGAATGAGAACTATGACTGCGGTGACTTGAGTGAGAACGATGGCTTCGGTGTCCGGCAAACAGATCTTGCGAGGTACTGTTCAAGGTATTGGGCAGTAAAACAGGCTTTCTGTTCACATCTTGATTGGACCAATAGTCATTATCGATGACTGCTGCACCGGCAGTTGATCCGGAGAATGCACTACCAGCGACAACGGATGGCCAGGAGAGAATTGCAGTCAGTTTCTTTTGCCATTTGGACATTATTCGGCTTCCTCAAACTCGGGGTGAGGTGACTTTTCGATTGGGTGGATGGATCTACTGGTCCAACCTGGATCAATCGTCCGGAAAAATCCGCAACAATTACTCTTCTCCGCGCACTCTTCGCACTCAGGAAGATACACGTTCTTCCAGTCTGAAATGCTTTGCCGTGAAAAGTCCCATAATGCAGGTGAGACTGTGCATAATGGAAAGTTGTAAAGACTGGGATTCATCCCGCGGTCTGCGAGATAAGAAACGGCTTCGAATAGCTGCTCCTGACAATCAATCGGATCAATCCACACATCATTGTGGTTGGTGCGCGCAAACCCCATAGGCTCCAGCGCCATGAATGCTATATGATCGACAAAACTCAGATTGTGAAAAATAAAACGCGCAAGCTCGGATAGTCGATCTACGTTACTTTTCTGCACGACGACCCGTATTTCGATGCTCGCATTGGCACGTGCGAGATTATAGAGCCCTTCAACGGTCTCATGCCAGGCGCCGTGGGACTGAACAATGTAATCATGTTGACCAGGATCATCGGAATACAGCGGGATACCCCATTGAATATGGGGATGGTTTACAGCGGCAATCATCCGACAGAATACGGGATCAGAAAATCGACGCCCATTGCTCAGAATATGCAGCACTGTTTCTGGTAAGTGACTGCGTGCCTGGTGCAAAACGACGGCGAGATCATCGCCCAGCAATGTCGGTTCACCGCCACTCAGACCGAGCATTTTCTCGCTCTGATCAATCAGTGGGATGGTGTCGAGCATCTGCTGGACAAACCAGTGATCATCGACTTCACGTGGTGGCTGCGAGCACATCACACAAAAGCTGTTGCAGCGTTCTGTTGCCATCAGAGTATTGCTGTTCGAACCCCGTCGATAGAAGACGGAGATGCGAGAGCTACCCTCCTGGACCCTGATCACATCACCTGGGGCAATCACATCTTCGGTCTTGGGGTTTTCAATGGTGATTCCAGAAATATCCTGAACCGGGCGTGAAGTTGCGATAACCGCACCCGCAAACTGCTCGAGCGCAAGGTCTGTGACTGGTTGATCGAGCCAAATGAGTGACTTTTCCGCAGGAAACCTTGCCTGGCGTGCTTCCTCAATATCAACGATCTTTAAAACCCGCGCGCCGCGCAGGTGGTTAATGTTGGCTTGTGTGTAAAGAGGCAGCATTAACCTGCCTCTTGCCGAGTTGACACGAGGTCGGAGAGTGGCTTGCGAGTAATCCAGGACATAAATACGGACATGATGTCAGGGTCATTCTGTGAAATATAATCAAAGAACAGTTCAAAATAGGCCGTTTGTCGCTGACAGAATTCGCTGGTTGTTCGGTCTCCTTCCGGATCGCCCTGTGTCGCCACATGAAACACAGGGTCTGCACCACAATAGGGAACAAATGCGCAGTCGCAGCATCCTGAGAGTTCCTCGGCAACGCCATGGTTATTTATGATCTGCATCGCTGGTGATTTCTGCAGGCGTGCGAGTTCCTGATTTACGTCTCCCATGCGGAACCGATCATCACCCATTTCAGCGAGCATGCGAGCTTCATCCGACACATAGACCCCGCCATCATAGTTATAGACCAAGACGTTACGCCCAGCGGCTGCTGGTGACTGCAAGTCGACATAGCTGGTTGGAAACGGTGTCAAAATGCGTGTGAGAAGCAAGGAAGCATAGGTTTCTTCCAGTCGAACACCCTGAAGGTTGAGTTCAATCAGATACGCAATAGCTTCCCTGTAGAACTTCATGAATTCGGTTGTGCTGTAGCCGAGCTTGCTGGCCGATTTGACCGCAAAACCAAATGGACTGATTGGGCGTAGTGAAATGGTCTCAAGGCCCGCTTCGACATAGGTGTCAATAATCGCCCGGGCATGGGGCAAACTGAACCGACTGACCGTTGTCAGGGCAGAAATATGTTCTTGGCCACAGATTTCCCCGGCATTTTTAATGGCATCAATTGTGCGCCGCCAGGAGTCACGGGTTGCATTGGGGCGGTTGGCATTATGCACGAAGTCCGGGCCATCGAGCGATGTCGAGAGCTCAATGCTGTGAGCGCGACAAAAGTCCAACTGCTTTGTATCCAGCAGATGAAGCGTGGTCGTCATGACGAAACGGACTGCGCGCTGTTCGCGTTCGCTCCGTTCTTCTGCCGCATGGACGATCCGGCACAACAAGTCAAAGCTAAGTGCTGCCTCGCCACCTTGAAATTCGATGGTCAGTACATTTGCGGTGCTTTCAAAAACCCGATCCAATGCCAGACGCGCTGTTGACCAACTCATATCAAACCCGCAGGCCGATAGTTTCTGAGGCGTGATTTGACAATAAAGACACCGATGGTCGCATCTCAGAGTGAGAACAAAGATGTGGAGTTCGGGGGCCTGAGTTACGTGGTGTTTGCGTGTCCGTGTCTGAGCTTCAATGGCATCAAAGAGCGGACCATGATTGCTGTCGCACACGATGTGACGGCTACGCAGGTTTTTGAAAAGCTCTGAGTCTTTCGGGAGCTCATGATTGACGAGCGAGGCATATTCAACTGGCGATACGAGCTGGTAATCGCCAACGCTGGAGGTGATTAGGATATGCCCATTTTGCGAGAGCTTTCGTGTGCGAAACGGCAGCAACTCGTAACCAGGTGTTTGTGAGCTGAACGCACTTTCGGGGGAAAATTCAACGGCCCTTTTCTGAAGTGACATTTTAGCTCCCACCCGGAGAAAAGACCGCTGTCGGATGCATTGAGCGCCAGGTCGCGGGTGTCTCGGCGCCCATTCCCCACATTCCCCGCTTCTCTTGCCGGGCGGTTTCTTGCCAATCCGTCAAAATCTGGTTTTGATCGACAGATGTTGTCGCAAGCCCGACTTTAACCATGGCCAGAGACAGGCTGAAGTTACGAATAGCGCACTGACTGACCCATGTTGTTGCCGATGATACAAAATAGTCAGGAAGACAGGTTATCGGTTCGCCGGCCGTGAACCCAATCAGGGCGTTTCGGGCAATTTCACCGCAAGCGATCGTTTCATGCCCTTTGCTACAGCTCTGCATCGACTCAAGAGCGTCAATTCCAAACAAAGCAATCTTGATGCCTTCCAGTGTAAAGCTGTCGCCACTGTGAATGTCGTTGGCGATGAGCCTGCCTGTAAGTTTTCCCGGATTATTTGGCGCAGGTGAGAAACCAGAAACCTGAGGACTTTGATCAACCGGACCCTCAGCTTGCTTCTGGCCGGTAAGCAAAACCAGAAAACCTTCCATTTGGTGGCTGACATCATCAATTGTTTGGCAGCTGGCAACGGAAAGGGTTGAGCAAATCAAGGCGCTCCGCATCCAGTACGGCATGACTCTTCCCCCCGACGATTTCTTTGCCGAAATTTCAGTATATGAAAGAAATTTGATTTTAGAAAGATACTCGGAAGAGAAGGGTTATATACCTTTGAATAGCGTTCGAGGGATGGATACCACATTATGTCCTATGCTGGTGCGTGATCAAACTGACACAGGAAACCGGATCATGTCTGAACTGGACTATCAGATCGCCTCTATTCATCAGATTAATCAGGATATTACAGATCGTTTGAATCGATATCGCATTCATCTGGAACTCACCCAGCAGGAACTGGCCGACGAGGCAGGCATATCTGTCCCAACCCTCAGTCGATTGCTCAACGGCAAGGGAGCGACGCTCGACACATTCCTGCGCGTTCTCAATGCTATGAAATTGACCGATGCGATGGCAGCCTATATTCCAGAACCGCGCGACAGCCCCTTGTCGCCGCGGCGCGCGAAACCGATTGCAGATCGTCAGCGTGTTCGTGCCAAAACTGAAGTGCCTGTTTGGACAGGCTTTAGTGATACGGGCCCGGTATTTGATGATAAGTGATGGTGAACGGACGCTATAACCAGAATCCTGAATGGATCAGAAATTGATACTCTTGCGAGCCTGCTCGTTCCAATGCCTCTCAGCGAAAGCAATAGCCCCACCATCCGACAATGCGATTGCCAACAGGCGCAGTTTGTTTCCACAAACCTGAAGCTCGCTTTGTGGTTCAGTTATCGCCGGAGACGTGGTGTGATTCTGCCCGAAATGGTATAATATGCGCGCAAATGAGCAGTGATTGCTTCTGTTTGGTCATTGGGCGGCGGAACGATGAGCTTTTATAAGTCGACCCCAACTTCAATAAGTGAGGTGATGGCGCGTTTTGCTGCGGTAAAACGTGAGCCAATTGCCGTTCGGCGCCCAACACGATCGAATATTAATCGGGTAATCCAAGCAACCATGAACGGGCCGTTCCCTAATATTCTAACTTCAGATGGGCTTGTTTCCATCATCCGCCAACAGACCATTCCCGACAGGTATGTTGGTCACTTGCAGCGCTTTGCAGGAGAATTGTCTAAATCGCTGATACAGAGTTTCATCACTCATCACGGCATCTCTATAAATGAGTGGCAAGACTTCCTTAAGGCAAATACCAACGTGCTGCATCTGAGCGACCAGGTTTTGCGGAATCTGTTGGATGACAAAATATCTGACAATGAGTCTGTGGGCGGCCAGTCTGCAACTAAACGCGCAACGTAATATATCAAAGTTGACGCGTTAAACCCGAGAACACCATTTAATATATCAAGTTTGATGCGTTAGTGTTTGGGGATGATCATCCCTCATAGCAACTGCCCGGCAGTGTGCCGGGCAGTCCGTGTTTGCTCGATGTCACAACCTTGTATCAGGACGCCTTTTTCGCTTCTTTCTGCTCTTGCAGTGTTTCAAGCGCAGGTTTCAGATAACAGGAAACATAGAAGTATCGGCGGTCTTTGAGAGCCTGTTTAAGGGCTTGCTTGAGAAGTGTCTCTAGATCAGATTGGTTGTGCATCACATTTTCCCTCCATTGAAGCGAAACGGGCGATATGCCCAGATCAGCACAGCACACAACCTTGGGTGTGGATGTGATGGCGGGGATATATCGCAAAATGTTTTGTTGAGAAGCTCTCAAACATGACAGCGAGGTTACATGCAATTCAACATATAGTGTTTATGTGGTTTCAAAATACTATATATTGTATTTTGCGATGTATTGAGGAAGCCTTGCTCACCATTTGGGAGAGCTACAAGGCGATTATCATCTATGACGCATGATACCTGCATCTGAGCAGAAAAAGGGGGAAGTCGACTTTTTCTTTAATTCCTAATGATCTCGGGGCATTCGATGTTCCGATGGGGCGTATCATTGGCACAATGGTGAAACGACTGTCAGAGTTGTTGTCGATTTCGATAAAAGTACTGGTCAATTGACACGAAATATAACCACTGCGTATCCGGTAAAGTGAGAGTGAAAATTCTTGAATGTCCTAAATGTAATGGCCAGGGGCATGTGATTCTGGTTCGCGTGAAGAAGACTGGAAAAATTCTCAAGCTTTGCGATGAATGCGATACGATCTGGAGCCATTATGAAGAAGTGTCCCAAAAGAACTGGTAAACATTTTATACTTATATGAAAACAATCGGCTTGGATGTGCGCTTGGGTCATATTGATGTAAAGTATACTTTAATATGCGAATGGGTAATTAAATGTGCGAACACCACTCTAGTCATCTGCGAATAATACTTAAATATAGATCAACCTCATCCTCGCTGATGAGGTTTATGCGGAGCATCCAACATGCAGTTTTATGAACTAGCGGCCTGCATAAAACGGTAAAAAAACAAATTCTGAATTTTTTTAACATATTTACCCGAATAATGCATAAATCAAGTTGATATAATCAAGGTCCTGTGTCAGGTTAGCCCTCATGGTGCTATGAGCGTTCTTGAGTTTAAAGGGAGCAGATGATGGACGGTGAAGTAATCAATCTATTTAACATTCGAAATAGCGCAGGACTTAGCCAAGGAGAACTCGCCGAAAAACTCGGGATTTCGCAAAGCGCAGTATCTCGCTTTGAGCAAGATCAGGACAACGTTCCCCTATCCATTTATCTAGCTTGGATTAAGGTTTGTGGTCAGACCTCTTCGAAGATTCCTGTGGAATATGGTAATCCATACGATAGCCTGACCACGCAGATTCAGCTGATGAGCCGCTATGCTCAATCAGCACCTAACCGGTTGGACGAAGCAAAATTCTATGATGCTCCTAACCCTGATGTGTTGATCGCCCAAGCTCGTGCGATTGGCCGGAAGCCTCGTCTAGCGTTTTGCGGGCGTTTCGACCAAGGAAAGTCCAGGTTAGCTAATACCTTAATGGGAGGAGATTACCTACACACTGGCTATCAGCCCGTTACATCGATGTTGTACTTGATCCGTCACATCAACGATCGTCCTACTTGGTTCAAAGAAGACGTTTGGATAATGAAGAAGGGCTTTGATCTGAATCTTGCGGATGATCAGGAGCATTGCTTCAAACATCGGCTGGTTGCCGGTAGCTTCGATACTCTGAGAGATTATGGCACTCACCGCGAGAACCCAAAAAAAGACGTGGAAAAGTGCTCGGTTGCATTGGTCTATATCGATACTCCTTTCCTTTTGGGTTGTGACCTTATTGATTTACCAGGTTATGGAAACTCGCAGGATGACCACAACAACGCAGAGATCGCGCACAGTATTGCTGACATTTTGGTTTATGTCTCGACGGCCCAGGGGTTTTTGGATCAGAATGATCTGCACTATATAAGCGCTTTGCTCGAGCAGCTCCCCCCCGTACAGCAAGAGAATGACTCAGCTTCAACCTTACAGAACATGTATTTTCTCGCAACCTGGGCGCATCAAGCGCCGAAAGAAGTTGCGGAAATCATTAGGAAGTCATCAGGACGTGCTTTTAAGCACCTTTTTGAAGCACTGGAGAAACGAGCAGCTTCAATGGGTAGGCAAGCGCCAACCTTGGATGAGTTTCGAGAGAGGTTTTTCTCCTATTTGGTTGAGCAGCCTTCTCGTAGGGAAGGTTTCGAGGGAGATCTCTCCGAGTTGCTCGGTAGCACTTTTCCAAACTATGTCTACAGTCGCATGGATAACTGGGTTCTAGACTTGAAGACTTCCGCCAAATCATACTGCAGTGACTGGCTGAAAAAATTAACGGACGCTTTGGAGCACCGGGAGGCGGCGCAAAGCGATCTTCTTAAACTGGAGTCGGCAGAACCTGAGCGACAGAAACGAATTCAAGGGCAGATCAAGCGTATACACAGCGTGATTGATCTGAGCAAGCGGGCTACCCGTGACTACGTTACGACAGAGTTGGCGTCACTGATAACGGCTAAGAACATCGAAGACGTTATTTGCAAACGCTACGAGGATCGCAAGGAAGCTCAAGAGTTGGCTGGGACCTATCTAATTGACCATGTCAAAGGTAAGTTTCACGAAGTTTTGAATATCCGGTCTCGAGAACTTGCGGCGGAAGTAAATGAAGTACTTGCAACTTATTCGTCGACAGAACTGGGGGTTGGAAAAATAGCGTTGCCGTTTAATGCGCAAGGTGTTTTCTTAGGAGCTTTAGCTAGTGTGGGAACATACGGTGCTCTATCCGCTTGGGTTGCAGCCGTGACTGCCGGTAGTAACCTTGGTGGATACCTTTTGGTTCCAAGCGTTGTGAGCTTTCTATCCAGTATTGGCATTAGTGTTGGCGGTACAGCAACCGCAGTCAGTTTTGTCGCATCTATTGGCGGGCCAATTACAATAATGGTTGGATTAGGGCTTTTGGCAGGACTAGCGGGCTATGCGTTGTTCGGAGCATCTTGGCAAAGACGACTGGCAAAAAAAATTGCTAAAGAGTTGAGCCAGAGAGATTTCATCGGGGCGTTGGTCCGACAGTCCGACGAATTCTGGGAAGAGACGAGAAGCGGATTCGACGAGGGAATCAAGGAGACGGAGAGTGCCTACAAGAGTAGGCTAAAAAGTCTTCGCAGCCTTGTAAACGAAACCGACCCTAAGGAACTAAGCCGAATGATCGGCTCCTTAGACGAAATGCGGGATTTTTTCGGCGGAATTCCGTGGAGAAAGACCATCTAGGTTTCCCGTGTCGGACCGACGATATATCGCATTTAGACACTAATCAGGCGTAGTGGAATGCCTTCAACCCTTTGCTGTCTTGTGGCCGAATCCATTGGATAGCAAAGGGTTTTTGCGGATGCCATCAATTAACTATGTTGGGGCCCACCTCTAGTATTTCAGCTTGATTTGATGGAGGCGAACGTTTGGCTGTTGCAATCAATCGACGTAAGTTTTGTCGGCACCGATCAGACTTACGGCATACATTGGACTAAGGGGTTGCTGAGGAACAGAAAGCCCTTGCCGAGCTGAACAACGCGACCAAACCCTACATTGGTTCGTGACAGTGAATTCCGTCCATTTTGGTGTGTCAGGTGCCACAAAATGTGACATTCGACTTCACGGGAAATCAATGCCTTAGCATTTTCGATTGCCAGATAAGTTGGCACAGATTGTCACATAAGCTGACAAAAAGCTGCATGATTGACAGAAAAGCTGACAATTTTCGACAAGTCAAAAAAAGAAGGTATGGCACACAGGCACATACTTTCTTCGCACACCATAGCCGTACCGTGCTCCAGGAACTTTTCGACTCTCTGTTATTTTGTCTGATGCACTTAAATAGGTGTTGTAATTGTGAACAAGTTGCACTCCACCAATGCAGATACTAGGGATTGTGATGTAGATAAATGGTGCGACACAGGCAGCCTCAATGCCCAACAACATGCACAGCGCGAGCTAATTCTGCTTACGATTCAGGTATCCTTCAATGGCAACCGCTGATCACGACCATACTCGATCTGGACTTCACGGACTCCGTTAGGTCATGCCCTTGAATTAACAAAGGGGGGAGGCGACCTAGTACCTCAGAAAGCCAGCTACATGCCCGTTCTATTCGCCCCCCCTGGCAAGCTTGAAAGGATCAAGCTGCAATGCAGGAAACCCAACTTCAATTGCAGTCTGGGTTTGCCCACGGGACTAGGCTAAAGCGGCCCAATGATTGTCTTTGTAAGTCACGCACATGAACCGGGTCACACATCGGCGTCAACGGGTGATATTGAAGCCAAGATTCAGAGAAAAATGAAACAGAAGCAACTGATATTAAAAAGACAAATATTATTTCAACTCTGACACTTCGAAAGGATGTTTGACAGCTAGACCGCTCGAACAGAACTCAGGAATTCTTGCACTTTCTCACGTAATTTGTCGGTTTCATGTAATAAACTGCCTGAAGCATCTAACACTTGTTCAGCGGCCTCACCAGTCGAAACCGCAGCTTCATTCACACTAACAACACTACTAGTAACTTCAGAGGTGCCCCCAGCGGCTTCTTGGACGTTGCGAGTGATCTCGAGTGTAGCAGCTCCCTGTTGCTCAACAGCGCTTGCAATTGCTGCCGAAACTTCACTAATCTCCGAGATAGTGGAAGAGATTGCAGCGATTGCCTCAACCGCACCATCAGTCTCACTTTGGATATTTAAAACCTGCGCAGTAATCTCATCAGTTGCTTTTGATGTCGCTGTCGCCAAGTTCTTGACTTCTGCAGCCACCACAGCGAAACCCTTACCCGCGTCACCAGCGCGAGCAGCCTCAATCGTCGCATTTAGAGCAAGAAGGTTAGTTTTCTCTGCAATATCGCTAATCAGTCCAACAACGTCACCAATCTTTTGCGCTGCATCCGCCAACCCACGTACCCGGACATTCGTTTCTTCCGCATTTACAACAGCTCGAGCTGCAACCGTGGATGACTGCCCCACCTGTTGATTTATTTCGCTTATCGAAGCGCTTAACTCTTCAGTTGCACTCGCTACTGTTTGAACGTTAGTCGAGGCCTGTTCAGCCGCTGTCGCAACTATCCCAGCTTGCCGGCTTGTCTCTTCTGCAGTATTGGTCATTCCAGTCGCAGTCGATTGCATTTCCTTGGCCGCAGTTACGAGGGCTTTGAGTACAAAAGCCATTTCACTGTCAAACCCGGCGGTAAGTTCGCTTATCTTCTCGGCTCGTTTTTCTCTTAATTTTAGCGCTTCAGCTTCTTTCGCGGCAAGCTGATCAGCACGAATCATGTTTTCTTTGAACACCAATACTGCTTGAGACATTTCTCCAATTTCATCTCCACGATGCTCACCTGGAACAGTTGCTTCTTTGTCCCCCGCAGCTAACTTTTTCATCACTTCAGTAATTTGCACGATAGGTTGAGAGATGCCCCTCCCAGTTAACCACGCGAAAATTACACCAATGATGATTGCAGCACCCGCTAGTATCTCGCTGATCAAAACAGATCTTTTAGATGCAGCAGCAGCGCGCGGGCCGATCTCATCTTGCTCTGCTTTCACATCAAGCTTGAGGTCTTCTAACTCACTGGCAACAATCGGCCCGATACGCTCTAACTCATTGGAAACCAAATCGCCACGTACTGGATCAAAAACCGAGAGCGAAACGATTTCTTCAAAAGCTTCAGAATATGCTGTCAAGTTATCTGAAACAACTCTCGAGGCCTCTTTTCGGTTTCCTTCGGACAGTAAAGACCCTAGTTCTTGATTCAACAGCTTAGTCGTATCGAGCATATCAAGTACTATTTGGGCATCTTCAGGACTATTGCTTAATAGATAATCTTTAACTGCCACCCGTGCCTCCAACAGCTTTTCCTGCACACGGACCGCTTGATTTGATTGGAGAACAACTTCTCTGTAACGCGTAAAGTCTGTTCCCACACTACTCATGGAAACGACACCCAACACGGCAACGGTTGCCAAAAGCAACAAGATGAGCGCAAAGCCTCCGAAAACTTTTGTCGAGATTTTTAAGTTACGCATTAGGTGAGTCATCGCTTTCCTCCGAACGGCCAGCATTCGCTGGTTGCTGCTTCCAATTGTTATTCTAAGCGCAGTTGTGTCACTGGCCCCTTTATTATTAGAGATCGAAGATGTTATGTCGTTTTATTTCAGTAAATGAAGTCGCGTCAGCCAGGATAAACATCTCCTGAGGCTGAAAATAGACATGCGCACGCGAGTAATCCGCTACGCACAAAACTAACCGCGACGCTTACCCTAATCGACAGTCGCGATGCAGCACTGGGATAACTATAGACGAAACGGGACCGGTAAAATGTAGTGACCATGAGCTCCGCAGCATAAAGCTGCCGGTAAAAAGTCCAATCTTGGGAAAATGCAATATCAAACAGCCCTATGACATCGCGAAAAAAAAGGGAGGCATGAAGCATATGCGCACACCTCCCTTGCACAACTGGAACGCATCAAGCTCCAGGAACTTTTTGATCCTTCGCCTCTTTCGCCGAGGAGGGTGACGTTGAGAAGTAGTTTCGTGCAAGTAGTGCACCGCCCACAACAATCGCACCCAAAGATACGAGCATGTACGGCGCAACACTGCCAACAGCGACGCAAATGAACAAGCTTCTCATTAGCCGCGACAGAGTGCCATTCATATAGCCCTCTATTGCAGCCGCCAGTGAAATCGTTCCGATAACACCGCCGATCACGGCAAGCCCAATCTCAATGGATGAACCGGAACCGATGATAGCAGGATTCCAAATAAAGACGAATGGCAGCAGAAAGCCGACTGCGGCAAGTTTAACTGCATCAAATGCAATCTTGAATGGGTCCTCTTCTGCAATGGCCGCTGCCGCCAGCGCCGCAACCGCAATCGGTGGCGTCAAGGCCGACAGGATCGCGTAGTAAAGCAAGAACATATGAGACTCAAGAAGCGGATATCCCAACTTTGAAAGCGCTGGCCCAACGAGAACTGCTGCAAGAATGTAAGCACTTGGTGTTGGCATCCCTAAACCGAGAATGATGGTCACCACAGCGGAAATCATCAAGGTGATCACCGGATCTGCACCACTGATTGTCATGATCACGTTCGCCGCTTTCATGCCAAGGCCCGTCATAGACAGACCTCCGATTACAAGTCCCGCAGCCGCGCACGCGCCAGCAACGGGGAGGATGCGCAGTGTGGTTTCACCAAGGCCTTCAACTACACGCCAAACGCTCATGCGGGTTCGCGCAGAGCAAGCCGCTGCAATGACGACAGAAGCAGCTCCCAAGCCTGCCGTCATGGTTGGCGAATAACCAAGCGACAGTGCGAGAATGATCACCGCGATCGGGACAATAAACATCCAGCCATTAATGAGGGTTGCCTTAAGCGTAGGGACATCATCTGGATAGGAGCGCAGATCGCGTTTGACCGCGCGCAAGTGAACCTGTGAGAAAACACCAAGATAGTAAAGGATCGCTGGAATAATCGCGGCGTAGACGACTTCGCGATACGCAAACCCTGTGTACTCAGCAAGAATGAACGCGGCTGAGCCCATGATAGGCGGCATGGCGCTGCCACCTGTGGATGCAGCAACTTCAACTGCGCCGGCGAAACGCGATGAATAGCCAAGGCGCTTCATGATTGGGATCGTTATCGAGCCCGTCGCGACGACATCAGATACGGGACTGCCTGAAATCGTTCCATACATGCCTGATGAGATAACAGCGACCTTTGCCGGACCACCGGGGCTCTTTCCGGTCAGCGAGGCAGCAAGGTTAAAGAAGAAGTCCCCTCCGCCAGCAAATGACAGTAACGTCCCGAACAGAACAAATAGGAAAACATAGCTAGCGACAACCTGGATCGGAACACCAAAGACACCGTCCGTTGTAAAGATTAGCGCATCCAGCAGGTAGGTGTATTCGATCACTCCGTGCCCAAAGGGCGGGGGCAGCAAGTGACCGAACAGGTTGTAGGCCATAAAACCGAGAACAACGATCGTAAGACCTGCACCCGTCGTGCGACGCGTCGCTTCAAGTGACAAGAATAGAAGTGACGACCCGAAGAAAAGTTGAGCAGGTGTAAGCTCTTCAAGCAAAGTAATCCGGCTTGAAATCACACTTGCATTCACAAGGAAAAACGCTCCGGTAGCGAGGCTCAGTACACTTAACACCCAATCAATAATGGTCGGTTTGTCCCGTGCATTAGTTGTTGCACCAACCACCAAGAAGAGCATCGAGAACAAGGCGCTAAGAAACAGAATGCCAATTATAAGCGGGTCCGAAATAACGAAGAGGTTGCCGTAAATAACCCCGATCGCAAATAGCGCCGCCAAGCTGATCAGAACTTTGTGGGGTAAGGCCGCAAACTTACGTTTGCGGCCTGTGTTAACAAGTGACTTCATCATTTGAGAAGTCCTGCCTCGCGATATGCCCGTTCTGCACCTGGATGGAACGGCAAAACATCCTGATCAGCCATAAGCTCCGGGGTCAGCGCCTTCATAGAACCGTGAACCGCCTTGATCTCGTCAACATTTGCAATCAAAGCCTTGGTAAGGTCATATGCAGTTTCTTCCTCCATCTGATCCGTTGCCACCAGAAGAGCACCAAGGGCCGACGTTTCGACATCATTTGGCTGATTGGAATAACTTCCCCCGGGGATTGTATAAGTTTGAGTCCCGAAACGGGCATTCGTGGCATCAATTACATTCTGGGGAATGTCGAGGACAATGACTTCATTGTTTTCGTCAATTGCGCGGAATGAGGAATGAAGAACAAAGACACCGTTGGTAACAATGTCGATTCGACCATCCTTCAGCAGTTCTGCCTGGTCGTTTGCCCCGGCCTGAACAATGCGTCCACCATTTGCCTCAACAGCTTCCGTGGTTAACCCAGCTTGTTCGAGCATGAACAACGCTACGTTGGACGTAATGTTACCCGAACGGTTTACACCAATACGTACCGGTGCTTTTGCTGTTGCAAGATCGTCGAGGCTATCGATGTTGTATTCGTCGGCAATCGACTTCGCCAAGAAGAAATGCATCGGCGCCCAATTATACATGTAACCAATTGCACGCATGTTGTTTACAGGAGCCTTGAAGGGCTCTTCACCTGCCAGAGCAATCTTCACTTCAGCGTTGTGAACTAATCCCGTATCCGTCCGGTTTGCTCCCAGCAAACCAATATTTGCAAATCCACCACCAGTTGCCTGATATGTTACAACGGAATTTGGGTCTGATTGCTTTACGGCACGGTCGATACCTGCGCCGAGAAGGGACCACAAGCCACCCGGATTGCCACCTGAGAGCGTCAGGTTTACCGGTTCAGCCTGTGCAGTGTTAACGCCGAAGGCCAGTCCAATAGCCGCGGCAAGAGTCAAAAGCCTCATTCTTTCCTCCCTAATGGGTAAGATCTCAATTTATAATTTCTGTTATTTTTATTGGATGCCGACCGTCAAAGGTCCCACTGGAACGGCATCAGGTCTCAAAAGTGATATTGACGTTCTTTTGCTCGGTGTAAGACAACATCTCGCCCAAGCATTCTTCGCGTCCGATGCCGGATTGCTTCATCCCGCCATACGGTGTGCCAAGGAAATGATCGCTGGAATTGTTGACCCAGACATACCCGGCGCAAATGTCATCAACTGCACGCATAGCTTGTGAGATATCGCGCGTCCAAACCGAGGCAGTGAGTCCGTAATCAACCCCATTTACCGCTTCGATCAAGGAGTCATAGTCACTCCATTTGAGGACGCTCAGCACCGGCCCGAACACTTCTTCTTGCGCAATGCGCATATCAGGGGTGACGTCAGCAAATACAGTCGGTCGAACAAAGAAGCCATGAGACAGCTCTTCGGGTACATCGCCGCCCGCCACCATCCTGGCACCTTCATTCTGCGCTATTTCTATGTAACCGCGGACCTTGTCATACTGACCGCGCGTCGAGAGACAGCCCATTTCGGTACCAGGTGAGAGTGGATCGCCCGGCTTTACTGCATCAAATGCGGCTGCCAACTGATCAACGACGGAATCATATAGGCTTTCATGAACGAACACCCGACTGGTCGAGCCACAAGACTGTCCTGCTGTCCATGGCAGGTTCATGCCCTTGACCGCGCTTTGAACAGCCTTTTCAACATCCGCATCCGGGAACATGACGAGTGCGTTCTTTCCGCCCAGTTCCAATGACACATGTTTAAGTGTATCGGCAGCCTGACGCATGACGGCACGACCGGTTGCGGCACTGCCGACAACGCTGACGCTGGCGATACCGGGATGGGTTGAAAGTCCCGCCCCCAGATCAGGCCCGCCATTCAGCACATTCAAAACGCCCGGTGGGAACAGCCCGCCAATCAATTCGGCAACTTTAAGGCTTGAGAGCGGTGTTTCTTCTGATGGTTTGATGATCACGCTGTTACCAGCCATGATTGGTGGCGCAAGTTTTGCGCAGGCGAACATCAGCGGGTGGTTAAACGGCACGATGCGCGCGACAACGCCAACAGGTTCACGCACAACATAGTTCACTTTACCTGCACCTACCGGAACGGTTTCACCCTTTAATTCGGTGGCAAGTCCGGCAAAGAAATCCATCAAGGATGCTGCGAGTTCGACATCGAACAGCATACCTTTGAGAGAGTTCCCGCTGTCAAGCGCATCAAGACGCGCAAGCTCTTCCTTGTTGGCACGGATAATGTTTGTAGCTTCACGCATGGCGAGTGTGCGTTCACGCGGCGTAGTCCGCCTCCAAAGCTTTTGTCCGGCGGTAGCTGCTTTGACAGCTTGGTCCAGATCAGCAGCAGAGGCACTGCCAACTTGGGCAAGTTCGGCCCCAGTTGATGGCGAGGAAACCGTAATGACACCGCTTTCAGCGCGGTGCCATTCACCGCCGTAATACAGTCCCTTAGGGACTCCCTCGGTCAACAGGTCCTCGACGCTAGAAGCTTTTGATGACTTCATGCTGTTTTCCTCCCAGGAAAATCCGCGCATTTATTTTTTTGTCTACGGATTAAGTCGATCTGTTCTTTTTTATAAGATATCTAAATTAAATGGCAGCCTACGCCCTCAGTCAACCATAAAATTAGATATCTTAGTTTTATTTTACGATAGGGGCGGACATCTCGCCCGCCCACCCGCTTTCAGTCACTCTGCAGCGACACTTTCTTCTTCGACAAGCGTCCGCCAATCAAGGGTTTGAGGGTAAACACCTTCACGTGACGCGATACTAGAATGGGGTACGCGCGGCTCAGTTGTGCCGATAGCTTCTCCGCCGGCAGCAACCTTTTTTGCAGCATCAACCATCAACCGCCGGAACTCGACGATGGCCAGATCCGAGGCGCCCAGAATGTCATCGGAACGATCAACAATAGCCCCCATGGAAACCCACATTACGATGTCCTGATTTGGAATACCGTAAACCCCGGTAAAGCTGCCGAGTTTCATCGCCTGTCGGTCTTGCAAAAAATTGTTATGCAGTTGACGTTGCGAGACCCAGCGCTCATCGAGATGGACACCCTTCTGGGAGTGGTTGAATTTTCGCCATTCCTCAGTAGTTGGACACGCCTTCCCCCCCCAAGCAATGAAGTGGAAGTGCGTTGTCTCGTCGTCGATCGGCACAATTACGCTGGCAACATTGTAGTTGTTGTTTGGCGGGATCAGAGATGTATAGGGTGCAATATACTCGGTAATACGAAGATAGTAATGGGTACCAGGATTTTTGATCGGCTTACGGATCGCAGCATAGTGGAAGCCGTAGCTGGTCGTTTGGGTCTGCATGCGTGGAGATTTATCCGTCGAAGGGCGGTACCATGCCTGATCATCCGCGGAAGCGCCTTCAACGCGGGCCGGTTTCATATCCGATGAATGCAAACTGGACGAATGTGCGGAATCGATCTGCCCTTCGGTAATCTGCGCCCAGTTGGCCGGAATCCTGATTTTCAGGATTGAAACCTGGGTATCTTCGGTCGGGGCAAATGCAGGTGGCGAAAACGGATACATGTCTTCTTCTTCGCCAAGCCATGCCCAGACAAAGCCCCCCCACTCGGCCGTGTTATAGGACTTGTGTTTGACCTTTTCATGAAGCGGGCTGCCTTCGGGTTCGGACGACATGGCAACACAGTTACCTTCAACATCAAACTTCCAGCCATGATACAGGCAACGCAGACCACAATCTTCGTTACGTCCAAAAACCAGTGATGCGCGTCTGTGCGGGCAGAGCTCATCAAGAAGACCAAGCTTCCCTTCTGAATCACGAAAGGCCACATAGCGGCCACCAATCGCTTCGACCAGCAACGGCTTACCGTCTGCTTCTGCGACTTCCTCAATCAGGCAAACCGGCGTCCAGTGCTGACGCATCAGCTTGCCCATCGGTGCATCACCCTCCACACGGGCTAACAGGTCATTCTCTTCATGACTGAGCATAACGTGAACTCTCCTCCTTGGCGTTTGTTCTTAGATATCGAATAATCGATGTCACATCATTACAGGCGTCTAGTGACTTGACAAGAATTATTAGATATCTAATTTATTCACCAAAGTTACTTCGGGAGGAAAAAATGTCAACAGAATTAGAAAGCATAAAAATGCGTGTAGAGGCGCGGCGCGAGCTAACGCAATATATTTGCGAGTTTACGCTTTCCCCCGTGGATGAGATCGAACTCCCCGCCTTTGCGCCGGGATCGCATATCACCGTCGAAACGCCATCCGGTGCGATGCGCCGCTATTCACTTGTTAATGATGGGGAATTTCCGGAAAATTACGTGATTGCCGTAAAACGCGAACCGGAATCGCGTGGCGGATCATCCTCTATGCACGAGTCGGCGACAGTTGGAACCGAGATTGCCATACAGGCGCCGGAAAACTCGTTCGCACTTAAAAATGCATCGAAATATTTGCTGATTGCCGGGGGCATCGGGGTAACGCCAATTTATGCGATGGCCAATCACCTGTCCGCCCAGGGCAAGCCGTTCGAGATGATCTATTGCACCCGCTCTGCCGAGGAAACCGCATATCTTGATGACATCAAAAGTGCCTTCGGATCACGGGTTAAGTTTCATCACGACAATGGCGATCTGAATCAGGTTTATGATTTCTGGGATCACTTCGAGGAACCCGGCGCGGGGCATGTTTATTGCTGCGGCCCATCGCCCTTGATGGAAGAAATCAAAGCGATCTCAGGTCATTGGCCAGAAGGTCGCGTCCATTTCGAAGATTTCAAAGCCGTTGATGCCGTCCGCGAAGATGACCAACCCTTTGAGGTAACGGTGGCAAATCTTGAGACCACGATTACCGTCCCTGCTGACCGGTCCGTTCTTGAAGCGCTTCGTGATAATGGCATCAAAACGGTCAGTTCGTGTGAAAGCGGCACCTGTGGCACATGCCGCTGCAAGCTGATCGAGGGTGATGTTGATCATCGCGATATGGTCCTGATGGATGAGGAAAAAGACAGCCAGATCATGATTTGCGTCTCCCGCGCAAAGGAGGGAAACCTTGTCATCGAACTCTAAGCAGCCGAACCTTGAGGAGCCTTTGCGCCTTGGCGTGATCGGGCTTGGTCGCGGGTTCATGCTAACACTGCCGACATTTAATGCCGATGACCGCATACAACTGGTCGCGGCATGCGCACCACGAGAATGTTCACGTACTGCGTTCGAGCAGGAGTTCGGCGGGCGCACCTATCAACATGTCGAGGATATTTGTGCCGACCCGGACGTTGAAGCCGTCTATATCGCCACACCGCATCAAATGCATGTCGATCACGTTGAAATTGCCGCCAAGGCTGGAAAGCATGTTTTGGTGGAAAAACCGCTTGCGATCCATTTCGAAGACGGCGTCAAAATGGTCGAAGTTTGCGAAAAAGCAGGCGTGCAACTGATTGTTGGCCCAAGCCACAGCTTTGATGGGGCGGTTATGCTGGCTCATCAGATCATTCAGTCCGGTGATATCGGTGCAGTTCGCATGATCCATGCGATGAACTATACTGACTTTTTATATCGCCCGCGTCGGCCTGAAGAACTCGTCACCGCAGAAGGTGGCGGAGTGATTTTCAGTCAGGCTGTCCACCAGCTTGATATTGTGCGCCTTCTGGGTGGCGGGATGATGAATACCATTACTGCTGCAACCGGAAACTGGGATCCAGCCCGCCCAACCGAAGGTGCATATAGCGCATTGGCAACATTTGAAGGCGGTGCCTTTGCCTCGTTGACCTATTCGGGCTACGCGCATTTTGATTCCGATGTTTGGCAGGGCTGGGTTGGTGAACTTGGCTATCCAAAAGATCCGGAAAACTATGGCCAATCCCGCAAAGCTTTGGCCAAGGTTTCAAACCCTGAAGAAGAGGCCGCACTGAAATCCGGTCGAACATATGGCGAAACCCCGGCGCGACCACCAGCACCAAACCACGAACATTTTGGCCCGATCATTGTGTCATGTGACGGCGGTGATCTTCGGATCACGCCAAACGGGGTCTGGTTGTACGGCCATTTCGAACAGAAATTCATCCCCGCACCGCTTGAGATGGGGCCAAGAGCCGGTGTCAATTCAGCCTTGATCAACGCCGTCCGGCATAACGTATCGCCGTCACAAACCGGACGTTGGGGGCTTGCTACGCTTGAAGCCTGCCACGCCATTATGCAATCCGCAGAAACCGTCTCACCGGTCAAGCTGGTCCATCAAATTCAGACAAAAGAAACAAACATTGGAGGAAACTCGTGAGTAACCTGACACTTTCCCTCGCCTACGGAGACTATGATCGCACCAGACCGATTTTTGATGGACGTGTCAAAATCGATGGCGTGGATCCGGTATCAATGCTGCTATCCCCTGAAGAAATGTTCTTCCGGGCGTTTCGTAACGAAGATTTCGACGTCAGCGAACTTTCATTTTCGTCCTATTGCGTAAAGCTCGCGCGTGATGAATCCCACTATGTGGCAATTCCGGTCTTCCTGTCGCGCGCTTTCCGCCACACATCAGTTTACATCCGAACGGACAAAGGCATCAAAAGCCCCGAAGACCTCAAGGGACGCCGTATCGGTATTGCGGAATATCAGCTGACGGCCAATGTCTGGGTGCGTGGGATTCTTGAAGACGACTATGGGGTAAAGCCATCAGACATCCACTGGGTACGCGGCGGCATGGATACGCCGGGCCGTCCGGAAAAGATCAAGGTTGATCTGCCTGATGATGTCAAAATGACCCAAGCGCCAGAGGGGGCGACGCTAAACCAGATGCTGGCAGATGGCGAAATTGACGGCTTCATTGGCCCGCGTTGGCCAAAATGCTTCAATGAAGGCCATCCGCATGTCGGGCGTTTGTTCTCTGACAGCATCTCTGCGGCAGAAGACCACTACAAACGTACGTCGATCTTCCCGATCATGCATGTGTTGGGTGTCCGCAAAAGCTTGACCGAGCAACATCCGTGGCTTCCCGGTGCGTTGCTCAAGGCGTTCTCGCAGTCAAAGAAAATGGCACTTGACGCGCTGAGCGATACATCTGCGACAAAGGTCACCATGCCGTTCGTCGAAGATACACTTGATCGTGCGAAAAACCTTCTGGGTGATGATCTGTGGCCATATGGCGTTGCGCCAAACCGCAAAGTCATAGAGACGTTCCTTGACTATCACTACCGCCAGGGACTTTCACCGCGCAAACTTTCGATCGACGAGCTTTTCCACCCCTCCACGCGTGA
Source organism: Thalassospira sp. GB04J01 (assembly GCF_000751115.1). Lineage (NCBI taxonomy): Bacteria > Pseudomonadati > Pseudomonadota > Alphaproteobacteria > Rhodospirillales > Thalassospiraceae > Thalassospira > Thalassospira sp. GB04J01. The sequence goes on along the minus strand of NZ_CCDX020000009.1, from coordinate 118,656 downwards.
GGTCTTCAGCCTATGACCAATACCATCGCAAAAACATCTGCAGTCATGCCATCATTACCCCACCTCCTGATCGAGGAAGGCGTTCGCGCCGCCCTTAAGGAGGATCTTGGGCGTGCGGGTGACCTGACCACAGATGCAACAATTGGTCCGGATCTCAGTGCAAAAGTATCTTTGGTCTCCCGTGAAGCCGGACGCTTGTGTGGCGTGGATTTCGCGCGTAGTTCATTTGCAATGGCTGGTGCGGGGCTGGAGTTTGAGGTCTTCAAGAAGGATGGTGACTTTCTGACCCCGGGTGATGAAATCGCCCGGGTTACCGGCAATGCGCGGGCCATCCTGTCATCGGAACGTGTCGCGCTAAACTACCTGTGCCATCTGTCAGGCATCGCAACGACAACCGCAAAGTTCGCCGATCTAATTGCTCATACAAAAGCACGAATCTGCTGCACGCGGAAAACCACACCGGGCCTGCGCGCATTTGAAAAATATGCGGTGCGCTGTGGGGGCGGCGCCAACCATCGCTTTGGTCTCGATGATGCCGTCCTGATCAAGGACAATCACATTGCCGTTTGCGGATCTATCACCAAGGCAATTGAAGCTGCCCGCAATTATGTCGGCCATCTTGTCGTGATCGAGGTCGAAGTCGACACGTTGACACAACTTGAAGAAGCCCTTGCAGCGGGCGCATCAACGGTGCTGGTTGATAATTTCGGCATCAACGGTCTGAAAGATGCCGTTGCCCTTAATGCCGGCCGTGCGCGGATCGAAGCATCCGGTGGCATCAATATCGACACCATCAAGGACGTTGCTGAAACCGGGGTTGATTATATCTCAAGCTCGAAAATCACCATATCGGCACCGACCCTTGATATCGGCCTCGACGTAACACTGGGATAAGAAAATGAACCAATTTCAACCAGGCGATATTATCGAAGTCAAACTTCCAAACGGGTTTGGGTATCTTCAAGTCACCCATAACCATCCCGCCTATCCAGAAGTCGTTCGTGCTCTGCCCGGGCGGCACAACAAACGCCCGGATGATATCGCGCAGCTTGCGGCGGGAATAACGGCCTTCACCTGCATGTTGCCGCTGTTCTCTGTCATTGAAAAAGGCACGCTAGCGGGGGAAAAAATCGGCAGCACGAAAATCCCCAGTACCGACAGCACCTTTCCGACATTTAGAACTCCTATCCGGGACAAACAAGGCAATGTTGTTTACTGGTGGTTCTGGGATGGGGAAGGTTTGCGGTATGATGCGGAACCGGATGCCTCGAGCGATGGAATGCCGATGCGCGAAATCACAACGGCAGACACATTGATCGAAAAGCTCTCAGCAGCCTGATTGAAGATCTTAGGTTGGAATGCGGGTCGGGGGGACTTTACGTCCTTCCTCACCCGCTTTTCTCTCATCTTCCTCAAGGTTTTCGAGGATGGTCAGCATCCCTTTGCGGAGGATCTCCAACTCATTAGGGCTGAGCCCGGCCAATGCAACTTCGTTGACCTCGATTGCAAGCGGCTCAAGCTCAATACGCAATTCCTTGCCACGTTTGGTCAAAAAGACATGCTGTTTGCGGCGGTTACCTGCAAGGGTACGCTTTTCGAGGAAACCAAGGCTTTCCAAGCGCTGAAGAGCGGTGTGGGTGGTTGGCTCGGTCAAGCCGGCTTCTTCGGCCAGCTCTCGTTGGGTCAGACCTTCCTGATCCCAGAGGATACGCAAAAAGATCCACTGTCCGAATGTGACATGATGCGATGACAGCCGAATTTGCAGGGACCGGTTAAAACCGCGCGTTGCAAGTCGGATAATGTGCGCAAAACGCTCTCGCGAGTTGGGAACTTTATTTTCTTTATCCGCCATCGATCGAAAGATGCCCTTAAAAGCCAATTGAAAATGTTTTCGGATTGACTGATACAGTCGTCCCAGACCGAAGTCAAACGTGCTTGACAGGATGACTGCCAAGCACGCTCAAACGGCAAACATCTTATTGACCTTCGTCAGCTTCTGCCGTTTCTTCGGCAGTGCGCGTCATGCCAGCAGACATTGCCTTTGTGTAACCGGGGGTTATGCGCGCATCAATGACAACAGGCTGACCGGCCTTGACCGCTGCCAGCCCTTCTTTGATCACGTATTTCAGTTCCGCTGCGGTGCTGACCGGACCAAATGCAGTGACCCCCTGTGCGCGTGCCATTGCTGCCAGATCAATATCCGGCCCGCCAATATGCTGCCCGATCCATTTGTTTTCGACCGGCCGATCACGGCTGATTGCGACCTTTTCCTGATGGATTTCATCATTATAGAAGGATCGATTGTTGGCAATGATCGCAAGGAACGGAATGCCATAGCGTGCCGCAGTCCAGAAGGCCGAAACACCCATCAAAAAATCGCCATCGCCCAATACAGCAACCGGCAGTCGGTCGGTGTCACGCAGCGCAAGTGCAGCCCCCACCAGCATGCCCGGACCAGACGCAATGCCAGCACCGCCGTCATAGCCAAGATAATCAAGCGGGTGACGGAAATGCCACGAATCGCCGCCCCAGCTGAGGGGCAGGCGAACCAGCGACACCACATCATCTGACAGGGCCTCACCCATCGCAGCAGCAAGACTATCGACATCCAATGGCGCACTCTCATCGGACACTGTGCCAATGCATTTTGCGGGCAGGTTTTCCGGGGGGGACCCAGCCTCTATGCCAGTTTCCTCGCAAAGCGCTTTGATCACAACATCGGGTTCTGATGCGATATGCAAGTCGGCCCGCACAGCGGCCTGATGGTCCATACTCCAACCGTTATGAAGCTGATGGTCCACAGACACCTGAACAAGCTTCGCTGCTTCGGCCACTGGTCCTGCCTGTTTGAGCGTTCCGGCAACATCGACCCAGTCAAAACTGACAATAAGGTCTGCCTCATTCAAAACCTTCGCGCCATCTGGTGACATAAAGAAACCCGGCGCGCCAGTATGCAGCGCATGGTCCGTCGGGAAGGCTGCGCCAAGTTTAATATCGGTCAAAACGCGTGCATTAAATTCTTCGGCCAGTGCCACACGGCGCGCCCAGTCTTCAGCAGAACGTGACACCCGCCCCATCAGGAATACGGGCGATTTTGAGGTTTGCAGCAATGTGTGCAGTTCGACCAAGGTTTCGCGTGAAGGGACAGTCGGGGCAGGCAGTGCAAAGCGACTGACATCTGGCAACTTGACCGGGTCGGTGACTTCTTCTTCCTGAACCGAGACATCAAAACAAACATAAACTGGCGCCATCGGTGCGGTTTTTGCAATTGTCGCACCACGGATCATGGCTTCAAGCGAGGCAGGAAGGGAGGCGGGCTGATCATCCCATTTAACATACGGGCGCACCAAGGCCGCCTGATCCCGAGATGTATGGATCCAGTCAATCCATGGTCGACGCTCAGCTGCGTCAACCGGACCGGTTGCGCCAAACACCAACACGGGGACGCGATCACACCAGGCGTTATAGATCGACATTGTTGCATGCATCAAGCCGACATTGGCATGGACAATTGCGGCCATCGGACGTCCGGTGACTTTCGCCCATCCGTGCGCAATCGCGACAGTGTGTTCTTCATGCAGACAAAGAAGCATTCTGGGGTCTTTATTGCCCAGATGGTTTACCAGACTGTCATGTAAACCACGGAAACTGGATCCGGGATTAAGAGCGACAAATTCAACATCAAGGGCACGTAATATCTCAGCAATAAGGTCACTGCCCCACAGCCCTTCTGATCCTGACGCAACAGGATTCTCGACCTTTTCCATTTTTCCTCCCGGACTTTTCCGTCTTTTATCAAAGCAAATTAGAAGTTTTCTTTTTAAATACTTCGATATCTAACATTATGTCAAACGGGATTTCTACATACACTTGGGCTACTATTGAACAACGGTCATCTTTTTTGCTGACTTAGGGTGACCCTTAAAGCCCTACACATGTGCCCGAGGTCACATCAGGTGGAAGATAGATAAGTTTTGAATTGCCAATAACTCGACAATCTATCAGTAATTTTTAGAAGTCTAACAGAGGTGGTGGGCCCGGCGAGACTCGAACTCGCAACCAGACCGTTATGAGCGGTCGGCTCTAACCAATTGAGCTACAGGCCCCGATTGAGTAAGAGTTTGCGGATCCTCAATACGCCGCCGTAAACTAGATATATTCGGCCCAAGGTCAAGCGCAAACTCAGTTCACGCTCATGGACATTAACAGCGACATCGCTGGGGCAATTTGTCTCAGACACTTTAATTTCAGCCTAATGAGCATTTTCAGCTTCGAGATATTCTTTGACGTGGAAAATACCCTCAACGCCTCTTTGCACCATCACCTCCAAGGCACTCAGACCACCGAAGGTTTGGTTCGGCTTCTTCACCCACTGATAGCCTCGCCGTTTGTCGACAAAAAGCACCCTCAGCTGTTTATGAATGCCTAACAACAAATGCGCCCGAACCAACATGTCGTCACTAGGGCTTTGCTGCTCGTTCCTAAACGCTATCCCGTTGTCACCAAGAAGAACCTGCACTTCGGCATCCGAGAGCTCCCAGTTCTTCAACAATCTGAATGCCGCGCGGCACAATGCTTGAGATTCCTTCTGAGTAAGTACGTTCTCCACCTGCTTTTTAGACATTCTCACCTCCAGTCGGGAGCACACTCCAGAACTAGAATTCACCAATATCACTGAATAGCCCCTGAAATTGAAGAAACCCGGTTTGATCAGATTTGTCGTCTTTCGAATTCGACGGGTAACACCATTCCGTTGGCACTATGTTTGCTCTTCGGGATGTAGAATATTTTTATGTAATCGAAGACAACCTGACGTGCCTCATCCCGTGATTTATAGACCCTGCGGAGAATGCGCTGACGCATCACTTTGAAACACCCCTTTCATTTAGCAAACGCATCAACCGGTTTCTGAAACGCGACAATTCATAGATCCACTGCTTCCGCACCACCTCGACGACTTTCAGTCTTTGATCTGGGCAGTTAACAAAGTAACTCTCAGCCGCGGCAATCAACTTTTCCGCAGTGACCGGAAGCTTTGACCGCAAAATCGATCCAGCAACTTCAAAGACATTTGCTTCAATCTGACTGGTTGCACTCTCGCGTTCGCCACGGGCAACGGCAACGCATTTTTTCAACAAATCATCTTCAAAATCTCTTGCAGGCATTGGCACACCATTATCCAGAGAAGCTTCGCACCAGACAGAGAAAGGGCTGAATGCCAAATCAACCCATCAGAACTGCCCGTGAGAGCAAAGCTAATCATCGACGGCTCGCTATACAGCGCTCCAAGGTCATTACATTCACAACTTTTCAAGTAGAGCTTTCAGCTTTGCCGCGCCTCTTGAGTAAAGCAGCTCCAGGCTCTCAAGCCCCTCTGTTTCTTCAAATGCCGGCGGCAAGAATCTTTCCATCTGCTCACGATGTAAACCCTGAGCTTTGATCTGATCAATCACGCGCTCGAGGTCACCAAGACACGCGGTGAAGAGCACGACTTGCTCCAAGGCATCTTTCATTAACTCCGCAGAAAATGCACCCTCAGAAAGATCAACAAGCCCCGAAGCAAGCTCGTCATTCAGTGCAACGCTTGGAAGAGTTTTACCAAGGTTCTCTTTGTACGAACCAACTTCAAGCGCTTTTCCCCTCTCATCATAAAGCACGGAGACCTTGATGCCTGGTGCCTTCGCGGAAGGTCTAACGCTAAACCACCCACCTGACTGATCAAAGTAGCATTGCCCAAAAACGAATGGTTCGATCTTGGGGCTCTCAAACAACACCTCGGGCCCAGCCCTAGAAATCTCGTCTCGGAATACTTTGATGTTTTCAAGCGGATTGACAAGGGTAAGGCGAACTTCATCCGGAGCACCAAAACCAATTACTGAGGCAAACAATGAAGTGCGACCAGACAATCCAAGACTGCGATCTTGCATAAAGTCCGCTGAAAGCGCGCTTACAACAGTTTTTATATCTGCTGGTTTGTGTCCGTGAATAATAGCGTTCTTAGGCTCATGTTTAGACCGCTTTGCAATCAGCTTCTTGCATTCAACCTCAAGCCATGAGCCATGAGATGATGCCAGTGCCTCGATGGACTTGAGCTCATCTACCGTCGGCTCAGCAAGGATATCATTGAACCTCCATCCCCGCTCATAGGCGTTAAGCATTTCTTGTTCACTCAAGCGCCTTTGCTTGTCTCCCTGCCAGAGCAGTGCACGCAAGAAGGTCCACCTGCTTCGGTCAACCATTGAACAAACCTGTTCTGCGATGCCACTCAGGGACAGGTTTAGGCTGCAAAAATTGTCTTTCATCGCTGAAAAGTTTTTGAAGAACTTCTGGATCAACCCCGAACTTGAGAAACCCACGTTCCTTTTGGGAGTACATCAACAATTCAATTTCTCCCTTTTTGATCATCTTCAACATTCTCACATATGACAGCCCCTGCTTGTTGTACTTCTGCACAGCTGCCACTAACTGCACCGGAAGAATTGAGCACTTTTTGGCAGTCTCTTCCAATTCATGCAGGAACCCGGCAACAACTTCTTCATCAAAGCGCCAGCAATGGTTGCCATCCAGATCTGGAGAATGGAACGGCCTCAAGAAGCCCGCATCGACCAATGTCTTCAGAGTATGCAAGGAGATCGACAACATGTTGGCTGCAGCACCGATACTTATCAATCTCGACTTCAAGTCCAGATAAGCATCGATACTTTCGTGAGTAAGAAGTCGATTTACCGTGCCCCCTCGACGGAACGTGACGGTTTTCAGATGCCCCTCTTTGATCAACCTATCGAAGTGCTCCCGGCTGACCCGAAGCCATTCGCGCGCGTCAGCAGCACAAACAAGCCATTTGTGTCTCCCAGATCTAGGGGTAATAGTTTTCGGCGACACCACTGGTGCCTCGCCAGCCACCGAGTGCAGATAAGCCTCGAAACCTGCAAAAACGACCGGGATACGGTCCTGATGATCTAGACTAAACTGATACAACTTTTCCAGACTGTATCCAACGCAAGACAGTGCTGAATAGTCCTCAGCGGGAAAGAACAACTTCCCTATGTGAGAGATGAAACCGTTCGGCCAATTGGCGAGCGCATCGGCAGATACTGCCACGTGGCTCACTATCTTATCCACACTCAACTGATGGTAACATCTTCCATCCAGATTAGCGTAACTGAGAAGTGAAGAGCCAAGTATTGCGACTGTCTCTATGATTTCTCGAAAGGAAGCACTCTTTAGTTGGTTCGAAAAACCGTACTGCTCCAAATCAAAATCAGTCCCCACATACTTGTTGGACAAAAGCCTTAGCAAGCCAATATGCGCATTGGATAGGGCAGAATCTGCATTCTCGTTGGGCATTGAACACCTGCAAAAGTCGACAGTTGTTCGATAAAAACGGGAATTCTCACCACAATCTGAACACACCTCTCGTAATCTGCAAAGATGCTTGGGGCAATGCGTCACCAACCTCAGATCCCAAAAACTCGAAAGATATCCATTTTCCCGAGCACATTGAGAGCAAATTGCTTTCGTTGGCCACTCAAGGAAATATCTAGAGATCACCTCGCCATTTGGTATTCCGACCTTTGAGTGGTTTCCCTCGAGGGCGTTCAAAGGAGCCAAAAGGCTAAGTTTTCCGGTACCTTGCCCCAAGATTTCGGCAAGTTTCGGCAGAGCGTTGTTCCACTTTGACGCTTTGATCCTTGAGTAATCGAGACCAGCGAGCTTCAGAATCCACGACGAACGTTCATAGAAATTGATATGAGAAACTCGTATCAGATATCCAATCAAGCTCTCGTCTCGAATAGGCGGCGCAGTAATTGGTACGACTTCAGAAAGGTACATCAGATACCCCTTTCCGTTGCCCCGTTTTCATCTTACCTACCGCTTTGCTCTGCCCCGGTTGCGATGGCCGAATAGCCTTGGTATCGAGTTCAGCAGACGCTTCCTTTAGCTCCGAAAGAGCAGCCAGAAGATGTTGTTCAGTGAGTGCCTGACACCGCGCTAACAACGCGATTTCAACAGCTCGATAGATAACCTTTGTGATGTAACCAATTAGCCCTTTGCACGACCGAGCAAGCCTCAACATGACTTCACTGCTTTTAAGAACTGACTTTGACGGATCAGGCAACGGCAGTTCGTTGTTCAAGAAATGGAACAACATTAGGAGCTCTTTCGCACCATCCTTCGTCGAAGGATCAAATGGGTGCAGCTCAATTCGCCCGCGCCGGCGCGTTTCAAGTTGAGGGTTCACCATAAAGATGTCGTTGACCTCCGGAAGTCCAACAAACAACACTGGCCTACGTAAAATTTCGAGCTGCGTCTTCAACCAATCGGCCGTATCGTAGCGACGAGCTTGACTACCTTTGTTGGTCAAATGCTGAAATTCGTCGAAGATCAGCATGCTAACACTGGCGTGATCTGCAAACCGTGCGATCCGTCGCTCCATAGACTCTCGCGTGCCCATACTCGCGCACGGATCCCCTAATGCATGAAGGATACGGGACGCCAGGTTTTTGATCGTGCAACTTTGCGGAATGATAATGGACAGAACTCGACTACAATCGTGTTCACTATTTGCGACTGTGCAAAAGTTCTCAATGATAGACGATTTTCCAGCTCCGGTTTCTCCGACCAACGTCATTATACCTGGCGCATATGCCCGAGCACCTGATCGGTGAAAGTTTGTTATCCGAGCAGTTGCCTGTTGGAACTGGTTATGATGAATCCTCTGATTTTGAAAAGCTGCCAAACCATCCGCTTGAGCATCGGTCAGGATCATTTCTTTATGCATTATCGCCTCCCGTTCCTCTGGACGGAGACGTTGATTTCCAGTGAGCTTTTTCGATCTCTGCTGCAATCTCATCAGATGAAAAATCAAATTCCTGAACTGGAATATCTTCTCTTTGCTTATCCTCTGATGCATTCTCGAAATTAGTCACCACCTCAGCTATGACTTCTTCTCGAACATATCTGTGAGCCTTGTTTCGCTGCACCTTCCGCTTACTAGTCTTAAGTTGCTGCGCGAGCTCGAAGGTTGTCACACGAGCATTGAGGAGCTTTTCCTCAGAGTGCTTGCGTGCACCGTCCGTCTCCTTGGAAACAACCCTGCTGATCAACTTGTGACGCCAAACCGACAAACCGTCAGCATATGAGGCATATACGCAACTTGCAGGTAAGAAAATTCTGTTCCGCGCATCCTCCACATAAACCATGAGCAGGTTTTCTGGATCATATTTAACGCGAACTTTTGGGTTGCGCCCCAAGTTCATTCTTCCGGTCATCAGCTGACGGTAAAGCAGTTTGATAGCTTCTGATTGGAATTGCAGATTGAACAACCGCACGCCGATACGCGACAACGTACATGTTTCAACGCACGAAGTCAGAACACTTAAATCTTCGAGGTTACTTAGGAGGCGGACGGGATGCTTTTCCGTACCTTTTGTCCACCTGTTAATAGGACAGTCCCTGATCCCTTCGTGATAGGTGTTTGGATACTCATCGACCACAAACTTTGTCACAAGCAACATCAAATCTTGAATGGTAAGCTTGGCGTTCTTTTCGGACTCATAATCGCCACGCTCTTTAGTGTTGGAAAACGTCGTCCCGTCAAGCGTATGGATCAGTTTTGAATTGAGCGTTTCAAAAAACCGCTCGACCTTCCCCTTATAGCGTGGCTTTCGTTTCGGGTTGTATTCAATAGAAATTCCAAGCTGACTTAAGGCATCAAGCAAATTCTGTGAGTGGAACTCCAAACCATTGTCGACAACCAAAACAACGATCATGCCCAAACAAGGCCACTCATGTTCGATGTCAGCTTCTATTTCATTGCCGCTTTGGGCATTGAATTCATCAACAACGCTTTTTATGAACTTGTCCTTAGGACTTATCGCATTTCTCAAGCACCTCATGATTGAGCGATAGGAGGGTGGTTCAGGGCTTATATCAAACCCGACCACCATGCGGCTGTAGCTGTCTAAGGCTAGCGTCACCCAGACGCGCCCCATCACATCACCGTTTGGGTAGACAACCAATAAGTCTACCAAGTGGTGATCTATCTCGACCCTCTCCAAGGCATAACTCGTAATAACTCCCGAACCGACAGGACCAAACTTTTGCTCTGCCACCTGCTGGCCATGATGGGCTACAAGCACCTCATAGGGGTCCAGTTTGCTGAGGTACCTATAAATTGTCCGACGGCTGGGAGCTTTTAACTTCATGCCAACCGACGCAGTCTGATTTTCCCTTTTTATTCGTCGACAGATAGCCCGATAAATCTCCGTTCCGGTACTGTATTCCGGCTTCAAATACCGTTCATGCACAATTTCCCAAACGATACTTTCAAGTCGGTTGTCAAAACGCATCTTGTCCGGGCCCTTGAAGCAATTTCTAGGCAACAAGGCACGAATATCCTTCCCGCCGGAAATCCAGGATTTGTACCAGCGCATTAGGGTCCGTTTGGAGGGAATGTTTTCACAACCGTCTTGATCGCAACGCCGAACTACACAGCTAACTGCCTGATTAAGATTGCTTGCACCTGACGCCCCATCCACCTGCCTGACAAATGCGAGTCTGGCTCGAGCTTCTGTTCGCTCCTGATCACTAAAAGAGTCAAATGAGACCAACTGATGCTGAGCATAATTGGTAAAGTCGCTCAAAATCTCCGCTTCACCGTCAAATACTGCCTGTGCAATCTCTTTAGACGGTATCAGCAGCGGCTCGCCCGTATCCAGACTACTGAGATGAACGTCTTGGTTTTCGGTCAAAGTCACGACCTTATACTGCGCACCTTGAAACGCTAGGCGAGAGCCTTCAGGAAGATGAATTCTTGTCATTTCCTTCCTCCCTCGTCCACGAGTTCGACAGAGGACATCCTCCCGATCTTTTCATCCAGATTGAGCTTAAGTTGTCCCGTTGCGACCAGTGTCAAAGCGTCATCAAGGGTCGCCTCTTCACCCATGATTTCCACCACATCCTGAATCAGGAAACTTCCTGCGCTCTCGGAATAGGACCTGAACCTACTCGCATCGAACTCTGGGGAAGCACTCAAGCGGTGAGGACTAAGGGACCTGACGTTCGAACTTCTTGGTTCCCGCCGAATGTCATCTTCCGTCCAAATCTCGAACTGATAGCCTTTTTCGGCTAATACCGTTTCGATAACCGGAAACCGTTTCAAATTCTCCGGCTTCCCAAGATCGCGCTTGGGCTTGACCTGAATCACTGTCCGACCGAAGTCACCAGTGATCAAGATGTCCGGAAAATACACTCTCTCCCGACCATCAAACTGGTAGTTCAATTTGAATGGCTGCACCGCAATATCATCAACTTCGGGAATGAGATCGAGAATGATGAGGGCATCTCTCTCAAGCTGAGATTCCCAGGGAAGTAGACGTTTGACCTTACGGCTGTAGTAAAGACCGTGCACTCGCCCTTTGCTGCGGCTTACAACTTGGCGTACCGGTTTCATAATAAGTTTCTCCTTCGCATGATGCAGGCAAAGCTCACCCGTGGCGTGCTGACACGCAGTGCTTGCCTTGGATTTGGCAACGTGCTAAAGGAGGAGGTGCAAACTAGCTCGCTTTAGCGACGTAATTGACCGGTTCAGTTCTCTGGATCGGTTTTTTGCGTTTTGGGGCCTCCCTTTACGGATTTATTTCGAGCTTCATAATCCTGCCACAGGCATTTTTGTCAACTTGCCCTCAAAGCAGAAAACATACCAATGGTTGCATAGTATTTTTTGTAAATACTGCCGATTCTGCATTACCCATCCACGTCGATTCTGTATTTTCCAAATCCGTTTTACAGAATTCTCCTTAGTACAGACTCATTTTTTTGTATTAAAATTAGGATTATATCAGTTCTCTGGAAGTCCTCTAACAATGGTACGCCCTTCAACAAACAACTGACAATTTTATGTATTTCCGAAATACAAATCCAAATTCTGTATCCATTTTCATAACAAATAATTCAACCTTAAATTTAATTTCGATTTGAAATGAAGTGGTCAAAGTAGCCTGTTGCAGGCTAAGCCAGCCTGGAAAAAACCTGATGCCGATTGAGTAACTTATAAGACTCGGGGCTGTTTTCTTAATTTATGCTCGGGCTGGGGCAACATATGGCCGACCAGGTCAAACTCCAGGCGCGAATTCCTGGTCGGCGTGAACAACAAACCAGCTAATTGCTGTTTCGATGATGCTCTAGACATAGGTAAGAAGAAGCTGCCGCCGTAGTGCGAAATCGTTGTCAACTTCTTGGCACAAATGACAGCTTTTGTGGCACGAATGACAACTTTTGTGGCACGTGACATGGTGAGATTACGGCAATCGTTTCGGGAGTGATTTTGTCCGTTAATTGAGGTTTCCGGACAAAAGGTTGTAGTTAAAGCTTTTGGATAATCTCCAGGAATTCTGATTCTGGATATTGGGAAACATGAATGAAATTCGCGCCGTGAGATTCCACGTAGTCATGTATCTCGTCGCTCGCATGTCCCCGATATTGGGGGGGATCACTGGCATTTGCGACGAAGTTATACGCACTTGTCGCGCAAACCAAATCTCGATGAAAGTCTAGGCGTGAGCCGTGATGGGATAAAACCAAAGTGGAAATATTCTGAAGATATCGGTGATAATAATGCATCCACTTGGTTCGATATGCTTCGTTTCTGAAAGGTGCGTCACCAGTAGCTAACCACCCCACAGGGCACGCATCCAGATTAGAATGTGGCCAGTGAGTGAGTAGGAAGGTTTGAAACTTTGGAGTTGCAGGATTGAACGGTGACATTGGTCCAGAATACAGGGACATTGACACATGGTTGTGGGTGCTTCTTGCTCTGCTCGGCTTAAATCGACCATAAGCTCTTTTGAGCCTCATGCGTTGACGGCGATCTTTCAGGCTAGTGGCAAGGTCTTCGGAACGTATGCGCCTCTTTGTCGTTTTGCTGCCAAAAAGAATCGCTCGAACCTCACGCTGAAAGTCTGCCAGTTTGACAGAAGGTTCACTTGAGACGTAGGGAATCAATACCCAGTCAATGGAAGAACTTGGATGTGAAATTCCAAGACAGGAACCTGGTGCGAGATCGGAGAGCTCCGCTTGGGCAGATTTTTGTTTTCGTACTTGTTTCAGCTTGTTTTTATCGACTTTTAAGCTGAAGCCTAGTTCATCTCTCTCCCCAGCGTCACGCGGCGGTTCTTCAGGTGCTCGCATATCATCATCGCTGTTGCCTCTGGCACGAATTACGCGGCCAACTCCACGTTTGCCAAACCAAACATCTGGTTCAAGGCATGCCTCAATGTGATTTAGGTTGGTACCAGTTTCAGCCTCAATACGAAAAATATCAGCGAGGTTTACTTGCTGATCAATATAGGGAATTAAGACGGTATCGACACTTATATGTGTCAGTAATTGATCCAGTCCCTGCACATGATCATTATCCAAGTGCGAGAGGACAAGAAGATCAATTTTTTCGTAATTATTTACATACCAATCTATAGATTGCTGGAGAGCGTCATTCTGTGTTGCTCCGCAATCATACACGATGGTGAACTTTTCCGTTCTTGAACTGCGGATTCTGATTTCAGAAGTATGAAAACCGCCCTGACCAACAGGGTGTTGGCATCGGATAACCTGAGTTGGCAATTGTGCCTCCCACTAAAAATATACAGAAGAAATTACACTCCGGTGTAAGAGGTTTATTTCAACTTTAGGCGCTGGCTGTCACGTAGCGCTTATGTCTGGGATGATCAGAAAGGAATCTCATCATCCAAGTCATCAACAATTGCTTTTTGTCCTGTTGCGGACTGTGGTCCCTCATTTGGAGTTTCGATTGCAGGCAATTGGGGCACTGGATTCTGGGCCCGGAAAGAATCGAGGAAGGGTTGACGGTCATTCAGTCGAACAAGAACGGGATTTTCACAAGACGAAGCTTTGCCAAAAATCACGGCATGACGGGCTTCAAGACTAGGTAATATACCGGCATAATCACGGCCGATATAGTTGGAGAGAAACTCCTTGCCGGTATCGTCAAATGTGCGCATCGCGAAGATTGTGTTGCATTGATTGAGAATGGTTTTGGTTACGTTGGCGGTACGCTGGGTGATGAGCAGACATCCAAGGCCGTATTTTCGTCCCTGCAGAATTGCGCGAGCACTTCGCGCCGTTGCCGCCTTGTCACCCTCAGCTACGACCGAATTCCATTCCGGGACAAGCGAGTGTGCTTCCTCGTAAACCAGACAAAGCCGACCTTGGTCAGCCATTCCCAGTTCCTGGCACACTTCAAGAGCGGCATCCGAAAAAATCGCGGTAATTTCAGTTGGTGTCAGCGTGGCCCAGTTTGCATCGCCCTGATACATGCGGCCAGCTTGCCGAGTAACTTCAAATTGTGCCGGATTGAGAACACGTAAACTCCTTGGGTTTTCCGGCAGAAGGAATTCGCGTAGTTGCTCTGTAACCTTTGCTCGAAATGCGGGATGGCTTCCGCCTTGCTCTTGATTCTGGTGAGCTACGCCGCCGCGCCCTGCGTTCATCAGTTCTTGATGTTGCTGACCTTCGTAGGTCGCATCAATAAATTCCGACAGCAATGTCGCATATTGGTTGGTCAAGTCTAAGCAAATGACCTTGATGCCGTCGGCAATCATGCGCTCGACCAGTTCGATCGATAGATAGCTCTTGCCGATGCCGAGGATACCGAGAATGGCAGTGTTGTGGGTGACGGCTTCGGAGATGTTTACGCCAACGCCAAAATTGGTGTCGGGAAAATGTCCGACCACGTTTGGAGAGATGTTTTGGTCCGTGGTTTCCAGCAGAAAGACCGGCGCATTGATCCGTGGCAGCCATTTTACCGGTATGAATTTGCCGGCATCACTATCCCATCGACCAATCTTGCGGGCCTTGGCACGGGCATAGCCATAAGTGTTTTTCTGCTGAACAATGTCTTCGCGCGTCAAACCGTCAATGATCTGAAAAATGACGCTATGGTTGCCAATTTTTGACTCAACCAGTCGCCCTTCGGCAAGATCAGTGTCTTCGATGACTTCAAACAGAAGGTACTCGAGATTGGCATCGCTTACGACGATGCCGCAAAGTCGTTCAATCTGTGCGATTTCATCGATGTCAGCTAGCGCGTCAGGTGCAGCAGAAACAGCAAGTGCTGTGCCTGAAGTGTGGTTTTTCGTCAGATTTTTCAGGTTGTTTTGGAGGCCTTTGGGCAGTTCTACCGTCAGAGATCTAAGCAAAATTCCTTCGTCACGCCCGACATAGTTCAAGGCAACGCCCAGCATCCAGGGTCCATTATTGTCGGCGATAATCATGGGTGTGCCACGAGAAACTCTGGTGTCTCCGCTTTGACGTATCAGAACGATGTTGGGGGACTGATAGGCTGCAATTTCGCCAACAACATCATTGGTTGTCAGAACGTGCCATTGCTGAGCAGTCCAATCACAAAAATCCAAAACCGACTCAACCGGCCTCAGCACCACGATCACCGCCCAGGCAGTCAGAATGATTGGTGCTTCATAAGGTTGCGAACGGTGGAAAATCCAGACGCAGATCAGAATGACAATCGTGAAGAGGACAACCGGGCTTCCCAAACTGCGCACAGCGTTGTCGAGCATCCGCACCCAGGGGCGGTTTTCTGATCCGCTGGAAGGTCTGAGGAGCAGCACTCCTACAGAGGTGATAAAAATGACAACGCATAGCGCGATAGTCGATGTTAGTAGCGTTGCATCAAGGCTGTCCTGTTCAACGACAAGAGATCCCGCAAATAAAGCTGCTCCTGCCATAAAAGCATTGGTTGCTGCATCGGCAGGTGGTGTGAAGTGCGGATTGAGCAGACGGCTGCCAAATAGCAGACTGGCAAAGCCGCTATAGAGCCAAATGGCATTCTGATTGGGGGTAAAGCCGGTTGAAATAAACAGATGCTGTAAATATGCGAGAAACGCGCCGTATAGAATAAGGCTGAAGACCCGATTTCGTGTTTTGCGCCGAGTTGCTTCTGCCATTCTCTAAATCCCCCAAAACTGTTGAATATTAGACGGCCATAAGAACTTGGGCGTCAAGATTATCCAGAGAGCTTAGGATGATTTCGCGTTTGCATAGGTATCCTGCTCGCAAGAGCAGTAATCAGGTACTTATTGAAGTCCGAGACCTGACCATAGCTCTGTCTGTGTCGATCACAAAAGCTGCTGTGGTGATCATCTCTTGGTGGTCGTACCCTGCGATCTTTGGGCGAACTTCAAAGAAGGATCCAATGCGAACATGGTGTTGGTTTCGGCTCGCAGTGGCTATTTTGGCGTATCAACATGCCATGTAAGCGTCAAACTCATCCATTGTGGTAATGATTTTCGCCACTCGGCCGTCAACCGTTACAATATGCATCTGCATGCCATCGTTTTCGATGCTGGCACAGGCTGCCTCCCTAATTTGCCACAACTCTGCCTCAGCAACACGAACCGCATCCCGCGCTTCATACATCTTTTGCTTGGCGTCCGTGATGATGTCCCAAGAAACCTCCAGGTTTTGGGGGCTGGGTATGTATTCTTCGTTTTCTTCTTGCATGTAAAGCTCCATGTTTGGTTCTTGATATATCGGTAATCATCAGGACAAATTTTATCCCGATATGGTTCCATATCTTGCAAGATCCTTGTTTGCACAAGGGATATCCAGAAAAAATCTAGGATGAATGGGAACGAAGTCCAAAGGCGTGCAATAAAAAGAATGGCGCCCAGCTTGTAGCGGACGCCATTCTCAAGTTTGTCTCGGAGCGTAAGGATGGATCATTTGATCCGGTGAGTCATTATCTACGCATTTCACCAGAGCATATTAGACCCTAATCGAAGGTCCGGCCCAAAGAAGCCCGTTTAATGCCATCACGCAACCTGAGGGATAGGTTCTTCACGTTTTAGATCATCAGGGTCGAGTTTGTTTTCTTGGTCTGTACGTTTGCTGTCAAAAGCATACAAACTCGTGATCTTCTGTCCGTTCCATGAAAACCGATAATGCTCCATCTGTGTCGCCCGATCAGCAACAGCATCCCTCTGTAGCACGACCAACCTTGTGCCTGTTGGTCGTTCCGGCGAGTGGAACAGAACCCCATGAACATTTGCCTCTTCGCTCTTTTCCATATCTCGCAATCGTTGAAGGATACTTGCGCCAATATTGCGACGTTCTGATCTAGCCAGATTGAGTGACAGCATGCGGGCATCCAGAAAGCGCCCGATCACAGGTCTTCCCAGCATCCGCATGTCTAGGCCAATCGGCTTCTCCGACGTGCGTCCAAGAAAAATTTCCCGCTTCTTGACGGAAACTGCAAGGGCAGTCTGCCTGTCGGTGGAAAGTTCCAAGCACCTGATCGATTTATCAAATAGCCAGGTTCCTTCTGGATTTGGATAAGCGAATGGTGCGTGGTTCCAGTTCTGGAGTTTGGGAGACGTCTCGTCGAGTGAATGGCCGCTGAGCGAAATCAGCTTCTCCCGTTCCTTGAGCCTCGGGTTGGTCATGCTTTCGAGCTTTACGAATTGCTCGTCATTGCCGTTGGCAATCCGCCCGTAAATTGGAACGGGCGGAAAACGGGAAGGAATCAGGAGATAACCGGTTTCGTTGATGTCTCGAACGGGGAACTCATCCACCTCGCTGCGCATCTACATACTCTCTTACTTTGTAGATATCGATGACTTGACCACCAAGCATTACTTCAAGCGCAGTGTTGCCATCGAAAAATTCATTCTCGGTTTTAATCCACTTGTCGGCAGCCTGCGGGTCCGGCAGCAGAATTTCGAGCGCTTTATAGATGCTCAGCAAGTGAGATATGCGTTCCGTGGTGTCGTTTGGCAGATTGCCTCCTTCTTTCTTCCACTTGAAAAACGTTGATCTGGCTGGCGAACCCAGAAGTTTGATCTGTTCGTCTGTGGAGAGCTCCCAAGTTTCGGCCAGGCTGGAAAAGGCGTCGATTGCAGACGACCGATCAACACTCCCTGCATCCGTTTCGCGCACAGGGTTAGAGCGTGTCATGCATAGGCTCCTAAAAATAGTTTATATTTGGACTTGCGAATCCATTTAGTCCAGATCTATACTGGTCTATATCGAGACGCTTTCATGATTCTAGTCCATGAAAGGTAAATTGCAAGTAAATCCGCCGATTCAGGAATGACGCGAAGGAGTTTGATTATGAGTGCTGTTGTTGAAGATGTCCGCGTAGGGTCCGATAAAGGGCGTAAACCCAAAGATAAAGGGTCCTACGAAATCCTTGTTGGCGATGCTGACCTCAATTTTAGGCAGTTCGTTCTCGATGATCCGATTCCGACGGGTCGTCAGGTCATCGAGGCCACCGGTATGCGTAAAGCCGAAGAACGGTTGGTATTTCAGGTTCTGAAGAATGGTGAGCTTGAAGAGCTTCGACTTGAAGAGACCGTCGATCTTCGTGAGGCTGGGGTTGAGCGGTTTCTCATCTTCACCAGCGCTGAGTCTTTTCGAATTGATCTTGATGGCAAACGCCTTGAATGGGGGCAGGCCGTCGTGAGTGGTCGTGTGCTCAAGCGTCTCGCGGGTGTAGATCCTGCCAAATACTCTGTGTGGCAGGAAATTCGGGGCGCAGAGGATCGTTTGATTGCAGACAATGATCTCGTACGCCTAGATCACGCGGGACTGGAACGTTTCTTCACCGGTGTTTCAGATACCACGGAAGGATCAAACTGATGTCCTTCTTGCCTTCGAAAGATCGTCGTTATCTTGCGGACCGTGACGTTTCCTTCCACGAAGTTGTGGAAGGAAACAAGAAAGGAGTGGTTCTTGAAAACTTCTTGCTGCCGGCAGGGAAATACCAAACAGCAAGTGCTGATATCCTGATCATGTTACCGCCAGCCTATCCGGATGCTCCTCCTGATATGTTCTACGCATTTCCGCATCTGCAATTAGTTGCGAGCCACCGGCAACCTAATTGCACAAATGTTCGCATTAACTTTGATCGGAAAAGCTGGCAACGCTGGTCGCGACACAATGACCAGTGGCGACCTGGGGTCGATGGGCTTTGGACAATGGTAAAGCGCATTGAACAAGCGCTGGAGGTGGCAGCGTGACAAATTGTGACCTGATCTTTCAGCAAGTTCACCGAGAACAGCTCTGCCAGCTGTTGGCCAGTAGGAAAGGTGAAGAACGGGCTGCATATATGCTGTTTGGTATCAGCGATATTGCTAAAGACCCATGGCAACTGACCCGCCGGGTTCGCTATACCTCATATGAAGTCATCCCAATTCCAGAAGAGGACTATGTTTCCGCAAGTCGGAGGCATGTCACTTGGAAGACCAACTCCTTTGTAAAGCTTTGTCAGCGTGCAAAACAGGACGGTTTGGTCGTGGCTATTGCTCACAACCATCCAGCCTGCACAGACGCATTCTCAGACCAAGATGATCAAAATGAACGTGATCTCTATCAGTTGATGGTCAATCGTAACGGCGGTGAACATCCGTTGGTTAGCGTGCTGCAGGTTGGCAAAGATACGATCCGGGCCCGAGTGTGGAACGGTCCTAGCGTGCCTGACGACTGTCAACGGATCAGTTTCATTGGTTCCGGTATTGAAGTCTCGACGATACAACGAGATCGGCCGAAAGCGTTTCTTGATCGTCAGGCGTTGGCATTTGGTGAAGATGTCAACGCTGCGCTCAGGGATTTAAGAGTGGGTGTAGTCGGATGTGGCGGGACAGGCAGTCCTGTTGTTCATCTTCTGGCCCGTCTTGGGGTGGGTCGGATCGTGGTTCTCGATGACGATATCGTAGAGACGACCAACCTCAACAGGTTACAAGGTGCAACCATTGATGACGCCAACGAAAAGACGCCAAAAGTTGATGTGATGGTGCGCGAAGTTAACCGAATGGGATTGGGCGTTCAGGTCGCTTCAATCAGGGGTTGGGTGAATACGCCTGAGGCGCGTGACGCACTAAAATCTTGTGACGTCATATTTGGATGTACTGATGATCATTCAGGGCGCTTGTTTTTGAACCGCTTTGCCCTGTTCTATCTGATTCCGGTCATCGATACTGGACTGGTCTTAATGCCAAATGAGTCGGGAGCGCCTGGGTTACAAGAAATGGCGGCTAGGGTTTCTGTTTTGGCGCCCAGTGCACCGTGTCTTGTGTGTCGTAAGACAGTGAATGTCACACGTGCACGGGAAGAAGATCTTCGTCGACATTCTCCGGAAGAATACGAGGCCTTAAAGAACGAAGCCTATGTTCGGGGAAGTGGCAATCCGGCGCCTGCGGTTGTGACTTTTACGACCGAAGCCGCAACGATGGCAGTGAACGAATTATTGCAAGGCTTGGTGGACTTTCGCGCAGAGGGTCGGTGGGCGTGGCAAAGATATCGTCGACTTGACCGAGCAACAGAACGGGTACAAGGAGCAAAGGCGATACCTGGTTGTGGCATATGTGCGGATCCGACAATTTGGGGTCGTGCAGATATTGAACCTTTTCTTGATCGGACCGGATGATGGGAATCTTAATCAATCTAGTACGCAAGTTTCTGGAGGCCTTCCACTTTGTTACTTGCAGTGATGTGACAGTACGCTTTGTTTCGCGTCACCCGAACCCGGAACAGATAAGATCCGGTGAGATGTTGATTGTCCGAGACAAGATCGACAAATGGTTGTGCTTCCATTGCCCGGATGGATGTGGAGAAATAATCAAATTGCCACTCAATCCGAGACAGCGACCACGGTGGGGAGTTTCAAGCGATTGGCTGAGACGACCAACAGTCAATCCGTCTGTGCGGCAGACGTCAGGGTGCAAAAGTCATTTTTGGGTCCGGAAAGGAAAAATCGATTGGTGCGGAGATAGTGGAAATAGCGCCTGAGCTGAGATCTAGAAGTTGAATTTAGTTTACCAGAATCAGAAAATTTAACTTGAATCTCGAAAGGATATTGCGTGGACGTTTACGAAAATATTGTTATTGGAGGTTTCATTTATACACTCGGGTTTTGTGCAGGTCGAAGAGCCCTACCTCCACCAACGAATATTAATTTGTTGCAGCAAACTCCGATGGACCAATCATTGGCAGATGTTCTGATCGGTATGCCAAACGTTTACCATCTGATTGAATTCAAACGTAGGGCCAGTAGAAGTCAGAAGGAAACGGACAAACGCCGTTTCCTCGAACGATATCTGAGCGTCCATGATCGGCGTTTCTGTAACATCTCGCGGGCAACCCATCTTTATATCGAAAACGATCTGCGCAGTGGCAGCCTTGAAGTATTCTGTGCGCCATACCTTGACTTTGTAACAGGCCTCAAAAAAACCACCTTGGATTTGATCGCAAATACGATTTTGGACGGGGTGCAAGTGACGGACTTGCGAATTTCAGGCAAGGAGTGTTGCGATTATCTTGAGCTTGTTCAGCAGGCATACAAGGGAATGTACAAAGCTAGTGGTTCGGCTGGGGATAGCGGCGGTTTTATAATTGTTGGCGGTGCGTCAACCGGTGAGATTCAGTTTCAGGCGTTACCTGACATTCGACAATTTGCAATGACAGGTCGTGAGCTTCAGCGATTACATCAAGACCAACGTCGCGATCTGGATCAAAAGATTGATACCAGCAAAACTCGCTCACGAGTGAATGAACGGGAGCGATCGCAAGATAGAACAATTTCGCGCGGCTTAAGTATGTAGGGGTTAGCAGATGAATGAATTCTCAAAGAGCTCAACTGAGTTCGAAGAAGCGTTGCGGGTTTTTTACGGCTTGATGGAGAAGGCTGAAAATGACCGGGAAATCTCTTTGAAAGCGGCAAATGACTTGCGGAAAGCGGTTGAGCGGTTTGAAGAAACAACCCGAACCAGTTTAGCTATTGCAGCACTAGAGCGCGCGATGAAACCTATCGCCCGTGACATTGGGACAAGTGTGAAATCCGATATCTCGGCAATGTATAAAGAAGCGGAAAAAGCTAAGGAATGTGCAGAAGCTGTCACTACCAACATGACTCAAAAAGCGCGAAAAGTCCTATGGCCGATCCTTGGCGTTCAGGCGATGCTGATTGTGCTAATCTTGACTCTGATTACGGTAGGATATTTTTATTTTAGTCCGCTCTTCGGTTTGGAAGCCAAGCGGGCGGAATATGCACAACTGGCGCAGAATGTTGAGTTACTGGAGTTAGTTGAGAACAGCAGCGTTCGGCCATGTAGCACGAAGGAAGGTCAGCGCTTTCTCTGCACAAAAATATACAGGAATGGTAGTGCCGACAATCAAGTGTATTATGTTCAGCCTTACTAAAGTTCCCAGCAGCAAAGTTGCTTTGTTAAACCGGTCACACCAACGTTCAGCAATGGCCTGATCTGGTACGAGGGCTATGTATGTGCACCATTTAATCGCGCGACAAATTTTCCAAGGATGGTCAGTGCGGGCCCACCGAGTTTTCGTTCAATCAAATTCAACTGCGCCAGCTCTTTGAGAATATTCTCGGGAACTCGCTTTTTCATCAGCCCTGAAGCCAATCCGACAATGGCCATCTTCTTGTTCTTCAGAAAGTTTGGCGTTCACTCTTGCGGCCTCTCGCGCGAAGTGTGCAATGGCGCGACGGCGTCGCTCTTCATTGTTCATGTCTACCTCGTGTTTCCTAGAGTGTGAGACCTGTCGCTTTTGATATCTCCTGTTTCAGATAACCAATGGCGATGGTCGAGAGAATCTCCAAGGTCACATATCCACCGGCCTCGGCCACTTTGCTTCTGGTCTTGGACCAGATCGTCTCATTGCGAAGTGCTTGTGTGAAGTCATGCCCTGCCGAAGTCAGGCGATAGGCGTTGTCATTGACCCGTGCAAGAAAGCCGCAATCACAAAGTAATTCCAGGTGATGGTTTTGCTTCTTGAGCTCTGCCGAAGCGCTGAGTGGTCGGCGTGTAATAAAAACAATATCTGGACTGTCCTCTATCTCCATTAGGAGATCACGCAAGTAGCTGTCATCCCGATGCATGGAATCCCTCCTGCCAACGAACAAATTGAGCACCATCCTGGACGCAATACGCGCATGCGACGACGTTACATTACGAGAATCTTATACCCTTTTTGCTGCCCATCCATAACATACGACATGACTCAAAATGCCGCAGGTATTTCCCGACTAATGAGTCTCATCCACGAAAAAGGGAATCTCAAATTAAAAAACGAGTCTCAAAGATGAAAACGGGAGTCTCATTGAAAAAAATGGAGTGGATACCAAACCATTGAAAAAATGGACTTCTACTTTTTCTCGAAGAATTTTCATGTAATCAGAATTTTCATGCGGTTTCCGAAATGCGTGAAACTTGATGAGTGCATCCTGGGAGCTTGATGCGTCAAAATCTTGAGGTATTCTTCAATCTAGGGCAGAATTCAGCTCGCTTCTTCCCTTGGAGCAGTCCCATGAATCGGCCTAGTACAGAGCAGTCCTACCTTCTTAGTCTGGCGGCCTCGGCCGGCGATCTTGTCGACACTGCATTGGCAACATCTACGCGTCGAAGATACCAAGCTGCTTGGAAACGATATCAGGATTGGTGCAGGTTGCACGGCTTGGTACAGAGCGCTCCTTCGGCCAAGACAATCGGTCTGTTTCTCACAGAGCGTTCCCGGATAGTAGGCATGTCGGCTCTGACACAAGACCTCTCGGCGATCCGGCATCATCTAAGACTTTCCGGGTGCGCGGTAAGGGACGATCGCGAGCTTTTGGCTCGCCTCCTGAAAGGGTGTCGGCGCGCAAAAAAGAATATCAATCGACCTAAACGCAAAATCGAACCTGACACGCTTCTCCGAGCGTTGGAACTTATTCCCCAAACCCTGAAGGGTCGACGGGATCGTGCGATGTTACTGACTGGTTTTGCTAGCGCGATGCGTCGATCGGAGTTGGTCTGCTTGGAATGGAGTAACATCCGATTTGAGGAAGAGGGGTTCTGTATCACCACTGGTTGGAGCAAATCAGGTAAAGCGATTGATGGCTGTTTTGTTCCCAGAGTTTCTTCACCATTGTGTGCATGGTCAGTGCTAAGCGGATTACGTGGTGAGCTCTCAGACAGTAGCCAATTCTGCTTTCCTCGAATTGCGGCTCATGCTCCCACCATGCAGCACGTTTCCGACCGATATCTTTACCGCCTCATAAAGCATCTGATGGCCGAGCTTGGAGCTCCTCACGAAGAGTATGGTGCTCATTCATTGCGGCGGGGGTTTATTACCGCAGCTCATCATGCCGGCGTTGTGAACGGCGATATTCTCAATGTCACGCACCATCGCACCGAAAGGGGTCTCATGCCATACATTGCTGGCGTCGATGGCAATGCTTACCGGAAAGTCATCGCAAGTCTTGGAGCAGGTTTCGATCAAGATGAAAGAGGCTAGTGCCGAACTTAAAAGCATTCCTGCGTATGTCGCGAGAGAATTTGAACACCCGCAATATCTGCTCGATTTTGTGGGGGTCGGACATGACAGTATGTTGTCGGTCGAGGAAGGTTATGATTCTCAGCAGATTTGGTTGATTGCTCGAATTTTGGAAATCAATGAATCAGTTTTAACAGTCGAACACGATCTTTACGGATGGGCCAGATCAAACGCGCATACAGCAGTTCTGCGACGGTTTCCCATCAAGGATTTTTCGCAGGTCCGTGAGAGTCAACTTCTTTTCTACCACAGACAGATCCTACCCAAAGAACAGTCTTTGGTGACCTATAGGATGTGGGTTGACCCAGAATCTATAGAACATGTTTGGCTCCATCGCGAAACCAAGAATGATGTTCTGCTCTCGCGTTCATCACAGAGTAATAGAATTAATCAAGGGTGGATTGCACCTCGGTTTCGTGTGTCGTCTATCTTGAGACAGTCTGGTAATCGTAGCCACTATGGATCAGAGTTTAAGGAAAAAATTCTTCTAAGTCCCGGCGATCTTTTTTGGATCTATTTTCACAAATCACCTCTCTTGGTCCAGTATCTTCTGGAAGGAGCGACGAAGCCCGTATTGCCGCGATTTTTTCAGCGGCAACCAAAACAAGTTGGCCTAAGGTATGAGGCCGTACTGAATAAATGTGACAGTCTGACTTATATTCGTGCGGCTATAAATTTGGCGAACTTTCAGGTTTCGGGTGGAAGATCGAATGCCTACCTCAGTAAAACAGCTCAGATGCTCGTCGGTATTTTGTTTCGCGACGGGCGCGCATTCTCCGAATTTCCCCTACTCTTTCCGTTTACCGAACCGTTTATGATCGAGTTTCTGGGGCGTCGTGTGTTGACTTCAGAGCCAAAACTGGACCGTCCTCTAGATGAGGCGGCTGAAGGGCAATTAATCAATCGTCAGGCCATTCAAGCTGTTCAGATTATTTCAATTGAACCCAAACACTGTGTCACGCGACTTTATTTCTCAAGCAAGCAAAAAATTGCGAAGAGGTTTAGACCGAATAAAAACGGTCGAATTGATGTCCCGGTTTCTGGATTCTTTGGTGAGTCAATTCTGCGGAAAACGTTTAGGTGGACACCGCCACCCGAACTTGCGTTGAGAACCGCGCAAGTTGGCCCTCCCCTCCGTCCAGCCAGTTACAATCGACTCCCGACGGATCATCCAAAAGAGAGGTCGATTGGAAATGTGAATACGCCGGAAGAGCTAATTCGAGTATCTAGGACACTATTTGATCAGAAGGTAAAAGTTCCTTTCAAAAGAATACGGACGATCTTGGGTCAAGCTCCTCATTACGACTATCGTTTCCGAACATTTCAACTCCTTCCATCTAGCCCAAATGGAAACAGAGCTATCTTCACTACTTGGTTGGGCAGTAAGGTTGGCTTTCCAATCAGCCCGACCGCATCCGCACTTTTCTCACTGGTTGAGTCCACTTCAGCGCAGGTATGGACATTGGCTGCCGATTGGCTTCCAATGAGTCATGAATATCCGACGATCTCACTTGTTGAAATACCTGAGTGGTGGGGCACCCCGATCCTCGTACAGCCCCATAGCAAACGCCGACTTTGTGTCCTAATGGCAAGGTTGTACCTTCATAACGCGAATTACTATTTGTTCTGTGTCGAGCGGCGATCGCCGCCCCATTATTCTCCGTTGCGACTTGGAAACTTTTTGGTCAAGCCGGACGAAGAAATGTGGCTTGGTCAGGATGTTCTCTTGGATATTCTTTACACTGGCGTTCGGTCAAGTAATGGCGGTTGGCCTCGAACGGAAGAACTCGTAGAAGTAGCCGGATGCTATTCATACCCTGTCAGAAGAAAAGCTAAGAGCCGAGAAGGGGTAGGAGACGATCTTTTGCGTGCAATTAATAAACTGGATTATTGAGGTCATAATTGAGCAGTGCTGTACCCTCACGTAATTCGTGACATGGGTCATCAATCGGACGTAAGAAGTAGGATCGCCAACACTTGGCATTCGTGCCGCACGCGATAAGGCTCCAGGGCCAGTTGAAAATGAGCCGACCCACGAGTGCCATTAGTTGATGTCGAGTTTCGCAATCGAGAACGCCAATGTTGGGTTTTTCGCCTGGCATGTTGAGCCTCTCATAATCTCCACCCATCAATTTATGGACAGTATTCCGTAGCTCAGGTGCTCTGTGCCCTTGCCCTGTGCAGCAACGCATAAGTTCTGAGATCAATCGAAGCAATGCTTTCGGCGTATCCGATGGGGTGTCCCAGAAAATTGTCCCCGTTGTTATTGCTTGATCTATCCTCTGTTGTAGTCGGAAGGCATAGGAATCAATGTGAAAATTCGTCTTTGCGTCACGCCGGTCCATGCCGCATTTGTCGCACTTGTGGATCTCGCCGCGATGCAGGCAGACGGGTGCTTCGCAATTCCAACAGCGATCAAGCAGACGTTGGCGATGTTTTGTACAAACCGTAACGCAATTTAGGCGCCAAAACAGCTGATAGTAGCCCTCTTCCTTTAGGCACTGTGGACAATAGGTTTGGCCGAACTTCTTATGAAGTCTGTGAAATATCCCAAGGACGGTGATCTCTTGCTGCAACCCTGAGCCTGAAGTTTCCGGTAGCAAAAGCTTTTCGTAAAATGGAAAGGTGGTTGCGAGTGCTTTTGCTGGCGAAGTGCCCGTCAGTATCGCCATCTGACGGAGAATGTTTGAGTCTCCCAGGCGATCAGTATCCCTGTTCCATATCGGATAGAGGGGCCAGACCAGATCACAAAATGTTTGTAGATAAAGCCCATTCAAATGCGCCGTTCGGACAACCCAGCTCGATAGGCTTTCACCGCATTTTGGCCGTGGACGGACTGGTAAATAGCTCCTAGCCATGAGACTGCTTGGCCAAATCACGTAGCCTTGCTGCCTGAACGGACTTTGGAACAAAGCCAGTATCCCTGAAGTGAGCAACTGTAAGGCTTGGGGAGCCATCATCAAATGCAATGTAAGTTGCTTCTTTCAGAAAATCGATCATATCTCCCAAATTGCCCTCACCTACAGTGAGGATCATCTGTGCAATTTCCTCGTTCTTATAAAGGAATGAAGGTTCGGGTAACGGAATCAAGGATTCGATCATATAGAGAAGTTTTCGGTACTCCTCGCCGTCTTTCCATAGAGGCAAACTATAGGGGCGAAATCGGCTGGCTAATTGGGGGTCAGATGCAATGACCCGTGCTGCAGAGTCTATGCCAGCAGCAACAAAAGAGATGCGTAACTCATTGCTTAAAAATCGCAGCATGTTCAAAAACTCGTGCTGAGACCGAACACTGCAGCGGGCGACATTGTGAAACTCGTCAATGATGATTGAACGAAGACCGAGACTTTCGCATAAAGTAAGAGTTTGGATCTCAAGAACAGAAGTCGCGGCTGACTCTTTAAAGAGTGCCCCCAGACGTTTTAGCATCATGGAATAAAAACGTCGCAAATCGGGTCTGGGGGGCATGGTTATAAATATAACGGGAACATTGTTGGATTCAGCTTCGATATCCGTGATCGGCGGATGAGCTTTAAGCGCTCTTTCCAGAATCATCGTTTTTCCGTTGTTGCTCTTTCCAATCAGCAACATTGAAGGCATCCGATGACACGGAGGTTGTTTTACTGTGAGAGAAATCTCTCTCAACAAACGATCAGCATATTCGTAGGAAGTCCACTTTGGTTCCTTCATCCAAAGGGTTTTCTTTTCCGCATTTTCCGCGAGTAGCTGGAGGGTTCTTGGGTGCAGGTGAGATGTCATTCGAGATCAATCCCTGTCTGCAAAATCTTTGGATCGAACTCATAAACTGCTTTACGCCCTTCCGAGCGTCCGCCTTTGTCTCTATCCGCTTCCCGTGTAGTGGCGAGCTTATTACCATCAACGTGTTTGGCTCTTTCGCCGTTATTGATGGCTGGAACTGTAGAAGGGTTGTTGCTAGGCTGGAGTGCCTTTTGCCGTCTCTTGCGCTTGTGGTGCTTCGTTTCTTTGAGAGCTTTCTCGGTGTCCCGACGCATTTCAAGCAGGCTTTCCACAATCTGAGTCTCGTTCTCTAAAGCCCTTCCTGCACGCTCTGCTTCACGAGTAATGATGTTGTATTCATATTGGCTCATTGGTGGCAGGGATTTATCCCTGTAGACGAGCGGGTAATACTTCTGTTCGCTAGGCACATAGATGAACAGTTTGGAGATATCGCGTGGGTCATAGCGAACCGTGTAGCTTCTCTTCTCGCCCATATTGAGGAGGTGATCCAGGATTTCACCATCATACTCAATGTGATTGAAGCGAACGCCGTACTTCTGAACCGTTCTCGTAACCTGCGGTAGGAAATCCAACAAAAAGCGATCTGGGTCTTCAGGTTCTCTGCTTGTCTTGCCATATTTTTCGTACATTATCTGTAAACCTTGTTCGAACTTTGCCATCGGGGGCATGCCGATTTCGGTATGCACTTTGTTATGGTAGACGCCAGTAATGAAAAGAGCCCACCTTCGATCTAATTCGCTTAAAGTCAGGCATGCATCTTTTTCCGGGTTGTAGTCGGAATTCTTGTTTGGAGGGCTTCTTGTCGAACCTGGTTGCCCATGATTTTGCCGGTTCATGTTTCTGATCCAGCTTTCTACTGTGCCCCCAAAATTCGGTTGTCCTAAGGGTCTGAACAGAACGGATATTCCATATTCTTGGCAATCTCTGACAAACAGATTTCTCCTGAACTCTTTGGCATTATCGGTATGAATTATGCCGGGTAGTCCGTGCATTGGCCATGGAGCGCTAATACGGCGTTTAAGTAACCATTTGTCCTTCCTTAGGACAGCGTGTGTCAGACACATCGCAACGGAAAGAGTGCTGGGGTGTGCAAAGCTCACATAGTATCCGAGACATGCTCGGCTATAACAATCAATAGCGGTCGTTAAAAAGGCTCTTCCGATTACGCATCTGTTTTCTGGATCGACGAGATGTCTGTCGGTTGGTGTATGATCAATTTGAATGCATTGCAGCGGATACTCTGCGTACGGAAAGTGCCCTTGTTCCAGTTTATATTTTTCGTTCGCGTGCTTTACTGAAAACCGTTTGCTGCATACGGTTTTGGGCGCCACCGAAAGAATCCGTTTCCGAAATGCGGATATTGAAGGCAACGGGATATTCTTTAGTTGGCAATCTACACGTAACTCGTTGTACGCAGAGGCTAGCGTTGGTCTTCGTTTGTTTAGGTAATGTGTATCGATCGTGGACGTCATCAAGGCCTCTTGATCCTTAGTGAGCCGTCCAGTTCTAGGCATGGTCTTCTTGCTCGAATGCAAAAAACACGAGGTGTTTGGCTTCTTGATATATCGTTGGACCAGTCTGTAGAACGTAGCAGGTGAGACATGCAATTCTTCTGCATGTGCTTCAGCTTGGGCTCTGGTCTTCTGCTTGGTATCTAGCCACCGTTCGACACTAGTGCGAAATTGGCACGCCCTTTTCCATTCTTCGTCGGAAACCTTATCCCGCTTGTTATCGCTGGCAACTGGGGGATGACCTTGTTGCATCATGGCGTCAACCTGCGTTCTATTTCGATTCGGACCCGAAACATACCACATAATGGCTCAGTCGTCAGCAGGTGCCATATCGACCACCACTTTACTTAGAAATCTTGCCACATACTGACAAGGCTATTTTCAGTTACGAGCGACATCGGATCAGATGCGATTTGGCGGTTTGCCAGCATCCTTAGAACTTCAGAAAATACGAGGTTACTTGGGAAGTTTCCCAATTCTTGTTGAACGTTTTGAATCAGTTTAGGTCCGCCTGTCCGAAGAAGTGATGCAATGGCTGTTTCCAGCTTCGTATTTTCGGGATTGCGGCGAAATGGCATTAGCTGTTCGGCTCGATGCAGTTCCGGCGTTCTGATTTCGTCTTCGCTATAGACAGCAAATCTCCAGCCGCGCCGTTTTGCCCAACGTTGAGCGTGCTTGAATTTTCCTATGAGATCCGGCGATTTTGGGCCGTTAAGCTCAGAGGTGAATTTGACCTCGACAAAGATGCTTTCAAGATGAGTTGGTATGTTGTTATGGTAGACACGTCGCACGATATGGAAATCTGGGGTGTAAGACCTGAGGCGAAAGTCTTCGTCAAAATAACCAATCTTTATGGGTTGTGCATCGATAACACGCACACCTCTTCTCAGAGCCATGATTGTAATGAAGTCTCGCTCAAGGCGGCTTTCAAACTTTACGAAGCCACCTGTGCTATCGATAATGATGTTTCCAGTTGATGAAATCCTGCTCGGCGGAATTTCGCGCTGACTGATGGTGGTTTGGGAGGCTGCTGAAAGTACTTCGAATAAAGCGTCAGATTCCGAGGAAATTTTAGCGAGTCTCAGGTTATCGTGCTGAGTCTCATATTTAGAGAACCAGTCAGTCCATTGGTCGTTGATATCATTGGCCATAGCGAATCTCACATTTAGAAAACTTTTCCACCCGGTGAAATGTCGCTAGCCCATAACGGGGTTTTGTTTTTGGACGAACTGCCGGAATTTCAGCGAAATGTACTCGATGCGCTGCGTCAGCCACTTGAAACCGGGCAGGTGTCGGTGGCGCGCGCCAATGCGCATGTGACCTATCCGGCCCGGGTGCAGCTGGTGGCGGCGATGAACCCGTGTCGTTGTGGGTATCTGGGCGATAATGACCTTGCATGCAGTCGGGCACCACGCTGTGGCGAGGATTATCAGGCGCGGCTTTCAGGCCCGCTTTTGGACCGGTTTGATATTCAGATTGATGTGCCCGCCGTGAAGCCTGAAGAACTTGATTTGCCCGCCAATGGCGAAACCAGTGCCACCGTGCGCGAACGGGTGTTTCTGGCGCGTGAACTTCAAATGTTACGATATAAAAACGAACATATCTCAACCAACGCCTTGGCGGATGGCGAAGTCCTGCAAACTGCGGCCGCCCCCGATGATGCCGGGCGGGAACTGTTGCAGGATGCCACCCGGCGCATGAAGCTTTCGGCGCGTGGATATCACCGGATTTTGCGGGTGGCGCGCACGATTGCCGATCTGGCGGGCAGTGGTGTTGTTAAACGCCCGCATATTGCCGAGGCGCTTAATTACCGGCAGATGATGTATCGGCGGTAAGAAATTTTCCGTTATTGCCTGCCCAAATCGCCAACATGCGGTGGCGACGGAGTTTGACGACATTTTGCACAGAGGAGAGGATTGAATGCGGACATCGGTGTGTTGGACCAACTGGCAGGGACAGGGGCTTGAACGCTGCACGCTTGTTCAGGATGACGAGCATTTGATCCTTGAAGGAGTGGTTTCAGGCACGCGCGGGGGCAAATATGGTGCCTATTATTCGGTGCGCGCGGACGCGCAATGTCGGACACGTGAAGTACTGGTCAAATATATCGGCGGTCAGACGTTGCATGTTGTGGCCGATGGGGACGGTCATTGGCATGACATCCTTGGCGACCGGCCGGTGCCGTCGCTTGATGGGTGCTTTGATGTTGATATTGGTGTGACCCCGGCCACCAATACCTTGGCGATCAAGCGGCTTGGGCTGGCGCCAAAGGCACGCCAAGACATTGTCGCAGCCTATGTCCCGCTGCCAAGCCAGATCGAGGGGGCGTTCCTGCCTGTCCCGGCACAGCAGCGCTATACCTGTTTGATTGCGGATCGGCGGTATCGCTACGAAGGATTATTCCGGTCATTCAAGGCCGAGCTGGAACTGGACCGGTTTGGCTTGGTGATGGATTATCCTGATACCTTCCGGCGGGTTGAGGAAACCAGTTAGGATGATATCTGATGGGGTATTCCCCCAGCCAAGCAGTCTCGGCTGGAGGTGGTGGTTCCAATGGATGTCGGGGTTACGCCGCATCACTTTGTTGTAAGCCGGTGATCATGCCGATGATTTCGTTTTTATCGGTTTTGGCTGTTTCACGAATGCCGATTTGCTGACCGCGGCGGAGCACACATACGCGATCAGCCAGACGGAAAACCTGATCAAGGCTGTGGCTGATGATCAGAACGCCGATATTGCGCTGTTTCAGTGATTCAACGATTTCCTCGACCTTGGCGGTTTCAGCAACACCCAGGGCCGCCGTCGGTTCATCGAGCAAGATGACCTTTTTCGCCCAACGTGTGGCGCGCGCAATCGCAACCCCCTGGCGTTGACCGCCCGAAAGATCACGGATGGTGGCATGCGGGCTTGGAATACGGACATCCAGTTCATCAACCAGTTTCTGCGTTTCGGAAATCATGGTTTTGCGATCAAGCATGCCAATTTTGTTTGTGATTTCACGGCCCAGAAACATGTTCATATACACGCTTTGCTGATCGGCAAGGGCGAGGTCCTGATAGACGACCTCAATCCCATGCGACCGCGCAATTTCGGCACTGGCCATTGACACCGTTTCATCTTCAATCGTGATGGTGCCGG
The DNA here is from genome assembly GCF_000751115.1 of Thalassospira sp. GB04J01. Classification (NCBI taxonomy): domain Bacteria; kingdom Pseudomonadati; phylum Pseudomonadota; class Alphaproteobacteria; order Rhodospirillales; family Thalassospiraceae; genus Thalassospira; species Thalassospira sp. GB04J01. Next base: position 85,885 of record NZ_CCDX020000009.1, on the reverse strand, counting down.
AACTGGGCGCATAAACGCCCGAGATGATCTTGATCAGGGTCGATTTGCCCGCGCCATTATCGCCGACAAGGGCAACAATTTCCCCGGGATGGATATCAAGGGAGAAGTTTTCAATCGCGGTGACCGCGCCAAAATGCTTCTGAATGTCTTTGAGGCTCAGGACCGGTTTTGTATTGCTCATAAGATGTCTCCTAAACCGGCCATGCGGCGGTTTCGCCAAAGCTGTTTTCAATGGTTTCAACAACCGGATTTCCGGTCGAAATACCCGATACCCCAACCACATAGGCACGGGTGACAAAGGCCTGCCCGCGGAAACCAAAGATGGCGGTATCGCCCGGTTTCGGGGCCTTTGGCCCGGTGGCATCGATCATGGCGTAATAGTCAATCATCGAGGGCGGTGGTACTTCGACTGAACGAAGGGCTGTTTCTGCGGTGGTTGGCTCATCGCCAACGATGGCTTGGACGTCATAATCGGGGAAAATCGGATCAATATAGAACCCGCCGCCAAAGCAATAAGCCTTACCACCCGACAGGTGGGACACCTCGGACAGATACAGCACAGCAGGCAGTTCCGGCAGATCTTCAACCACATGAAGGGCGGTGGTGCCGTGAATGCCGTTGCCTGGTTCGCATTGAGTTGCGCCCGCTTCGGCCAGACCAGCCAAAAGAACCGAGGACGTGGTGCCCGGCGCATTTATTTCGATATCAGAACGGCCATGTTTTGCCAGACGTTCGGCGGCCTTGGTAAGCGTGGTTAAATTCTGCGTTGGCAGGACCTTGCGGCTGTCATGTTCAAACAGTAAGGCGGGGAATGTTGTAATTCCGGCAAAGCGTCCGCCCGCCAAATCGTCAATGAAATCAGCAACATTTGTGATGTTATCGGCGCTAAACCCGCCTTCATGGCCGCGATAGAAGGTGTCGCCTTCGGCGTGGATGCGGGCCAGAATATCCTGAACATACCCGGCCTTGTGGGCGGCGGTGGCGGCCTCGGTCGCCTTGGTATCGTTAAAGACAGTCCAATAATCGGGGCGGAAGCGTTTGGCGGCTGCGTTTGCTTCGAATTTGGCGATCTGTTGAAGATGGCCCAGATGCCCAACGCGCAGCCCGGCGTTATGAGTGGCGCGCGCGCAGGCCATATCGACCGCGACCGACCGGTCAATGCCGCCACGCATCACCGCATGCGAGAACGAACTGGCGCGTCCGACCTGCTTGGTCATGGCAAATATTTTCAGACCGTGTTTGTCGGCCTCGGTTTTCAAGGTGCGTGCATTGGCCTCAACCGCATCAAGATCAAGGATATAGGCATTGGCGGGTACTTTGCCGTCACGGTGAAGGGCCATGGCGGCCTCGACGAATTTCGGATTGCGACGGCGTAAGACATCAAGAAACATGGTTTTTCTCCTGCTTTTTGGGCTTATCGCGCTTTTTCGCGCAACGAGACGGCAACGGCGGCCAGAATGATCAGGCCCCGGACGATCATTTGATCGGACACCGAAAGCCCCATCAGGATCAGCCCATTATTGAGCATCCCCATCATCAGCGATCCAATCAGCGCCCCGATGATCGTTCCCCGCCCCCCATGCAAAAGGGTTCCACCGACGATGACAGCCGCAATCACGGTCATCAGATCAGATTCGCCAAGCGTGTATTTGGCCGCCTGCAAACGCCCGGCATAGAGCAACCCGGCAAGCCCGGCCAATCCGCCCGACAGCATCAGGACATAAAGCCGAATGCGCGCAACCTTGATGCCCGACACACTGGCAGCCTGCGGGTTGTCACCGGTGGCAAGGACATGGGCGCCAAATCGGGTTTCGCGATAAATGAAATGACCAACTGCAACGGCCAGAACCGTCCACCAGATCAACGAAGGAATGCCTAAAAAGCTGCCCGATCCAAAGAAACCGGCAAAATCGCCATCCAGAACCGGGATGGAGCGCAGATTGGTCATTGATCGGGCAATCCCGGCAAACAATCCCATGGTTGCCAAGGTCACTAGAAATGATGGCAGACGGACAAAGGCGACAACCGTTCCGTTGATTGCCCCGGCCAGCAGACCAGCCCCCATGCCAGCAGCAATGCCAGCCACTATCCCGTATTCATTCATGACCACGGCGGCGGCCAATGCGGAAACGGCAACGATGGAGCCAAACGACAGGTCGATTTCACCCGCCGACAACACAAACACCAGACCAATCGCAAGGATGGTCGCCGGGGCAGTTTGCAGCACGATGTTTGACAGGTTGCGGATGCTTAAAAACCCGTTGTTGCCCAGTGTGATGGCAAAGAACAGGAAGATGGCAAGAAAGCCAAAATAAACGACATATTGCTGCAGATTGATCCGGCCAACAATCTGGCGCAGTGATCTGCTGGCGGCGGCGTTGGCAGATGTCGGGTTGCCGGGTTTTGATTGGGACATGATCGGTCACTTCCTTGGGCGGAACGGCAAAGCAAAGGGTGTCATGGATGGTCAGAAACCATTATCGATGTCCGTTTACCGGGCGATGAGGTACCGCCCGGTAAACAGGTGATCAGTTCATCATTTTGATGATGGAGTCCGGTGCATCGCGGTTAAGCGACTCTTTCCAGCCATCCAGAACGTTTTCTTTTTTCACCGTTAAGGCCGGGGCAACGATAAAGGGCGGTGTTTCTTCGCCCAAAATAGCCTTAAGGCCGGTTGCCGCCATGGCACGGCCCAACTCATAGGCCTTGTCGGCGACAATTGCCGTCACATTTCCATCACGGACCATGTCAATTGCGACCGGTTCGGATAGATCAAGGGTGACGATTTTTGTGTGTTTGTTGCCATTGGCACGTAGGGCCGCCAAAACGCCATCAGCCGGTTCGGCCCATGTGACATAGATGCCATCAAGATCGGGGTTCTGAAGCAGCATGGCATTTGCCAGTTCTTCGGCGCGGGCCGGGTCGGTGATGCCCTGCTCAGCGACGATTTCGATGCCCGGATAGTCATTTTCAATCGTGGTTTTGAACGCATTGTCACGCTGGTTGGTGACGTAATAGGTCGCGTCATGGAAAATCCAGCCGACCTTGCCCTTGCCACCGATTTCTGTGGCCAGCGCATCAGCCGCTTGTTTGCCCATGGCAAACAGGTCATCGGTGACGATGGCGGCATAATCGGTACCATGTTTATAGTCAGACGGCAGGTTGGACAGGAACACCAGTTTGGTATCGTTTTCAACTGCTTCGCGGAAAGCTGCAGCAGATGTCACCGGATCAAGCGGCAGGGCCAGAATGATATCAGGTTCTGCAGTCAGGGCCGTTTCGATGTCGCTGCGCTGACGTGCGGCATCAAAACCGGCGTCGGTGGTGACAGCAATCTTGACACCGGCTTTGGCGAATTCATCGGTTGCACCAGCAGATACCGCATTGATGAAATCCGATGATGTATGCCACAGCAAGGCCGCCTTAAGGCCTTTTTCCTTTAAGCTGGAAAGTTCGGCATCCGAAAGGGTGATTTCTGCACTGGGGGTGGCGGTTTCGCCGTTCGGACCAACGGTTTGTGCAAAGGCAGCAGTGCTGCTCATCATGAATCCGGCAATAAGACCGATTTGAAGCAATCCCTTAATCAACATGAGCCATTCCTCTGATAGATGGTGTGTTTTTGTTTTGTGGTTTCGTTGTTTTGTCTTGGCTTTAACGTGTCTTGTGTCGCCGGACGGTTAGTCTGCGATCCCGCAATAACGGGCCATAAAGCAGGCAAAGGCGACGATGCCTGCAAAATATTCTTCGATATCGACGCGTTCTTCGAATGTGTGGCAGTTTCGGATATCACCCGGCGCGCAATAGACTGCCGGGGTACCCAACTCATTGACAAAGAACGGAGTTTCCGACCAAAACGGCGCACCTTCGATCTTGCCGCGCCTGGCCATGGCGGTGGCAACGGCGTTTGACAATTCGCGGACTTCAGGCAAGTTCGGGTCAATTTCAGCCGCCGATCCGCCCAGCGCATGGTCGCGGCCCGCCGGATAGCTGATCGACACCTGAATTTCCGGATCAGCAATCGCGCCGCGAATGACCTGTTCCATTTCACGCGCTGCGTCATCAAGGCTTTCGCCGGGCAGCAATTTACGGATTAGCGAAAGTTTGCATTCTTCCGGTACCGCAATGAAACCGCCGCCGGTCAATCCGGTGATCAGAAGGAAGCCTTCGCCGATCAGGTCATGATGGCCGCGTGATTTTAGATCATCGGAATGGTTCCAAAGGGCGGACATCACGGAATGGGCGGCTTTGAGTGCGTCCTTGCCCAGCTCTGGTACACCAAAATAAGCCGATTTACCGGTGATTTTGATGTCGGCAATGTAAAAGCCGATCTGGGCCGGATAGACCGCCAGACGGGTTGGTTCGACATAAACGGTAAAGTCGGGCTTGGCGATTTCACCTGCGGCAATGCGGTGAGTGTAATCCTTGATCCCGGCGGAAATACCCGATCCGGGCTGGCCGCTTTCTTCATCGCCGACATAGGCAAAGGCCAGATCGTTTTTAAGTTTGATACCCGCGGCATCCAGCAGACTGAGTGCGGCAAGCGATGCGCAAATCCCGGCCTTAAGGTCGCCCGATCCCCGGCCCCAGATTTCGCCATCAATCAACGGCGCACCAAAGGGATCTTCGCGCTCGGTCCCCTTCCAATGATCGCGCCAGCCATCGACATGAACCGTATCGGTATGGCCGATGAACAAAAGTCGTTTCGATTTCGAAGTGTTTCCTTCGCCAACACCTTTGCGTTCGCCCCAGATGTTTGGGCGACCGGGTTCAAATTCGGCGGTGGTGATGGCTTCAACCCCGCGGTTGGTCATCTGTTTGGACAGATAGGCGACGAAATTGGCTTCGTTGCCGGTAATGCTTTGCGCACCAATGGCGCCGCGAAACAGATCGAGTGCATCTTCGCGGTCCAGCAAAGCTGCCAGTTTGCTGTGCAGATCGTTGGTTTTGGTCATGTGCTTGCCCCCTTAAGGGAAACACTGCTGGCAGGCGGCAGGGAAATGCGCCCATCGGGGGCATCCGCCCCGAAAAAGGTATTATGCAGATGACCAAGCCCGATGGCGGCGGCACCGACGATGGCCGCACGCTGATGCAGGCTGCTGGGCACGATTGTGATGGGTTGGGGCATGATTTGCGGCAGGAATTTTTGCGTGCGGGCAATCATTTCCGGGCGGTTGCCAATTGATCCGCCAATGATGATTTTTTCCGGGTTGGCGATGGCTGTGATCGCACCGACCCCGAATGCAAGGTAGCGCGCCGTTTCATCAAGAACCTGATTGGCAGCATCTTCGCCGTCATTGGCGGCATCAAAGATCGCCGGGACTTTGACATCGCGCCCGGTCAGGGCCGTGTAACGCTGCATCATGCCGACAGAGGCAACAATGCGTTCATAGGCCCCCGCCCGAATGGATTCCGTATCGAACGGATCGGCGCCAAATGGCAGGAAACCCAGTTCACCGGCGGCGTTTCCGGCCCCGCGTACCAGTTCACCGTTGACCATCAGGCCACTGCCAATACCGGTGCCAAGCGCGATAAAGGCCAGGTTATCAATCCCTTGACCTTCGCCGAGCCAGTTTTCACCAAGAACCGCCAGATTGACGTCATTTTCAAGCATGACATCAAAGCCGAACGCCTTTTCAAAGGCGCTAAAGACATCCATGTCCTCAAATCCGGCAATATTGGGGGCGAGCAACACCTTGCCACTCTTGGGGTCGGGGGCACCTGGCACGCCAATGACCGCAAGGCGAATGCGGTTGCGATCGATCTTCTGGGAATCGGCGGCCTGCCAGCATAGCTCGGTAATCTGATCAATCAGATGCTGGCCTCCACGCGGATCGGTTGGGGCGACTTGTTCGGCAAAAACCTGACAGGCGAGATCGGCAATGGCGACCTGAACCTTTGTCCCGCCAAGGTCCACAGCGGCGATAAAGGCGGCATCGGGGATCAATTCATAGGTAACGGCAGTGCGTCCGACATGGCCGGTGGTGCGCCCGGTCTCCTGTACCCAGCCGGCTTCTTCAAGCTGACGGACGATTTCCGAAATCGTTTGTTTGGAAAGCCCGGTTTGTTTGGCGATGGATGCGCGTGAAATCGGGCCATTCTGGACGATGACCTCCATCACGGCACGTTGGGAAAACTTCCGGGAAATGCGCAAGGATTCGCTCACCGACCTCTCCTGATTGATCTGATTATTGTTTGGTTTATTTAATTCGTTCAGTTACCGAACTATCTATATCAGAAGAAGCTCTGTCAAGGGTGATATGCGCGCAAAATGCGCCACCCGATGTTAAACCCGTTGGGTTCTGGGGCATTTTTGATTGTTAAGTAATTGAAATATAACGCTTATGCAGATTGCAAGGCGCGGGCGCGCTGAAGCCGTTCAATCTTGTAAACTGATGAGGGCGGCATGTTGCGCACGGTGGTTCCAATGCGCGTGGCGCGCAAACCAAGACGGCCGAGAATGGCCGAGGGGACGGGACAGCGCGGGCCATAAGTGAACTGGTAAAACGCACCATCATCGCGCAAATAGCCAAAAGTGCCGGTCAGGATTCCCATGATCTGGCGCGGTTTCATCGACAAAAGCGGCAGGCCGCTAATAACGGTGGCAAGCGTGCTAGGGGCATAAAGGCCGGCCTTTGCCAGCCGGGTGGCATCCATTTGTAAGATGCGCGCATCGGGATGACGGTCTGACAACAGACGGGAAAAATACGGTCCCGCTTCGATCAGGGTCAGATCATTTTCGAGTAGTCCGCGTTTAAGCAGTTCACGGGTAAAGACCCCGGTGCCCGGCCCCAGTTCAAGAACCGGGCCTTGACCGGGGACGACTTCGGATGTGATCAACTGCGCCAGTGCGGGGCTGGATGGCGAAATGGCCGAAACCCGTCTGGGATCGGTTACCCAGGCCCGAAAAAACGGCAAAAGATCCGACATGTGCGTGTCTGCCTCGATACGGTGTGTTTATGGTTAGTCTAAGCTATTGACCTTTTATGTCGCGACAGGTGTTTATTTGTGTTCATTTTGCGAAATTGCACGCTGTCGCGGTGACACAAGATCGTGAGCCTTGTGACCAATTCTAAAGGTTACGAGGCGTTTTCCTGTCGATTTTTACGCAGAACATCAATCAAACGGGCTTCTTGCGGATCGGCGTGGAAGCTGTTGGGGATGATCATTACCCCTTTGGTGCCGTCATTGGCCTCGATCATGTAAAGGGTGGCGTCATCGCCGGGATCGGTGCCGTTGTCGGTGCTGGTGGAATGCACCAGACGTAATTCATGAGGCTGATAAAGATGGCCGGTGCCGTCGCTGCGTGCACCATCGTCTTCACACATGAAATGATGTTCGAAACCGTGTTCTTTGGCATTTGCCTGAAGATCAGCCAAGGTCATTTGGTCCTCCTGAAACGCAATTTGCTCGATATAGGGAAAACGCCGGACCAGACAACTTGTTCCAGAAATCAGGAATGCTTGCGCCGTAAATGATCGATCAGATCCGCCTTGTCGGCATCGGTATGAAAGCTGTCAGGGACAATCAGCATGCCGCGTGTGCCGTCATTGGCCTCGATCATGTAAAGGGTGGCATCATCGCCGGGATCTGTACCGGCATCGACGGATCTGGAATCGATGATGGTCAGGTCATCGGCATGATACTTCGCCTGTTTCCCGTCACATGTCACAAGGGCGCCCGATGCACTGAAAACATGGGAAAATCCGCGATTACGGGCCATTTCCTGCAAGTCGGATAAATTCATGGTGAACCTCCGTCTGTGTGTTTTGCCAAGATCGTCATGGTCAGACTACCAGATTTGACCAACAACATGGTTGGACAAAGGCAAAACCGGCCGATTTTACGATGATATTTTTATGATGAGACCGGGTCGAGCGCCATTTTCATGCCTTCGTGGCTGGCAACAAAGCCAAGCCGTTCATAAAACCGATGGGCATCCTTGCGGGTTTTATCGGTGGTGAACTGTATCAGGACAGCGCCAAGTAATTTCGATATCGAAATAGATTCTAAAATCAGCTTTTCACCGATTTTTTGGCCGCGATGGCGGCTTGATACCCGCACCCCTTCGATCTGGGCACGCAATTGCCCGCGGCGTGACAATCCGGCAATCAGGGTTAACTGCAGACATCCGACAATATCATCGCCTTGGCAGGCCAGAAGATACTGATTGGGCAGGGCTGCGGTCGATTGCGATGTCATGGCGTCAAAGGCGGCGTAATAGGCATCGGGCAAAGGATCGGTGCATTCTTCGCGGGTTTTGCCCTTTTCGTCATCGGCCAGTAGGGCAACGATGGCGGGCAGATCATCGCGGGTGGCCGGTCGGAAAGTGATTTCGGTCGGCGTGGGGCTGTTGATCATCGGGGTTCTCTTGGGTGGTGGCGTTTGGTGTGGGTGTTTGCGGGCCATCATGCTGCAAAACCCGGTCAATGGACAGATACAACAGGATATTTGATATCGTTTTTCGCGATCGGGGCTTGGTCAAAACAGCAATGATGCCGCCGGTGAAACCACGCGGCGGCATCATAACGGCCCAGCATTCCACCAAATCGGGCATCAGACCAAACGCAGGTGCGGGGGTGGGGGAAATCACCTGCGATAGCCTGATGCCAGACCGGTTTCAGGAGTGGGCGATGTTTGGGTTACGCCAACCCACCATTGGCGCGCAGGGTTTGGCCATCAACCCAGCCAGAGTCCGTCCCAGCCAGGAAGGAAACCACCCCGGCGATATCGTCGGGCTGCCCCAGACGTTCAAGCGGTGGCATTTTGGAAAACTGGGCGATTTGCTCATCGGTTTTGCCATTCATGAACAGTTCGGTTGCAACCGGGCCCGGGGCCACGGCATTGACCGTGATCTGACGGCCGCGCAGTTCCTTGGCATAGACCGCTGTCATGGCCTCAACCGCCGCCTTGGTGGCGTTATAGACCGCATAGCCCGGCAATTTCAGATGAAGGGCCGTTGTCGAAAAATTGATCACCCGGCCATGATCGCGCAGGTGTTTCGCCCCTTCGCGCAGCATGTTGAATGTGCCGCGGACATTGATGTCCATCATCGCATCAAAGGTGGCATCCTCCATCTCGGCAATCGGCTGTGTGGTCATCACACCAGCATTATTGACAATGACATCCACCCCGCCAAATTCGGCAATGGTTTTGTCAAACAGGGCGGTGACCGCATCGGGGCGGGCGATATCGGCCTTCACCGCGATTGCCTTGCGTCCGTCGGATTTCAGGCTTTCGGCCAATTCTTCGGCAGCGGCGGCAGAATTGGCGTAATTGATCACGACAGCAAAGCCATCTGCGGCCAATCGTTTGGCAAGGGCGACACCAATGCCGCGTGATGCGCCGGTGATGATGGCGGTTCTGTTTTCCATGGCAGACATGAAATTTCTCCTTGGTGTATGTGCATGTAAGCGCGATGGGCTCACTATGACCGAGATGACATTTGGGATAATTGCGCTATATTCGAATTGACTGTTCGAATTTTGATAACAATGAGACATGGCGATGGACCGGTTTGAGGAAATGCGCAATTTCGTCCGGGTGGTGGAGCGCAAAAGCTTTACCAAGGCGGCAGGGGATTTGATGATCCCGCGTGCGACCATGACCAATTCTATCCAGCGGCTTGAAGCGCGTCTGCGGACCCGGTTGCTTGACCGTACGACGCGCACCGTGGTGCCGACACTCGATGGCGAGGCCTATTACCGGCGGTGTGTCGATATTCTGGCCGAGCTTGAAGAAGCCGATGGTATCTTTCGCCGGACGGATCCGCGCGGGCTTTTGCGGGTCAATTTACAAGGCACGCTGGCGCGCAAATTTATCATTCCGCGTCTGCCGGAGTTTCTGGAACGCTATCCCTGTATCGATCTGATGATTAGTGACGGTGACCGGTTTGTCGATCTGGTGCATGAGGGGTTTGATTGCGTGGTGCGCAGTGGCGGATTGTCAGATTCGTCAATGATTGCGCGACGGCTCGCCATCTTGCGTGAGGCAACTGTTGCCAGCCCGGACTATATCGCCCGCACAGGCATGCCCGAAACGCTTGAAGACTTGAAAACCCAAGGCCATACGATGGTGAGCTTCCTGTCGGGGGCCGATGACAAGCCGATCCCGCTTGATTTCACAGTCAATGGCACGGTGCGCCAGATCATGCTTCCGGCCAGCATTTCGGTGACCGGCGCGGATAGCTATGCGGCATGCGCCTATGCCGGGCTTGGTTTGGTTCAGGTGCCGCGCTATCGGGTTGCTGATGACCTTAAAGTCGGGCGGTTGGTGGATATCCTGCCCGAATTTCCGCCTGACCCGATGCCGGTCAGCATCCTGTATCCGCAAAACCGTCAGCTTTCAGTCAGAGTGCGGGTGTTTGTCGATTGGGTGGCCAATATTCTGGCCGAGGCGGATATCTAACCCACAAAGATTACGCCGGGTCTTTATCGATGGAAAGCTGTTTGATCCGGTTTCGCAATGAAACCAGATGGGCTTGCCAGTAATGGGTCATCATCGGTTTGAATCGGTTGTCATTCAGGCCATTGCGCGCCGGGTGGGCCGCGGATAATGCCTCAAGCCCGCTATGGGTCAGGGTCAGGCGTGTAGCGTCACCAGATTGCGCAAAGCGGATATCAACATGGGTGACGGGCTCTTTGCGGTCTGCTGTTGGCCATCGCCATTCAAATGCCAGCCGTTTGGCCGGGTCCCAATGGATCACTTTGCCCGCCTCGACCACGAAATCGGGGCGACGTTTATCGACTTCCTGTAAAAACCGCGTGCCATTATCGCGTTCGTCAAATTGCATGACGCCGGGGCGATTGCCAATCAGCCGGTTGCGCGGGCCTTGCTTCCACCAAAGATCAATGTCGTTGGTGAACATGTCAAAAGCCGTCTGGGCATCGCAATCAACACGAAGGGCGACAAAGGTTTTGGCCGACATGGGGTGTCCTATTAAACAAAACGGGCGGAGTGCTGTTTCTTCCCAGAAAGCACACCGCCCGGCAAGTCAATTCATCTATCCGCGCGTTTAGTAGCCGCTTTGACGATCGACAAGGCCGGTTGGCGTTTCACCACGTGCCATGCGATCAATGTTTTGCGCAATCTGATCGGCCGATTCCTCAACCCGGGTGGCCGCGGCAATATGCGGGGTGATACGGATTTTCGGATGATCCCAGAACGGGTGACTTTCGGGCAGCGGTTCGGTAACGGCAACATCCAAAAACGCACCGCGCAGATGCCCGGTATCAATCGCACGCAGCAAGTCGGCCTCATTGATCATCGCACCGCGTGCGGCATTAATGATCGCAGCCCCCTTTGGCAGATGCGACAGGGTTTCGCTGTTAAGCAACCCTTCGGTTTCAGGCGTGCGCGGCAGAAGGCAGATCAGAATATCGGCCTCGCCCAGAAATTCGTCAAAGGCATCCTCACCGGCAAAGGTGGTGATGCCCTCGATCGCCTTCATCGAGCGGCTCCAACCTGAAACGGTAAAGCCAAGGTTGGAAAGCGCGGTGGCAACGGCCGCACCCAGGGCGCCCAGCCCCATGACACCAACCTGGCATTTTGAAATACGTGCGACGTCATGCTGTTTCCAGATGGCTGTGGCCTGCTGGGCGCTATAGACATCAAAATCACGCATGAAATGAAGGGCTGCATACAGATGATATTGCACCATCTGATCGGCCATCCCCGCATCTTCAAGCCGGATGACCGGGATGTTTTCCGGCAGGCTGGGCGATGACACAACATGATCGACCCCGGCCCCCAGCGAAAAGATCGCTTTAAGGTTGGTCAGGTTTTTGATCAGTCCCTGTGGCTGTTTCCAGAACAGGGCAAAGTCAATCGTTGCGGGATCGTAATTGTCGTCGCCCGTGACGATATTGGCATCAGGCAGCCGTTCAACCAGCGCCTTTTTCCAATCGGCGTCTTCGCCCGCGGCGGAAATAAGGATATTGGGCGCGGCAGTATTGGTTGGCATAGGGCTTTCTCCTGATGCGGTGACAAATGAGGGTGCCGGTTTATGGGTCCATCAGTATAAACGCGCCAGATCGCAAAGCGTTCCTGTGCATTTTCTGGCGCGTCTATTGATGGCAGCAGTGAAGGCCATTGGTCAATCTTTGGACGTGGGGAGATTGCCCCTAAAGCCCCGATCAATGGGCAAAGATCATTGCCGGATCGCGGAATGTCTTGAATTCCACGCCATTTCCAGCCGGGTCCTCAACAAAAAACGTCCCCTGCTCGCCCGGTTCACCGGCAAAACGGATTTTCGGTTCCAGCAGGAATGTCACCCCGGCATTTTTCAGGCGTTCGGCCAGACCATGCCAGACGTCCCATTCCAGAACCGCGCCAAAATGCGGGATTGGTACCGCATCGCCATCGACCGTGCCCGACCCGGCGTTTTGCCCGGCCTCAGACCGGACATGGGCGGACAGCTGATGACCAAAGAAATCAAAATCAATCCACGCCTCGGTCGAGCGACCTTCGTCACAGCCCAGTATATCAATGTAAAATGCGCGGGTGTCGGCGATGGATTTGATCGGGAAGGCCAGATGGAACGGGGGTAAGGACATGGGGTTCTCCTAAGATTATCTAATGCTGTGTTGTTTGAACCAGTCTAAACCAGCATAATACTGCCGGTAAAATCAGAAGTTCTGCATTTAGCATCAGGAAATCTATTGCTATGGCGCTGCGCCCGACCACCCCGCCACTTAATGCGCTGCGCGCGTTTGAGGCTGCTGCCCGGTTGGGCAGTTTTGCCCGGGCGGCGCATGAATTATCGGTGACAGCCGGGGCGGTCAGCCAACAGGTTGCCAACCTTGAAGCCAGCCTTGGCATGGCGCTGTTTGATCGTAATGGGCCGAAACTTACTTTGCGCGACGCCGGACGGGCCTATTTACCGACATTGCGAAGGGCGCTGGATGAGATTGAGGCCGCGACCCTTGATCTGGTCACCCATGGGACGGGGGAACGTAAATTGGTGATCGGCGCGCTGCATACCATTGCCAGTGCATGGCTGATCCCGCGATTAAACCGCTTTCAAAACGAATATCCGGATATTCGCCCGGTGATCGAAACCCTGGCGCTTAATTTCGCCACCCCTGACCGCAGTCCCGAACTTGGCAGTCGGCTTTTGGATGTTGGGCTGTATTTTGGCAATGGGACGTGGCCGGGGCTGAAATCCGACAAGATTCTTGATGAAATTCAGGTGGTTGTCGCCAAACCGGGATATGTCGCGCCGGATCGGAAAGACGACCTTACAGCCCTGATTGCCGATCATCCACGGTTGGTCCATACCACCCGGCCCAAGGCGTGGCACGATTGGGGATTGGCGCATCGGGTTGCCATCACCGGGGCGCCAGGACCGGGGTTTGAGCATTTCTTTATGCTGATTGAGGCCGCCAAGGCGGGCATGGGCTTGGCGCTTTTGCCGCGTGTCCTGATCGAAGGGCCGCTTGCCGAGGGTGGGCTTGAAATCGTCTGTCACGCGACCTTGCAAAGTGATGGTGCCTACTACCTGATCACGCCGGAAAACCGGACCGACCGGCCAGAAGTCAGGGCCTTTCGCGATTGGGTCTTGCGCGAAGCTGCGATGGGGGCCGGTGCCCTCGGATCGCCCTAACCAATTGGGAATAGGTGCATTTATTGCGAGATCAGGTGCCAGATTTACGGCGATAGATGCTGTGCAGCAAATGGTCTTTCTTCGGGCCTGTGATTTTTATTTTTGTTTCGAAATGATTGGCATCAAGCCAGATCATGCAGTGATGATAAAAATCATCCCCGCACGGATGAATGTCGCGTGCGCAAAGTCCTTCGTCGGCATCTTCGCCAAAGTGCAGCATCACATAGCGATTGCCAAATCCAATCGGGTCGCGAAACAGAAGCTCAATCGCGGCCGGGTCTTTGTGTAGCACGAAATCATATTCGCGGTAGCCATCAAACCGCTGACCATCGGTGCGCGTCAGAAACCCTTCCTCGCGATAGCGCAGGACATTGGGTTTACCCGGCTCGGCCATATGGAAGGTAACATCCCCGACAAACCGGCCGACATCCCCCAGATCGCGCTCAAGCGTCCAGCCGCCGGTCAGGGCAGCAAAGATTTCAGATGCTGTCGGGGTGGATGCGGTCATGGTTGGAAAATACGTTTTGTTGCAGGGATAAAAAAGGCAGGGTCGCGCAGCGGTGCCCTGCCTTTTACATGATTTTTCAGGTGTTTATGCTTTGGGCAGCATCAGGGGTAATTTTTCGCCGCCAAGGATATGGACATGCAGGTGCGGGACGTCCTGGCGGCCGTGTTCGCGGGTGTTGGCAATCAGGCGGTAGCCGTCCTCAACCACACCGGCCGCGGCCGAGATTTTACCAATCGCGCGGGTATAGGCGATGATTTCGGCATCCGATGCATTGGTGGCAAAATCATCATAGGACGTGTATGCGCCTTTGGGGATTACCAGAACATGGGTTGGGGCCTGTGGCGCGATGTCGTTGAACGCCAGCACATGGTCGTCTTCAAAGACCTTGCTGCACGGGATGTCGCCGCGCAGGATTTTGGCAAAGATGTTTTCCGGGTCATAGGGTTTGACGGCCATTTGGGGCTCCTGATCGCTAGATTTGGGTTATGGCTGCCATATTGAACAGGCTTTGCTTTGGGTGCAATTTGGATTTTCAGAAAGTACGACCATTTTCCCATGCCCATCGTTTCGGGCGGCCCGAAATCCATTGTGCGGTAGGCTGTGGATGCCCGCCTGCGCGGGCATGACGGGTTCTGTTGACTACGTTTAGTCGTCGGCGCGTGCGGCTTTCTCGGCAATACCCGAGATGCCCTGACGTTCGGCCAGAATGTTCCAGACATCTTGCGGTTTCACACCCTGATCGGCCCAGAGCACCATCAGGTGATAGAGAAGATCGGCACTTTCGGACGCGACTTTTTCCGGGGTTTCGGCCAAGGCGGCGATCACGGTTTCAACGCCTTCTTCACCGACTTTCTGCGCAATTTTGGCCGTGCCCTTGGCAAACAGCTTGGCGGTGTAGCTGGTGTCGGGATCGGCACCCTTGCGCGCGGCCACGGTGGCATAAAGCGCATCAAGGATGTGTTGATCTTGCGGGTTTGGCATTTTCTACTCCTCACGCACGGGGATGCCCGCCGCCTTCATGTGGTCTTTGACCTCGCGGATGCGATAGGTGCCAAAATGGAAGATCGAGGCGGCCAAAACCGCCGATGCGTGGGCGTCACGAACCCCTTCGACCATATGATCAAGGGTCCCGACCCCGCCCGATGCAATCACCGGCACATGGACAGAATCGGCAATGGTTTTGGTCAGCGGAATGTTAAAGCCCGACTGGGTGCCATCGCGGTCCATCGAGGTGACCAGAAGTTCGCCCGCGCCATATTCGGTCATTTGTTTTGCAAACGAAACGGCGTCGATCCCGGTTGGTTCGCGCCCGCCATGGGTAAAGATTTCAAATTTGTCCGGGCCAGTTGATTTGGCATCAATCGAAACGACAATGCATTGCGATCCGAACTTGCGCGCCGCTTCGCGCACGAAATCGGGGTTTTTGACCGCTGCTGTATTGATCGAAACTTTATCGGCCCCGGCCAGAAGCAATTTGCGAATATCGTCAAGCGACCGTACCCCGCCGCCGACGGTGACGGGCATAAAGCAGGCTTCTGCGGTGCGCGCGACCACGTCAAAAATGGTGTCGCGGTTGTCACTTGATGCGGTGATATCAAGGAAGCACAGCTCGTCGGCACCCTCGGCATCGTAAATACGCGCCTGTTCGACCGGATCGCCGGCATCAATCAGATCAACGAAATTGACACCTTTGACAACGCGGCCGTCCTTAACATCAAGACAGGGAATGACACGGGTTTTCAGCATGGTCGGTTTCCTGTGTGTATCGTTAGGACAAGGCCGCAATGGCCGCGGTAAGGTTAATGCGCCCATCATAAAGGGCACGTCCGGAAATCGCGCCATCAATACCGGCATCGGTATGGGCCTTGACCGCAATCAAATCATCAAGCGACGATACCCCGCCCGACACAATCACCGGGGTCGAGATGGCCGATGCCAATGCCACGGTGGACTCAATGTTCGGGCCGCCCATCGCACCATCGCGGTCGATGTCGGTAAAGATGATGGCGGCAACACCGCAATCTTCAAACTTTTGCGCCAGTTCAAGGGCGGTGACTTCGGATGTTTCAGCCCAGCCTTCGACCGCGACATAGCCATCGCGCGCATCAATGCCGACAGCCACCCGGCCCGGCCATTTGGCACAGGCTTGCTTGACGAAATCAGGATTGCGGAGCGCCACGGTGCCAAGGATAACGCGGGTAATGCCCTTGTTCAGCCAGTAATCAACGGTTTCCATGGTGCGGATACCCCCACCCAACTGGGTTTGGGCTTTGCCATCAACGGCGGCCAAGATCGAATCAACTGCTGCGCCATTGACCGGCTCCCCGGCAAAGGCGCCGTTCAGATCAACAATATGGACCCAGTGACACCCGGCGGCGACAAATTCACCGGCCTGTGCACCGGGGTTATCGTTAAACACGGTCGCGTTGTCCATGTCGCCGCGCAAAAGGCGAACACAGGCACCGTCTTTGAGGTCAATTGCGGGATAAAGATTCACTGCTCGGTGTCCTGTATTTTCTTGGTGTAGTAATAGCCTTCGACCATCTTGCCGTCGATCATCGCGTAATAGGGATTGATCCCCCAACGGACGTATCCCAGCCCATTATAAAGTGCGATGGCGGCAGTCTGGGTTTCGCGAAGGTCAAGTTTCAGCACACTATAGCCTGCTTCGCGGGCGAAATATTCGATGCCGCGCACAATCGCCTTACCATTGCCGCGCCCGCGTGCCCATGGGGCAACGAAATGGCCGGAAATCTGGGCAGAATGGCGTTGTGCTTCGAGGTTGGCCGGGGTTTCGATCAGTTGTGCCGCGCCGGAAATCACGCCATCAACGCGCGAAACAAACAAGTTGCGCCCGGGCATCAGCAAAACGCCACGCCAGTATTTTTCCATATCCGGGCGATCTGGTGGGGTGAGCCAGCCAAAGCCGCCGCCTTCAACGATTGCTTGCGTGCAGGCATCAACGATGTCGGACAGATCCCCCGCCGAAAGCTGGGTGACATGTTCGGCCATGACGCCATCCTGAATGGTATCACTTGGTGCGATCATGGTTTCCATCCCAGGAAATTCCCAATGATAGTAAGCCCGGTTTGCTGGCTTTTTTCCGGGTGGAACTGGGTGCCGACCATATTGTCACGTCCAATCATTGCGGTCAGGTCGCCGCCATAAGATACCGATGCCAGCCGTTCGGCCGGGTTGGCGACATGCATGTGATAGCTGTGCACGAAATAGGCATGATCGCCATCGGAAATGCCGTTCATCACCGGGTGTGCCTTGCCCGCCGGATCAAGCACCAGCTCGTTCCAGCCCATATGCGGGATTTTAAGGGTCGGGTCGTTTGGCTCAATCGCAACCACTTCGCCCTTGATCCAGTCAAGGCCATCGGTGGTGACAAATTCGCGCCCGACAGACGACATCAACTGCATGCCAACACAGATGCCAAAGAACGGCTTGCCGCCCTTAATCACCTGTTCGCTCAGCACATCGACCATGCCGGTCACCGCATCAAGCCCGGCCCGGCAGTCGGCATAGGCGCCAACACCCGGAAGCACGATATGGCTGGCGCTGCGGACTTTTTCGGGGTCATTGGTGACAATGATATCGTCGGAAAATCCGGTTTCACGGGCGGCGCGCTCAAATGCCTTGGCAGCCGAACGCAAATTGCCTGAGCCGTAATCAATAATCGCAACACTCATGGGTAGGAAGGGCTCCCGGTTGAGGGGGTGGAGACAACAGTTTGCGGCGGTGATGCCAATTGCGTGGTGCCAAGGTGGGCTGTTCTGATCCGTTGGCTGCCAAGATTGGCAAAGCAGCGATATTCGGCATCAGAGTAGGTTTTACCGGCCACGATATCGACCATTTTCCAGCCCTTGGCGGCAAGCTTGCGGCGCTTAAGGTCATTGCCAATCAGGCCAAAGCCGATGCCGGTCAGAAGGGCCAGCGCAAAGTCCATTTCCGGCCCGCCGTTAAACAGCCGGACCAAGAGGCCGGACGCCAACGACACCGCGACAATTGCGAAAAAGCCAAGCCAAAGGCGATGATACAACGCCCAAAGTCCCGACAGCAGAAAGGCCCAGAAATTGAACCCTTCGCGGATCAGGATGGCGTTTTCCATCGGGTCGGCATCGCCGGGATGGATATGGACTGTGTAAACCTGCATCGAAAACCGATTTTCTGGTCCCGGTGGCACCAATGTCCCACCGGTATACTCCCGATCTTTATGTGATCAGATCACGTCAGATCAAAGTGATCCACCAAGTGTGCCCTTGGTCGACGGAATGGCATCGGATTTGCGCGGATCAATTTCAATCGCCACACGCAGCGACCGTGCCAGCGCCTTAAAGGCACTTTCGATGATATGGTGGTTGTTCTCGCCATACAGGTTCTCGACATGCAGCGTAATGCCGCCGGCCTGGGCAAAGCCCTGGAACCATTCGCGGAACAGCTCGGTATCCATATCGCCGATCTTGTCGCGGTTAAAATCGACATTCCAGATCAGATACGGGCGGCTTGAAATATCAAGCGCGACACGGGTCAGCGCCTCATCCATCGGCAACAGGCAGCTGCCATACCGGTTGATGCCCTTTTTGTCGCCAAGTGCCTTGGCAAAGGCTTCGCCGATTGCGATCCCGGCATCTTCGGTGGTGTGATGGAAATCAATATGCAGGTCGCCCTTGGCCCGGACCTTAAGGTCCATCAGGCTGTGGCGTGAAAGCTGTTCGAGCATGTGATCAAGGAAGCCAACGCCAGTTTCGACGTCATAAACGCCGGTACCGTCAAGGTTCAGCTCAACCGTGATCTGGGTTTCGTTTGTATTACGCTCAACGCGGGCCTTGCGCATGCAAAGCTCCTTTCCTGCAGATATTGATGCATATGTTGGGACGTATGTAGCAATAAAGTGGCGTAAATACCAGCTTTAGGAAGTTGTCTATTTTCTCCAAGATCAGGGACGATGAGTGTTGGACCTGTTCGGGTGACGAAGCAATATCCACCCTTTGAATATTTTTTGAATAAAATTTGACATATTTTTATTCTTAAGTTATTTGTTAATAATCGCAGTACAGAATTTAATGGTGTTAGGTGATGTAGTGGATCGACAAAGCACGCTTAGAATTCTTGCAGAAAGCCTTGAAGTACCGCTCTGGAGTTTGGTTGAGCAGTTTAAGGGCACATTGCGAGGATTGGCTCAAACTGAACATTTTGATCTCGATGATCGAGCTGCAGTTGGCAATGCACTTCATTCGGCTTTACCGAGTGCGTTCGATGCCTCTGGGCTCGGGCTTGATGGCTTCAATTTGATCAAAGATGTTGTCGGTCCAGGCAACAAGATTGAGACGAAGGTCCAAGTCGGAGGTCAAGAGCACTCAGTGTGTTTGGAGTTGCACTTTGCTGGTCCGCGAGGCGGTACTCGCAAAAAGACACACCAATATGCGTCAGAGGATGTTACGGATGAACCGAGGTTCGATGGTTTTGATGTTATTGCCCCACAAAAAGTGCTGCTCTTTCTTGCTTATCATTTGAACGGCATTAGCACCGCAGTTGAGCGCTTGCATTTAGTGTTTTCAGATGGTGTTGACCGCCGAAGCATTCAGTTGTTTAAACCAGATGAAATTGATGTCAGGAAAGCTGCACCTATCCAGCCGCAAATTTTGCCAGAAGTTGGTGCTGCCTTAAGGATTAGAGAACACGCCTTGGGAGAGGCTAATACACATGCCCGTAAAGCAAATAAACGGAGGAATGCTGCTCCTAGCTCGTAAGAGAAGGCGAATAACCCAAACCGAGTTGGCCAATGAAGCACGTGTACCGCAAGCTGCGATTTCACGTATTGAAAATGGCACAAGAGACGCGCTGTCAATGGAGGAAATCCAATCGATAGCGCGTGTTTTGGGATTCCCAACCGCATTTTTCTTTGAGCAGGAGCCGCTCTATCGTCGCCCAATTAGCTTACATGGTGCCGCTTTTAGAAAGAAAGCTTCTGTTTCCGTAAAGGATCAAGACGCAGTTGTCGCAATGGCTAACCATTATGTTATGCAACTGCGCCGTATGTTGGATGCAATTGAACTTGAGCCGCAATTTAAACTCCTGCAGTTCGAGATCGTAGGTGATCGAAACGGTGCAGGAGATTTCGCCGAGGCGGTCAGTTGTGCGTCCGAAGCCGCAGAGAAAGTACGTCAATCTTGGCAGCTTGGTTCAGGACCGATTATGGAGCTTGCCAAATACGTTGAGGCTACGGGTGTAATTGTTGTCCTGAGCGATTTTGGTGATGCTGATATTGATGGGATGACGTTACGTCCTGTGGGTATGCAACCGGTAATCTTACTTAATAATAACCGTCCTGCTGATCGTCTGCGGTTTAGTCTCGCCCATGAATATGGACATGTGATTTTGCATCCATATCCTTCAGAAGAAATGGAAAAAGAGGCAAATGAATTTGCTGCAGAGCTTTTGATGCCCCGCTCAGGAATTCTGCCAGATTTGAGAAAGAAGCTAACCTTACCATACCTTGGCTCGCTCAAGCAGAAGTGGGGAGCAGCCATGTCTGCTTTGATTTACAGAGGCAAAAGTTTAGGAACCTTGACCGGTGATGAGGCTGTCTCACTTTGGAAAAAGATGAGCTTCTATGGTTATCGTACGCGTGAACCGGAAGATTTTGATATAGAGTTTAGTATGCCTAGACTGCGTGCGGATTTGATTGAAATGCATATGCAGAGCTTGGGGTACTCGCTTGAGGAACTTGCGGAAGCTTTTAAGACTCTTCCTGCAGAATTCGCAAGGATGCATGGGTTGGTTGAACCTGGCGAACCAAAGAAACCGAAGCTCCGCTTAGTCGTGAGCAGTAATTAAAATATGTGGGGCCGAGAACTGTTTCGGCCCCACATATTTTCAAACAAAATCAAACTTATCGACATCAAATAGGCCGCGATCGGTCATTTTCAGGTGCGGAATGACCGGAAGGGCCAGGAACGCGACCTGAAGGAACGGTTCGGGCAAAACGCATCCCAGATCCTTTGCTGCGGCGCGCAGCGTAATCAGGTCTTTTTCAACCGTCTCAAACGGCTCGAGGCTCATCAGGCCTGCGACCGGCAACGGCAGTTCAGCCGTGACTTTGCCGTTATCGGCAACGGCAAAGCCGCCGCCCATTTCAATCAGGCGATTGACCGCAGCCGCCATGTCAGCATCATTTGCACCGACCACAGTGATGTTGTGGCTGTCATGCCCGACCGAGGAGGCAATCGCGCCGCGTTTAAGGCCAAAGCCGCGCACGAAACTTCTGCCAATATTGCCATTGATGCCGTGGCGTTCGACGACAGCAACCTTGATCACATCGTTATCCAGATCGGGTTTGAGGCCATTTTCGCCAATTTCAAGGGTGGCTTCGTCGCGGAAGGTCAGGATCAAGCCCGGTTTGACTTTAATCACCGGGGTCTGGTTTTGGCCCGGTTTGGGGTCGCAGGCAAAGGCAGAGGCATCGACCGGGGTGGCCTTCATTGATGACAGGCCGACTGGGTCTATGGTTTTGCGCTTGGCAAACAGATCGTTGGTGACGAGGCGGCCCGCGGCGATGACAGCGCTAACATCGCAGGTATCAAGATCATTGAGAATGGCGATATCGGCCCGCCAGCCCGGCCCGATCAAACCGCGATCGCGCAGACCAAAAATGCGCGCGGCGGAATGGGATGCCGCGCGATAGGCATGATGGATCGGGCAATTGCGGGCTTTCAGATGCCCGATCAGGCGGCGCACCAGACTATCAAGATGGCCTTCTTCGCCGATATCAAGCGGATTGCGGTCATCGGTGCACAGGGCGACGAAGCTTGAGCTGTTTTCGTCCAAAATCTCAGCCAGTGCTTCGAGGTCCTTGGAGACGGACCCTTCACGGATCAGGATTGCCATGCCCTTGGCGAGTTTTTCACGGGCTTCGTCAGCTGAGGTGGCTTCATGGTCGGTGCGAATGCCAGCGGCCATATAGCCGTTCAAATTAAGACCGCGCACCAGCGGCGCATGGCCGTCAATATGCCCATCCTGAAACGCTTCGAGCTTGGCCATGATGCCCGGATCAAGGTTGAGCACACCGGGGTAATTCATCATTTCCGCCAGACCGACGACCTTGGGGTGGTCGCGAAACGGCAACAGGTCTTCGATTTCAAGCCGTGCGCCTGCAGTTTCAAAGGCGGTGGCCGGAACGCAGGATGACAGGTTGACCCGGATGTCCATCACCGACTGTTCAGCACATTCAAGGAAGTACTTAATCCCGTCTGCCCCCAGAACATTGGCGATTTCGTGCGGGTCACACAGAACCGTGGTCACACCGTGGGGCAAGACACAGCGATCAAATTCAAGCGGGGTGACCAATGAGCTTTCGATATGCAGATGGGTATCGATAAAGCCCGGAACGGCGAATTTTCCGGTGCAGTCGATCTCGGTCTCGCCAGCATAACTGTCATGGGTACCGACGATGCGGTCGCCGACAATTGCGATGTCGGTCACAGTGACGTTACCGGTGATGACATCGAGCAACCCGATGTTGCGCAGGACCAGATCAGCTTTGATTTTGCCCTGTCCGGCGAGGATGCATTTGCCAAGATGGGTTTGGGTCAGATCGGTGCTGCTCATGGGGTTTGGTCCTTGGGTTCTTTGAAATTCTTTTATGGGTAAAGGGTAAAGCAAGTTGGCTGCATGTGCTTTGAATTTTTTATGGGTCTTGGCGTTGAAACAGTATTTGCCATTCGACAAAACCCTATGATCGGCCTTGGCCCTTGACCGGGCGGTTGTGCGTGCTAACTCTTGGTCGAAGCATTGGATGATATTCAAGGATAATTCATGAGCGAACAACAAAGCTGGCACGGCACGACGATCCTGTCTGTGCGCAAGGGGAATGAAGTCGTGGTGGCTGGTGACGGTCAGGTGTCGCTGGGCCAGACCGTGATCAAGGGCAATGCCCGCAAGGTCCGCCGGATCGGCCAGAAAGGTGACATCATTGTCGGTTTCGCCGGGGCGACGGCAGATGCCTTTACCCTGCTTGAGCGTCTTGAAGCCAAACTGGACCGTCATCCGGGCCAAACCATGCGTGCCTGTGTTGAACTGGCCAAGGATTGGCGCACAGATCGCTATTTGCGCAAGCTTGAAGCCATGATGGCGGTTGCTGATCGCGACATTTCGCTGGTTTTGACTGGTCAGGGTGATGTTCTGGAACCTGAAGACGGCATTATCGCCATCGGATCGGGTGGAAATTATGCCTTGTCTGCCGCCCGTGCCCTGATGGATCAGGACATGACAGCCGAGGAAATCGCCCGCAAAGCCATGAAGATTGCCGGTGAGATTTGCGTCTATACCAATGGCAGCGTCACGCTCGAAAAAATCGAGGATGCGAAATAGGCAGGGTGCCGTTTCGGGCCCTGATCACGCATCCGTCGCAATAACAAAACGGAACACCAAAATGACCCAGAATTACAGCCCGCGCGAGACGGTTTCCGAACTGGATCGCCACATTATCGGTCAGAAAGAAGCCAAACGCGCGGTTGCCATTGCGATGCGCAATCGCTGGCGTCGTCAGCAGCTTGACGACACCATGCGCAATGAAGTTCTGCCCAAAAACATCCTGATGATCGGCCCGACCGGGGTGGGTAAAACCGAAATTGCGCGCCGTCTGGCAAAGCTTGCCGATGCGCCGTTCATCAAGATCGAAGCCACCAAATTCACCGAAGTCGGCTATGTCGGGCGTGATGTTGAACAGATCGTGCGTGATCTGGTCGAGGTGTCGCTTGATCTGACCCGTGAGGCCATGCGCAAAAAGGTCCGGGCCAAGGCTGAAATGCAGGCCGAGGAACGTATTCTTGATGGGCTGGTAGGGGAAAACGCATCGGCTGATACTCGCCAGAAATTCCGCAAGATGCTGCGTGAAGGCGAGTTGCAGGACAAGGAAATCGAAATCAACGTTCAGGAAAGCAGTTCGTCCTCGATGCCGACCATCGATATTCCGGGCATGCCCGGTGCCCAGATGGGCATGATGAACTTAAATGACATGTTCGGTAAAGCCTTTGGCGGCAATACCAAGCCCAAACGCATGACTGTCACAGAAGCCTTTGAGCGCCTGATTGATGAAGAAGGCGACAAGCTGCTTGATAATGACAAGGTTACTGCCGAGGCGATTGATAATGTCGAGCAGAACGGCATCGTGTTCCTCGACGAGATCGATAAAATCACCGCGCGGTCGGAACGTGGCGGCGATGTATCGCGCGAAGGGGTGCAACGTGATTTGCTGCCGCTGATCGAAGGAACCAACGTTTCAACCAAACACGGCACGGTCAAAACTGACCATATCCTGTTTATCTGTTCGGGCGCGTTCCATCTGGCCAAACCATCGGACCTTCTGCCGGAATTGCAGGGCCGTTTGCCGATCCGGGTGGAGCTCAAAGCGCTTACCGAAGGCGATTTCCGCCGCATTCTGATGGAGCCGGAAGCTTCCCTGATCAAGCAGTATATTGCATTGATGAAGACCGAAGATGTCACATTGGACTTTAGCGATGATGCGATTGATGAAATTGCCCGCATTTCAGCCAGTGTGAATGAGGCGGTCGAAAATATCGGCGCACGTCGTCTGCATACGGTTCTGGAAAAGCTGTTGGATGACATCAGCTTTACCGCAACCGACCGGGCGGGCGAGACGTTCAAAGTCGATGGCGCCTATGTTCGTGAGCAGGTCGAAGAGCTGTCGAAAGATACCGATCTTTCGAAATTTATTCTGTAACCGAAACGATATCTTCGACGCAGATTGCCAAAAGGCCAGCATTTCGGTGCTGGCCTTTTTGTCTGAACGGGTCAGGCGCTGTGCAATTTGCGGATATTGTTGTCGGCCTTGGCGGGCAGATAGACGGTAAAGATCGACCCAACGCCCTGTTCGCTGTCGATGATCATGGTGCCGCGGTGGCGTTGTACCAGATGTTTAACAATGGCCAGACCAAGGCCCGTTCCGCCAACGGCGCGTGAGCGAGCGGTATCAACCCGGTAAAACCGTTCGGTCAGGCGCGGCAGGTGTTCGCGTGCGATGCCGTCGGAATGGTCGCGGATGGCGACGGCCATGATACGGTCATGGCGGAACCGGGCCAGCGCACCGGGGGGCGTTTTGGCCAAGGTAATCGAAACTTCGACATCGGTATCGGGATGACCGTATTTGATGGCGTTTTCGACCAGATTGATAAACACCTGTGTCAGTTCCTTTTCGTCGCCAACGATTTCGGTGTTATCAAGCGCATGATCAACGCGGATCTTCATGCCCTTGGCATCGGCCTTCATCGCCAAGGTTTCAGCAACCTTGCCAATGATTTTACCAACGTCGCAATCCTCGGACGGCGGGGTATGTTCGTTCAACTCAATCCGCGCCAGCGACAGCAAGTCTTCGATCAGATGCTGCATGCGCAGTCCCTGATCGCGCATCACCGGCAGGAATTGTGCCAGCGCATCCGGATCATCTTTGGCCGGACCTTCAAGCGTTTCGATAAAGCCCAGCAGTACCGAAAGCGGGGTGCGCAGTTCATGACCGGCATCGGTGGCGAAATCGGCACGCATCTGTTCAAGTTTGCGAAGCTCGGTCAGATCGGAAAAGCTGAGAACAAAGTTTCGGTCGCCGGTTGCCGCGGGCAGGCGTGCGGTCAGCACATCAAAATGACGGTGCGCATCGCTGGCGAGAATGAACTCGGCATGTTTCATGGTTTCGCGTTCGTTGGCGACATCATCAAACGCGTCCAGAAGGATCGGATCACGGATAAAACGCGTCAGATCGCGCCCTGTTTCAAGGTTGTGAAACAATCCCCGTGCAGCCTGATTGAACCCGGTGACAACCCGGTGCCGGTTGACCATCACCACCGGATTGGGCAGGTGATCAAGGATTTCGGCATCGGTGCTGGTCTGGGTTTCCAGATGTGAAATACGTTCGCGAAACGCACTGGCGATCTGGGTATAAAGCGATGAGAGTTCAGACGCCGCGCTAAAGGAAAGATGCTGTGGCGGTGTTCCCCGGAACCGGTCGCGCAGATCGGTGGCGTAGCGCGCAACCCGGCGCAAATCGCCAAAATAGATGCGCAGTATCGCAGCAATTCCCAACCAGGAAAGCGTCGCGGCGACGACCGCCGTGCCCCAGCCAAGCAGTTCCATCGCCGCAAGGACGACGAATACAATGCCTGCTGGAAAGGCAACGGCCAAAGCCGTAAGTAACAATTGGCTAAAACCCAATTGACGCTCCTGTTGAGAAGGTATGATGACCTGTTACTGTACGCAGGTCTAAAAGTGGACCTAAAATGGTTATACGCTGGTAAAGATCAAATAAAAGTTTGATGACAGTTTTCAAGGTCATGAAGCAATTGAAAAAAAACGTCTGCGATCCTGAAAAAAGACCGCAGACGCAGGAACGGATGGCAACGATTGCGCTATGTGACGTGTCGCTGTGTCCTTAAAGGATACGAGCACCCTGATCGAAGCTTAGACGCGGGCTGCGCTCATGCAGTTTGGCTGCATCGCCGTAACCGATATTGATCAGGAAATTGCTTTTAACCGGGGTATTGGCAAAAAATTCCGTATCCAGTTTTGCATTGTCAAAGCCCGACATGGGGCCGCAATCAAGCCCAAGACCACGCAGAGCCAGAATGAAATAGCCTGCCTGAAGCGAACCATTGCGAAACGCCGTTGTTTTAATCGCGTCATCCTTTCCGGCAAACCATGACCGGGCATCGGTATGGGGGAACAGATCGGGCAGTTTTTCATAAAATTCCATGTCATGGGCAATGATGGCGGTGACCGGTGCGGCCATGGTTTTATCAACATTACCGGCAGCAAGGCAGGGTTTAAGCCGTGCCTTGGCGTCGGGGGATTTTACAAAACTGATCCGCATCGGTTCGCAATTGGCACTGGTTGGTCCCATCACGGCCAGATCCCACGCCTGTTTGAGAAGGTCGGTATCAACATCGCGGTCCAGCCATTGGGTATGGGTGCGCGCGCCGTGAAACAGAAGATCAAGTGCAGTGGAATCAAGCATGGAACCTCTCAATTTGGATGGGGGTTAGGACTCTTTCATAAAGTTAAGCATACAGGGACAATTCGCAACCGTGCATGCCCTATCCATATGAAATGTGGAAAAACAAGTGGTTCACTGGTATTTTCATATGAAAGATGATCTCGAAAAACGGGACGCTTCCTGTGGCCGGAGGTCACAATGTTGGGGCGAGGTGCCATGAACCAGGTGTCCGCCACGAGGAGTGGTTCGCAGAATACTGGAAATAGAAATGACATTTGACGCCAAAGGGCACGCATTGGCCACCGCGTCGACACGGATGACTTCCATGTCCATGCTGCGCAGTGTGGTAGTTGGTCTTTCATTCGCCGTCGGACTGACATTTGGTGCCGGTCATGTACTGGCGCAATCAGCTGACGATCAGACAACAAATTCTAGCACGGAGTCGGTACCAACCGACACCGTGACCACCGATCAGGCGAATGCCGATGTAAATGATGCCGCGGCGACAACGACCAATGACGCAATGGCGGCCAGAACACCGACCGGGGATGCGAAATCGGCCGTGGTTTTCATGTATCATCGCTTTGGCGAAAATGATTACCCGTCGACCAACATCACCACCGAGCAGTTCGATGCCCAGATCAAGGAACTGACCAACGGTAATTACACCGTGCTGGGCGTGCCCGAGATTGTGGCCGCACTTCAAGGCGGCGGCGGATTGCCCGACCGGACAATCGGGATCACGATTGATGATGCCTATCGTTCTGTCTATGAGCTGGCATGGCCGGTTTTTCGTAAAAACAACATGCCATTTACCGTGTTTGTTTCAAGCGAGCAGATCGACGCAGGTTATTCCAATTATATGACCTGGGACATGGTGCGCGAAATGGTGCGCGACGGGGTGACAATTGGCGGGCATAGCCAGCATCATTCCCACCTGCCCGACCTTCCGATTGATGAAGTCAAAGCCGAACTTGCCCATTCGGCAGAACGATTTAAAGAAGAACTCGGCTTTGTCCCGGAAATCTTTGCTTATCCTTACGGCGAGGCAAATGATGACGTGATCAAGGCGGTCACGGACGCCGGGTACAAGTCCGCGTTTGGTCAGCAAAGTGGTGCAATGAGCGACGAGTCAGATTTCATGTATCTGCCGCGTTTTGCCCTTAACGAGCATTATGGTGCGATGGAACGCTTTAGCTTGGCGGCAAATTCGCTGCCGTTGCGGGTGAGCGACGTGACACCGGGCGACTATACCCTGACACGAAACCCGCCGGCCTTTGGCTTTACGTTAAAGGAGCCTGCGCCGAACGTGTCATGCTATCCGTCTGATGGGCAGGCAACCATGAGCCGCCTTGGCGATGAGCGGATTGAAATTCGCATGGATGGCCCGGTGGCGTCTGGTCGCTGGCGGATCAATTGCACCGCCCTTGGCGCACAATCACGGTGGCAGTGGTTCGGGATGCTTTATACCGTCCCTTAAAGGCGATCATCACGAACGCACCATTTTAACGCCGCAGATTCCAAGGGATTTGCGGCGTTTTTTATTGCGTTTTTTGGGTGCTTGCACGTGATCATGCGACAATGTAGGTTAACCACACTTCTTAACCGTAAATAGTTGGTAACCACAGTGCCACGTGCTCTCACAGGAAAGAATATCCTTCTGATCATCTCGGGCGGCATTGCTGCCTATAAGGTTCTTGAGGTGATCCGTCGGTTGCGTGACCGCGATATTAACATTCGCGCGGTCCTGACCAACGGTGGTGCGCAGTTTGTCACCCCGTTGTCGGTTGCAGCACTGACGGAAAACAAGGTCTATCAGGATTTGTTTTCCCTGACCGATGAGGCCGAAATGGGCCATATCCGATTGTCGCGTGAGGCGGACCTTGTTCTGGTCGCCCCGGCAAGTGCGGATATTCTGGCAAAAATGGCCACCGGACAGGCCGGTGATCTGGCAACCACGGCCCTGCTAGCGACCAATAGGCCGGTAATGATTGCACCGGCGATGAATGTTGAAATGTGGAACCATCCGGCGACACAAGCCAATATCGCAACCCTTGAAAGCCGGGGTGTCTTGCGCGTTGGGCCGTCTTCTGGTGATCTGGCGTGCGGCGAATTTGGGTCCGGTCGTCTGGCTGAACCGGCCGAAATCATTGCCAGCGTGCTTGATTTCCTTGAAGCGGCTGACGCACCCAAGCCGCTTTTGGGCAAAAAGGCGATTGTCACCAGCGGCCCGACCTACGAGCCGATTGACCCGGTGCGCTATATCGCCAACCGGTCATCGGGCAAACAGGGCCATGCGATTGCCGAAAGTCTGGCGCAGGCGGGGGCGGATGTCACATTGGTGTCCGGCCCGGTTTCACTTCCCGATCCAGTTGGGGTGAAAGTGGTGCGGGTCGAAACCGCACGCGACATGTTGGCGGCGGTGACAAATGCGCTTCCGGCTGATATTGCGGTTTTTGCTGCCGCTGTTGCCGATTGGCGTGCCGCAGATGCGGCGGATCAGAAGATGAAAAAAGACGGATCAGGCGTGATCGCTGATCTGAAGCTTTTGGAAAATCCTGATATTCTGGCAACCATCAGTGCGCCCGGCCCCACCCGCCCGGCCCTTGTGATCGGTTTTGCGGCCGAAACGCAAAATGTTGCCGAGCATGCGCGCGCCAAACGGGTGCGCAAGGGCTGTGACTGGATTCTGGCCAACGATGTTGCGCCCGATACCGGGACTTTTGGTGGCGATCAGAACGAAATCTGCCTGATTGCAGGCGACGATGAAAAAACCGATGAACGCTGGCCACGTCAAAGTAAAACCGGCGTTGCCCGGACGCTGACGGCGCGCATCATTGACCATTTTGCCTGATGCTTACGCACAGGTGATCAGCATACTGCCATGCCGCTAGACCCTTTCGGGGCGGCGATACAAAAGACAAGGAAGAACCATGACGCGCTTGACCGTCAATTTGAAACGACTTCCTCACGGTGCGGATTTGCCGCTGCCCGATTACGCGACGTCACAGTCGGCGGCCGTCGATTTGCAGGCCGCAATTGACGGTGTGCAGGTGATCGCGCCGGGCAAACGGGCGATGATTGAAACCGGCATTGCGATTGCGCTTCCGGCCGGGTTTGAAGCACAAGTCCGCCCGCGATCAGGCTTGGCGGCGAAAAACGGTGTCACGGTGCTCAACAGCCCGGGTACGATTGATGCCGATTACCGCGGTGAGATTAAAGTCATTTTGATCAATCACGGGGATGCGGCATTTGAAATTGAACGCGGCATGCGCATTGCCCAGCTTGTTGTTGCACCGGTGACACAGGTGGCGTGGCAGGCGGTTGATGATCTGGATGAAACGGCGCGTGGATCGGGCGGATTTGGGTCAACTGGTACCAAGGGTGCGGTATCTGCTTGAACGGTCCGCTGGAACCAGCGGGTAATGCAAGGAATGCTCTGTCGAAATCAGGTCCAGATGACATCTGGGGGGATGTCGGGGCCACAAGGGGAGTAGCGAGAAAAGATGTTAAAGCTTTCTAAGAAAATGCTGTTTGCGATCGAGGCGGTTGTCGATATTGCCTATAACGCGGCGGGTGAACCGGTACAAAGCCGCGATATCACCGCGCGTCAGGGCATCCCGAAACGCTATCTTGAACAGACATTGCAACAGCTTGTCCGGGCTGACATTCTGGTGGGTGTACGCGGCCCGCGCGGTGGGTATCGATTGGCGCGCGAACGCCGTCGCATCACGCTTTCTGATATTGTGTCGGTGATCCGTGCGATGGAAACATCCGATGACCCGATTGAAGATCCGGCAGGATCGCCGCTTGGCAAGGAAGTCGTCCGGCCATTGTGGCGCGAGTTGCAAGATGAAATGATGGTACAACTGGCGAAAATCACGGTCGAGGATTTGTGCAATCGGGCACGGGATGCCGGTTTGCGCAGCGGGATCGAAGAATCCCCCGATTTCATTATTTAGTCTTCTGAACTGACGGTGGTGTATTGTATCTTCAATCAACAAGAAACCGCTGCGGTTCCCTAAAATCTACAGGCAACGGGTACGCCATCAAACGCCATATTGTGTAAAAATCTCCAAAGCCCATTTGACATGGGGAAATAGCGGTTTAAATACAAATTGAGTATGTGCTTGATGGTAAAATACAAAATAGTGCGAGGAAAACATGACTGAGTTTCGCGGTAAGATTTACGACAGCATTATCGACACCATCGGTGCAACGCCGCTGGTTCGCCTTTCGCGTCTGGCAGAAGCAGAAGGCGTGAAAGCGGATCTGATCGGCAAGCTTGAATTCTTCAATCCGCTGGCATCGGTCAAGGATCGTATCGGTCTGGCAATGATCGAAACCGCCGAGAAGGCTGGCAAGATCAAACCGGGTGCAACTCTGGTCGAGCCGACCTCGGGCAATACCGGTATTGCGCTGGCTTTCGTTGCTGCGGCCAAGGGCTACAACCTTATTCTGACCATGCCTGAAAGCATGTCGATTGAACGGCGCAAGATGCTGATGCTTCTGGGGGCAAAGATTGACCTGACCCCGGCGGCCAAGGGCATGAAAGGTGCGGTTGCCCGTGCTGAAGAACTGGTGGCCGAGATTGATGGTGCGATCATGTTGCAGCAGTTTGATAATCCGGCCAACCCGGAAGTTCACCGCAACACCACCGCACAGGAAATTCTCAAAGATACCGACGGCAACGTTGATATCTTTGTCTCGGGTGTGGGCACTGGCGGCACGCTG
The DNA here is from genome assembly GCF_000751115.1 of Thalassospira sp. GB04J01. NCBI lineage: Bacteria > Pseudomonadati > Pseudomonadota > Alphaproteobacteria > Rhodospirillales > Thalassospiraceae > Thalassospira > Thalassospira sp. GB04J01. Next base: position 54,037 of record NZ_CCDX020000009.1, on the reverse strand, counting down.
ACCGGTGTTGCTGACGTATTGAAAAAGCATAACCCGAACATTCAGATCGTTGCAGTCGAACCGGAAGACAGCCCGGTTATTTCCGGTGGTGCACCGGGACCGCATAAAATTCAGGGCATTGGCGCCGGGTTCATTCCGGGCAACCTGAATAAAGATCTTATCGATACCGTAATGACCATTGGGAATGAAACCGCCTTTGCCACGGCGCGCAAACTGGCCGCCATCGAAGGCCTGCCAACCGGCATTTCGTCAGGTGCGGCAGTTGCGGCAGCGATTGAACTTGGTCAGAAGCCGGAAAATGCTGGCAAACGCATTGTCATCATCATTCCAAGCTTTGCTGAGCGTTATCTGTCGACCCCACTGTTTGACGGTCTGCAATAAGGCGTTTGTCTTAAATGACAGTCGGAAAAAGGCCCGGAGCATATGCTTCGGGCCTTTTTTTATTGAGGGTGTTTGCACACCACGCCAATCTGATCAACCAAGGCTCAGCCGTCGAGCCAGACGGCAAGACCGTCGAGCGTTTGCAAGCCGTATTCCACCGCACCGAAGCCAATAACCGCCAAACGTCGTTCGCGAGTCGGATGGAGTTGGCGCAACGTCACCACAGTTTTGCCGTCGCTTTGCTCGTCGAAAGTCACTGTCATGCGGAACCGTTCAGGGTCGTTGGGGTCGGGCGTGCCATAGTCCATGACGATCCGTTCGTTCAGCACGATTTCCAGAAACCGTATATGGTTTTCAAAGCGCTGTGGTTTGCCTTCAAACGTGCCGACCATGTCGAACCGCCACACCCCGCCTTCGCGGATGTCGGCCTCCTTGGTTTCGATGTCGAGGCCTTCTGGGCCATACCATTTCGCCAGCGCGTCGGGGTTCGTCCAGGCAGCGAAGACCTTGTCGCGCGGATGGTTCAGCAGCTTTGCCAGCACGATCTCGCGGTCCAGCGACCAAGTCTCAGTCGGATTTTTCATGTCGTCCATCCTCTTCGTCTTTGTGGTCCAGATGAAGTTCCAGCCGGTCTAACCGTTCGATCCAGCGCCGACGCTCCGCCTCCATCCAGACCGCCGCCTCGTTGAAACGCTCTGGCACCAGTTGGCACCAGCGGCTGCGCCCGCGCTTCTCGCTGGCGATCAGGCCGCACTCCTCAAGTACTTTGAGGTGCTGGGTGAATGACGGTAGCGCCATGTTGAAAGGCGCGGCCAAGTCGCTTACGGACGCCTCGCCGTTGGCAAGCCGCGAGACCACCGCACGGCGGGTCGGGTCGCTAAGGGCGTGAAACGCAAGATCAAGGGGGTTTGAATGATAAGGCATGTGCCTTAGTAACTTGAGTTTCAGGGCTACGTCAAGAATATTTAGGTATGTGCCTAAGTATTGGGGTGTTTCGCCCTGAAACAGGTTGTGAAAAAGACAGACCTCCAAGGAAAAACAAATCTTTTGCTTGAGTGATGGGATCGCCACGCTATATCCAGAAGTCAGAGATTTTACTCTGTTGCATTCGATCTGACAGGAAACCCGCCCGCGTGACTGATTTTGACTTCAGCGAAAATGAAGTGCAGCGCTATGCCCGCCACATCGTCCTTAAAGAGGTTGGTGGCACCGGGCAGATGATGCTTAAACGGGGGCGCGTGCTGATTGTCGGGGCCGGTGGGCTTGGCTCCCCGCTTGCGATGTATCTGGCCGCAGCCGGGGTTGGCACAATTGGCATTGTCGACGCCGACACGGTGGAGCTTTCCAACCTGCAACGTCAGATCGCGCACGGTATGCGCGATATCGGAACGCCCAAGGTTGACAGTGCAAAATCAACCATGGCCGATATGAACCCGGAAATCACCGTGCATGCCCATAACACCCGGCTTGATGCGGCCAATGTCATGGATTTGATTGGCGATTATGATGTGATTGCCGATGGGTCAGATAATTTCGAGACGCGGTTTTTGCTTAATGACGCTTGCTACTTGGCGGGCAAGACGCTGGTGTCGGGCGCAGCGTTGCGATTTGACGGGCAGGTTTCGACATTCAAGGCCCATCTGGGTGCACCTCATCCGTGTTATCGCTGTATTTATCATGCCCCCCCGCCCGAGGACGCCATTCCATCCTGCGCGCAAGGTGGCGTTTTGGGATCGGTGGTTGGGATGATCGGCGGGATGCAGGCCACCGAAGTTCTCAAAGAATTGATGGGCATTGGTGATGGGCTTTCGGGCCAGTTGTTGATTGTCGATGCGCTTTCGGCGGCCTATCGTAAAATCAAGGTGCCCCGCGATCCGGGCTGCCCGCTTTGTTCACAAAACGCCACGATCAAGGACCTGTCGATCCATGAACACTGAGACCGAAAGTCCAAAGAAACTGTCGCTGGTGGTGTTTTCCGGCAGCTTTGAAAAAGTTCATTACGCACTCGTAATGGCGTCGTCTGCCCTTGCCACAGGCCGGGAGGTCACGCTGTTTTTTACCATGGAAGCCAGCCGTGCGCTTTTGGCCCCGTCCGGATGGCGACATTTGCGCACGGATGCCCAAGGGGCCACCGCGACCTCAATCGATTTGTCCTATGCGACGCGCGGGATCGGCACATTCGAAGAATTGCTGAGCGCCTGTGCATCACTGGATGGCAAATTCATGGTTTGTGAAATGGGCTTGCGCGCATTGGGCCTTGAAGATCAAGCCACCCGCGATGAGCTTTCGATTGAGACCGGCGGTGTGGTGACATTCCTTAACGACGCCAAGCAGAATGGCGAGATGCTGTTTATCTGATCTCAACTTGCCAGAAGCTTGATGCCAAGCCCGGCCAGACACAAACCAACCGCCCGTTCGATCCAAATTTTGATTGCAGAAATGCGGGCCTGCACGGCGGGTAAGGTCAATGCGACCGCCACCAATCCGAACCAGAACATGTGACAGACGGCGATATAAATGCCGTATCCGATTTCCTGGATGATAGGTGTGTCGGGCGAAATCACCTGACTAAACAGGGAAACGATGAACAGCATCGTTTTGGGGTTCAGCGCATTGCAGGCAAACCCGATCCAGAAGGCCGACCCGTTCCGGGTTTGATCTGTGCCCGGTGCCGACGTTCCTGATGGCTGGGAAGTTGATATGTTAGCGCTAACATCCATGGCATTGGCGGATTTGGCGCGGCCATGAAGTTTGCGGATATCAGGCCACAGGGCTGCGAAACCAAGCCAGATCAAATAAGCCGCCCCCAGATAGCGCAGGCTGTTAAGCACCCAGATATTACTGGCAAACAGAACCCCCAGGCCAATCAGGGTATAGGCAAGGTGAACTGAAACGCCGCTGCCAATCCCAATGGCACAGAAAACCCCGGCGCGCCTGCCACGGGTAAGGGCGATGCGGGTGACCATGGCAAAATCGGGGCCGGGGCTGATGACGGCAAGCACGGTGATGATGCCAACGGCGATGATTTCCATGGATCGGATATCGGCGGTGATGTCGGGCATGACGGAACGGTCCTTTGATGGGGCTTGATCTGTGCGTAAAATCAGTATCAAACTGTTTCAAAGGTCATAAAATCGAAAAATACCGGGATTTATTGTGAGTAATATTCACAGAAAACGGCATCTGCCGCCGCTTGCCGCCCTGCCCGCCTTTGAGGCAGCGGCGCGTCATCAAAGCTTTTCGCGCGCCGCAGAAGAATTGCATCTGACCCATGGGGCAATCAGCCGGGCGGTGGCCCAGATCGAAGATCGATTGGGGGTTGAGCTGTTCGTGCGGCGAAACCGGCGGGTCTGGTTAACCGCGGCGGGCGAACGGTTGTTAAAGGCTACCAGTGCGGCCCTTAATGGACTTGATGGCGCGGTTGAGGATATTCACCGTCATGACGGAGCATCGCCGATCCTGACGGTATCGTGCGAGCCCAGCCTTGCCATGCGCTGGCTGATGCCGCGTTTGGGGGGATTTCGCGAAGCCAACCCGGACTTGAATATTGACCTGCGCCTTGCCGGTGGCCCGGTGGATTTATTGGCCGATGGCTGTGACGTGGCGATCCGGCGGGCGGATTACGGTATTTCAGAACAGTACATCACCACCCGTCTTTGGGCCGAACATGCCGGGCCGGTGTGTGATCCGGATTGCTGGGAAACAATTCTTGCGCGAAATCTGTCCAATGCCCGCTGGCTACATGCCCGAACCCGACCGGATGCGTGGGAGGTTTGGAAGCGCGCCAGTGGCAGTGAAGCCACCGCTGCCAGCGAACAGTATTTCGATCATTTCTTTTTTGCGCTTCAGGCGGCTGTGAACCGGCTTGGTACGGCGATTGGTCCCTTGCCGCTGGTGTATGACGATTTAAAAGCGGGGCGTCTGATTGCCCCGCTTGGCATGGCCCCGACCGGGTATGATTATGTGTTGATTACCCTTGATCCGCCCGGCCGTGATCCGCGGATATCCCTGTTCTTTGACTGGTTGATGGCAGAAGCAGGCGACATGGACGGCGGTGCTTTGCCGGGCAATGATATGACGGGACCGGGTAAGAAAATCTGATCCTGAACACCGGCTCCATATGCGCGGAGTCGGAACATTGTTCGAACGTGCCGCGTTTTGGGAATTCCTGAAACTGTGCGGATCCCGTTTTATGCTGACCGACCTTCCCTATTTTGCGACGGCCGAGAAATATTTCGATATTGGCGTCATCGATATGGTGCTGCGGCTGTGTGCGGCGACGGTGATTGGCATGATCATCGGGCTTAACCGCGATGTGAACGGCAAGCCGACAGGCATGCGGACCTTGGCACTTGTCAGTCTGGGGGCGGCTGTTGTGTCGGTTGTTGCGGTACATTTTCAGGATCTGATTGACCATCCCGATGCGCTTTCACGCGTTGTGCAGGGCTTGTTGCAGGGGGTTTTGACCGGCATTGGCTTTATCGGTGCCGGCGTGATCATGCGTCAGCCAAAAAGCATGACGGTTTCCGGCCTGACAACGGCGGCAACGGTGTGGATCACCGCCGCCCTTGGCATTGCCTGTGCGCTTGCGGCGTGGCACATCGTGATCATTGCCACGGTCCTGGCCCTGTTTGTTCTGATTGTGCTTAAACCGGTTGAGCGGATGCTGGTGCGCCTAATCAGCGACAAGGATGCCGCACGCGACTAGCGAGGATGGTTCGGGCGCCGGACTTTAAAAATCCTCCCCCTCGCGGAAGGCGGCAAGATCATCAATGCGTCGATAAGGCAAAAGTGTTTGCAGTTCCTGAGCGGGCACGCCAACCATCAGATCATGTAAATGACGCGCAAGGACTTCACCCACATGCCGTTGTGGCTGGTAATAATAGGCCAGTTTTTGTTTTGACAGCATGCGGAATGGCATGCCGCCAAACCCGACAACCCCGATCCCGTCGCGGATGGTGTCCATGTTCAGTTCCATCAGGGCTTCGAGTGCGCCGATCATGGTCATTTGGCTGGCACAGACAATTGCGGTGGCATCGCGTTGGGTGCGAAACAGCGTCGTGGTGGCATCGCGGGCGGCGCGTACCGAGACATCGGAGCGCATCCAGATCAGGCTTTCGGGATCAAGTCCGGCTTCTGTCATTGCGCGGCGCGCACCCTGTTTGCGATACCCAAAAAAGGTCAAGTTTTCCGGTGGATCAATCATGCCGATTTTGCGGTGTCCATCTGCGATCAGGCGTTTGACGGCGTCATAGGCGGCCTGTTCGTCATCGTGATCGACAAAGGCATGCGGGGTTAAAAGTTCGGTCCGGCCAAAGCTGACGAACGGAAAATCATGTTGCAGGCAATATTTTGCCCGGCTGTCTTGGGATGTGGTGCGTGAAAAGACCACGGCATCGGCCATGCGTTGGGTATGGACGCGTATGACGGGTTCAAGCGGGTCTTTGTTGCTGGTTTGCGCTAGAACCACCAGCGAATAGCGGTCTGCCTCCAGCCCCTGTGCGAGGCTTTCGACCTGTGCCAGAAACCCCGGATCGCCGTAATCGCCGACTTCCGGGGAATAGAGGATCGAACAGACCTGCATGGTTTTACCCGTGCGCAGCATGACGCCGCGGGCATCGGGCTGATAGCCGATTTGTTCGGCTGCGGCCTTTACCTTGGCCACTGTGCCGGGTTTGACCTCTGGCCCGTCTTTGAGCGCACGTGAAACTGTCGTAACTGACAGGCCAAGATGTTCGGCAATCGTGCGAAGGTTCGGGCGCGAGGCGGGCATATGCAGGTCCGTTCTTGTGGTCGTGGCGAGCGGTATTGTGGCGGACAATCTAATCGCGCGGCTATGGTTAAGGCAATGCGTTGCTTTTGATCACGTTGCGCATGAACTCAAAGGACGCCTTTGGCGTGCGTTTTTGAGTGGTGTAATCGACATGCACCAAGCCAAACCGCTTTTCATAGCCATAAGCCCATTCGAAATTATCAAGCAAAGACCAAGGCATGTATCCCTGAACATTCGCACCTTCTTTCGTGGCGCGTAAAACGGCTGAGAGGTATTCATTGTGATAGGCAATGCGATCCTGATCGTCGATTTTACCATTTGCGTCAGGCAGATCGATAAAGGCACCGCCATTTTCCGTGACAAAGACCGGCGGGTTACCATAGTCGTTTTGCAAGATTTTCATCGTGCGATAAAAACAATCGCCATCAATTGCCCACCCCATTTCGGTGCGGCGGAAATATTTTGGTGGTTCTGCATGCTTAAACGGCCAAGCCTTGTCGCTTGCGGCTTCTATATAGCTTGGGAAATACTGATTTAGGCCCTGAAAATCGACCTTGGTTTTTATGGCTTCAAGGTCGCCGTCCCGAATGTGGGGTTCCATCCGGTCCAAAATCAGCTCCGGATAACGGCCATAATAGACCGGATCAAGGAACACGCCGTTCCATTTTGCTTCAAACAGATCGATCAGATGTGCGTCCTGTTCCTGACGCTCGGGCAATGTATAGCCCTTATGCATCGGCAAAACGAATCCAACCGGGGCTTTGGGGAAATGGCCTTTGATGATCTTGGTGGCGCGTGCATGGCATAAATTTAAATGATGGGCGGTGCGCATGGCGGCACGCGGGTCGGCAATGCCCGGGGCGTGTCGGCCTTCTTCATGGCCGACCCAGGCAACCACATTGGGTTCATTAAATGTCACCCAGGATTTCACCCGGTCGCCGAGCCGGGATGCAAGAAGTTCGGTATAATCCCCAAACCAGTCAACAATGTCGCGGTTTGTCCAGCCGCCCCGATCCTGAAGCGCTTGGGGAAGATCCCAGTGATACAGGCATAGCCATGGTTCAATGTCGCGTTCAAGCATGCCGTCAATCAGGCGGCTGTAAAAATCAATGCCGGCTTCATTTACCGTGCCGGTTCCTTCGGGCAGGACGCGCGGCCACATGACCGAAAAACGGTAATGTTTGGCGCCAAGGTTTTTGATCAGATCAAGGTCCTCTGCCCAGCGATGATAATGATCGCAGGCAATGCTTCCGTTGTCGCCATTGGCAACGCGGCCCGGTGTTGCGCAATAGGTGTCCCAGATGGTGGCACCGCGCCCGTCATTTTTGGCACCGCCTTCAATCTGATAACTGGATGTTGAGACACCCCAGCGGAAACCGTCGGGAAATGATTTGGTCATGTTCGCTTCCTTGCCTTGTTCTGGGTGCTTTTGTTGGGCGCACCCAAAATCGTAACGTTTCGGAAAAATCGGCAAAAAAATACCGATGTTTCATTTTGTCCCTATTATGGGCTGGTTTTGTTGATTGACAAGAGCGAATAAAGCGCTTATCAAAAAAATCGAAACGTTACGAATTTTCGACCATCAAGAAGTCGGCATTGAGCGTACCCTATTAGGGAGGAACATCCGTTATGAAGAAATTTTCCACAGCCGCAGCATGCGCGGCATTTCTGAGCGTCGGTGTATCTGCCGGTGCGATTCATGCCCAGACGGCAGAAGTCCTGCATTGGTGGACGTCGGGCAGTGAACAGGCGGCCCTTGCCGAAGTGCGCAAGGCGTTTGAGGCCAAAGGTGGCACATGGGTTGATACCCCGATTGCCGGGGGAAGTAACGCCCGTGCAGCAGCCGTGAACCGCATGCTTGGCGGCGATCCGGCAGCCGTTTTCCAGTTTTCCATCGGTCAACAATTGCGCGAACTTGCCGATCAAGGCCTTCTGGCGAATGTTGGCAAGATTGCCGAGGAAGAAAACTGGGATGAAAAATTGCCGCCCCTGATCGTCAAGGCGGCAAAATATGACGGCGATTACATCGCAGCCCCGATCAACATCCATGGTGAAAACTGGATGTTCTATAACAAGGCCGTGCTTGATGACGCCGGTATCGATGTGCCGACAAGCTGGGATGACTTCATCGCGGCGGCAGAGAAGCTTAAGGCAGCTGGCGTAACACCGATTGGCCTAGGTGGTCAGCCGTGGCAGGAACGCATCATGTTCAACAGTGTACTTTTGGGTGTTGGCGGACGTGAATTCTATGCCGATCTTTATAGCACGCTTGATGATGACCTTCTGGAATCCGACACCATGCATCAGGTGTTTGAAACCTTTGCCGCACTGAAACCCTTTGTCGATGAATCAAGTCCGGGCCGGAATTGGAACGAAGCAACCAATATGGTGATCAAGGGTGATGCGGCCTTCCAGTTCATGGGGGATTGGGCCAAGGGTGAAATCATTGCCGCCGGGATCGAACCGGGCACCACGGTTGGTTGCGCCTTCGCACCTGCGGTTGATACCGCCTATATCATGACTGTGGATGCCTTTGCCTTTTCGGCAATGGACGGCGAAGACGCCACACCCGCACAGGAAAAAATGGCTAAGGTGATGCTGGAGCCCGATGTGCAGATTGCCTTTAACATGAAAAAGGGATCGATCCCTGCGCGTCTGGATGTGCCGTCAGACAGCTTTGATGCCTGTGCGCAAAAGGCCATTAAAACCCTTCAGGACAAAAAGACCCATCTGGTCAGTACAGGTCTTTTCGGGGTGCCAAGTGCCGTTTCGGGCGCGATTGATGACAGCATCTCCAATTTCTGGAACAGTGCTGACATGAGCCCGAAAGAGGGTCAGGAACAATTCCACGAAGCAATTTCCTACGCCAAGTAAGGTGTGGGACTGCGCAATACTTTGCAGGGATGTGCTGCTGCGTGACCGCTAAGGCGGGTGCAGCAGCACCTTTACAAAGAAGCGAGAATGTTTATGGCCGATCCGGCACAAGGTGTGTTGCAGCGTTCAGTTGAGAACGACGCAATTCAGAAGACAGGCAGGCGGCGCTGGCGTCCGCAATGGACCGCCAGAATGGCGCTTATCCCTGCCATGACCATTACGATTGTCTGTTTTTACGGATTCATTATCTGGACTTTTGTGATTTCGCTGACGCGGTCACGTTTGTTGCCGGTCTATAAATTTACCGGGTTTGACCAATATGTTCGGTTGTTTGCCAATGAACGCTGGTGGACGTCGATGCAGAATTTGGCGATCCACGGGTTTCTGTTCATTGGTGGCTGCATGGTGTTTGGCTATTTGCTGGCGATCTTGATTGATCGTCGGGTCAAGGCCGAAGGCATGTACCGCACCATTTTCATGTTGCCTCTTTCGATGTCATTCATCGTGACGGGCGTGATCTGGCAATGGGTGATGAACCCGGGACTGGGTTTGCAGGAAGCCGTACGTGCGTTGGGTTGGGACAGTTTCGAGTTCAACTGGATCGTCCGGCCGGACCGCGCGATCTATACGCTGGCAATTGCTGGTATCTGGCAACAGGTTGGATTGTGCATGGCACTGTTTCTTGCCGGGCTTCGTAATATTGATCCGAACATCTGGAAGGCATCGCGTGTCGATGGCATTCCGGTATGGCGGGTCTATCTGCACATCATTACCCCGATGCTGCGCACCGTCTTCTTCACGGTATTTATCCTGATGAGTGCGATTGTCATGAAGGCGTTTGACCTTGTTGTTGCACTGACCGGTGGCGGGCCGGGATTTTCATCTGATTTGCCGGCGCGGTTCGTGGTTGATCATATTCTTAACCGGCAGGAACTTGGTCTTGGCGCGGCGGGTGCGTTTGTCCTGTTGTGTACCGTGATCGCGGTTATTTCGCCCTATATTTACTTCGAGCTCAAAAAAGAGCGCGGCGGGCGGGGGCATTGAGCATGCGTTATAATCGACTTGCCCTTTATGGGCTGCTCATTCTTGCCGCCATCATGATCATGGCGCCGGTTTTCATCATGATTTCAACGTCGTTAAAATCGATGGATGAGATCCGTAATGGCAGTATCTTCGCCCTGCCCGCCGACCCCGGATTCGCGGCTTGGGGCAAGGCTTGGTTTGGCGATTGCAGTCAGGCGCTTGGTGATCAATGCGGGGGGCTTTCATCGTCATTCCTGACCTCGGTCAAGATCGTTATTCCGGCGCTGATCCTGTCGGTCGGGCTTGGGGCCATTACGGGTTATGCGTTGGCGGCGTGGAAAATGAAATGGGCAAATGTGATGTTTGCCGCCCTTCTGGTTGGTATGTTCATTCCCCCGCAGGTGACCCTTTATCCCCTGATCATCATGATCCGTGAACTTGGTATATTTGGGTCCATACCCGGGTTGATCCTGGTGCATGTCATCTGGGGGGTTGCCTTTACCACCATGATGTTTCGCAACTTCTTTAAAACCGTTCCAGAGGATTTGCTGAAAGCAGCACGGATCGACGGGGCGGGATTCTGGCGATTGTTCTGGCACGTGATGTTGCCGCTTTCGCTGCCGATTCTGGGTGTCGCGATGATTTTGCAGTTCACCTATATCTGGAATGATTTTCTGTTGGGTCTGACCTTTGGCGGGCGATCGGGTCAACCGATGACCGTCGCACTTAACAACCTTGTCGGATCACAGTTCGGCGAGAAGGAATATAATGTCGATATGGCTGCAACCATGCTGACAGCCCTGCCAACGCTTGCGGTTTATCTATTGTCGGGGCGGCTGTTTGTGCGCGGAATTGCCGCAGGTGCGGTGAAAGGGTAACCAGAATGAATGGTGTTGAACTTCGCAACGTAACCAAGGCGTATGCCGGACTGACAGTGATGGAAAACATCAACCTTGAAATCACCGATGGTGATTTTGTGGTGCTGTTGGGGCCATCAGGGTGTGGCAAATCGACATTGCTGAACATGATTGCCGGGTTGGAACCGACCACGGGTGGAGAAATTCATATTGGCGGGCGCAATGTGACTGAACTGGAGCCGGACGAGCGCGATATCGCGATGGTGTTTCAGTCCTATGCCCTTTATCCGACCATGTCGGTGCGCAAGAATATCGGTTTTGGCCTTAAAATGGGCGGCATGCGCAAGGATGAAATTGAAAAGCGGGTTGCCGATGTTGGCGAACTTCTTCAAATCACGCCGCTTCTGGATCGCAAACCATCTCAGCTTTCGGGCGGGCAGCAGCAGCGCGTGGCGATCGGGCGCGCACTGGTTCGCGAACCGTCGGTGTTTCTGTTTGATGAGCCGCTTTCAAACCTTGATGCCAAGCTGCGTGCGGATATGCGCGTTGAATTGAAACGTCTGCATGAACGACTGGGACGAACGATTGTCTATGTCACCCACGACCAGATCGAAGCGATGACCCTCGCGACCAAGGTTGTGGTGCTTGAAAAGGGCAGAATTCAGCAGGCGGACACGCCTGAAAACGTCTATCGCCGACCAGCCAACCGTTTTGTCGCCAGCTTTGTTGGTGCGCCTACGATGAACTTTATCGAAGGCAAAATGATACAGGATGGCTCGGATGTCGTCTTTGACAGCGGAGCGGGCCAATTGCCGCTGGTCGACGTCCCGACCGAGGCACGCAACCTTGTAGGGCAACCAATAACGCTGGGGGCCCGGCCCGAACATCTTTTGTTTGATGATGCCGGGATCGCATCGCGGGTGTTGCTGGCCGAACCGACCGGGCCGGATCAGTATGTTCGACTTGCCGTTGCAGGATCGGAAATCACGGCAAGATGCGGTCCTGAACAGGTTTTCAGATCAGGTTCGGATACCAGAATTCTTATCGATGGGGCCCGGATGTCGCTGTTTGATCCACAAAGTGGTCAGGCGTTGTTGCAGGCCTGACCGCTCGGAAAGCACTTCGCGCCTGTATTGGCCTAGCGGGCCATCATGGGGTTACCAAGGGCGCTATCGGACATCACCGGATATTTCTTGGCCGCATTGGGCAATTGATAGTGCCACCATTCGTGGTCATAAAACTCGAACCCGGCACTGACCATGATGCCCAGCAGGATAAAACGGTTGGCTTCGGCGGTTTTGGAAATCAAATCCGAGCCGTGATAGGACCGGTCATGCATTTCATCAAACCCTGCCCCCATATCCAGTTCCTTGCCGTTTTGATCAATCAGGGTTAGATCAATGGCAACACCACGACCATGTGGCGATCCGAAATCCGGGTTGGCGACGAAATCGGGGTTGGGCGAATGGTTCCACAGGGCGCGTTGGGCTTCCTGAGGGCGGAATGCATCAAGAATGCGAAGCTTCAACCCCTGACGACGTGCCATGGCCGATGCCTTTTTCAGGCATTTTGCCGCATCCGCATGAAGATAGCAGGCAGGTCGTGTATATATCGGTACCCCGGTGAAGTTACGATCCGTGGCATAGACGATATCAATTTCGACATCATATTCTTGTGGCGTAATTTCGACCAGCGCCATCGCCGGAGGCCCCCTGTTCTTGTCGTTCACCGATTACATAAAAAAGATGCTGACGGGTCAGTCGCGTTCTTCAGATAGCGCAGATCACGCTGCATCGCAAACCGCATCACAATTAGCGGAGAAATCCGGCCCGACGCTTTTGGCAATTGATACTGCCTCAACGTCGCTGACGACCGCTGTTTTGATCAATGGTGAGGTCAAAGGCGAACTTTTTGCCAATATGGAACGCGGACAGGCAGAACACCTGATGAGCTTCATCGCTGAAAGCCTTGAAAAAGCGGGTATCGGCTTTGACGCGGTTGATGGCATCGCGGTTACGGTCGGTCCGGGTGCTTTTACCGGAATGCGCATTGGTCTGGCGACCGCACGTGCCCTTGGTCTTGCGCGCAAGATCCCGGTGGTCGGGGTGAGTTCGCTCGAAGCCGTGGCATACGGCGTGTCTGAACGTGATCAGCAGGGGCGCAATATTTTGGTGGCGCTCGATAGCAAGCGAAACGAGATTTTTGCGCAGGCCTTTGATGGCAAAAAAAGACCGCTGAGCACGCCTGAATGTGTTGCCCCGCGTCAGGCTCTGATGATGGCACCACCCGGCGATACGATTTTGGCCGGGGATGCAACACCGCGTTTGTTAACCGCCGCTGCCCATGCGCCAGATGCGTTTTATGATTGCACGGCCCATAGTTTACCGCGCGCAGGCAATGTTGCACTGATTGCTGCGTCGCGTTGGGAAAGTGGTGAAAACCTTGCCCCGGTTCCGATGTATTTGCGCGCGCCCGATGCACGCCGGATCGAAGATCAGGGACCGCAGAAAAAGAAATGACCCGCACATCACCAAACGGTCCAGCACCGGGTCGTGCGGGATCGGATCATGCCAATAATTCCTCCCTTCCAAAAAAAGCAAAAGCCATCGAGTTGGTGGCTTTGACCGGTGCTTTTGCGTCGGTTGCGGCGGCTTTGCACGAACAGGGGTTTGATGATTGCTGGGACGCGGATGCGATCACGCGGTTGCTTGATGTGCCGGGAGCATTTGGATTGTTGGCATTTCAGCCCGGTGACAATGCCCGCAATGGGGCCGATATCCCGTTGGGATTTGTGTTGGTGCAGGCGGTTCTGGACGAAGCGGAAATCAATACAATCGTTGTCACGCCGTCGGCACGTGGGTTGGGTGTCGGTAAAAAGCTGCTGAGCGGGGTTGAAGAACGCCTTCGCGCAGATGATGTGACGCGCATGCTGCTTGAAGTTGCAATTGATAATGAGCCGGCGTTAAGGCTGTATCGCGGGTTTGGCTTTGCCGAAATTGGTCGTCGTAAAAGATACTATGACAGGCGCGATGGGCAGAAGGTCGATGCCTTGGTGCTTGAACATCATCTGGTACGTGACTGATTGATTTGCTGGTTTTTGCGTCCATGCCGGGTGGGGAAAACATGACATGCAAGTTGATCGCATTTTAATATTGTATACCCACATGATTAGTGTGGTCTTGATGTTCAACCTGTTGTACGGTAAGCCCTCATTCGGGCTTGAAAGCTGATTATCCTTTGCGGATTGTCAGTCGATATGTCCCGGGCATATCCGCGATTTCGACCAGATCGATGATGTCGTCACCCATTTCTTTCACCGAACGTGGAACGTTTTTCAACGGTTCGCCGGTGCGAAGAGTTACCTCCAGAACCTGGCCTGTGGCCATGGTTTCAAGTTTGAGGCGGGTGCGCACAAAGGTCATCGGACAGACATCCTTGGTGATGTCGATTTTCTGATCGGGGGCGGGATTGTCCATGACTGTCTCCTGGCAGGTGCGATGATGAAGTAGCGTCTCGCAGCGCAGGTGGCAAGGGGCCACAGGAAGACGCAGATTTTATGTCATACCCTATGATCTGGCCTGTGATCTGGAAATAAACGCGAATTCGACCTTGCGATATGTGGCAGATTTTTCGATATTGAGCCACAAGAGAGCAAAGGCTGGGACATCCCGGCTTGGGGACAGGCGGAACCGGAAACGAGAACAAGACAATGCTTGCAGAATCAACCATCGAGCAAAAATGCATCGACTCGGGCCTTAAAATGACAGGCCAACGCCGGGTTATCGCCCGTGTGCTGTCAGAGTCCGAAGACCACCCCGATGTGGAGCTGGTCTATCGCCGTGCGACCGAGATTGATCCGAAGATTTCGATTGCCACTGTTTACCGTACCGTTCGTCTTTTTGAAGAGGCGAATATCCTCGAAAAACATGATTTCGGTGATGGTCGTGCGCGGTATGAAGAACTGACCGAAGAGCATCATGATCATCTGATCGACATGCGGTCGGGTGATGTTATCGAGTTTTCGAACGACAAAATTGAAAAGCTTCAGGAAGAGATTGCCAACGAGCTTGGCTACCGACTGGTCGGTCATCGTCTTGAACTTTATGGTGTTCCTTCGAAAGACGATAAATAAAAGTTAAGTTCAACTGCGCTTAACAAAGACAAAATTTTGGCCATCTGTTCAATTCGAGCAGATGGCCTTCATATTTTTGTTACGCTTTATTCACAAACCCTTCACTCGCCCTTCACGCAAATCTTGCGCAAAATCCGCGCAGATGAACGAAAGGGTGTTGCAATGCGCGACGAAAGACAGCCTCAGCGGCTTGAGGTACGCCTCGCCGAGAATGCAGACGAAATTCTTGCCAGCCAGAAACTTCGTTACAAGGTTTTCTATGAAGAGCGCGGTGCGCAGCCAAGCGATGAAATGGCAGCACAACAGCGTGATTTTGATCATTATGATCCGTTGTGCGATCACCTGCTGGTTCTTGATCATGGTCGTGGTGCGGGTACTGACGCGGTTGTCGGAACGTATCGCTTGTTGCGCCAGTCGGTTGCCAACGAACATGGCGGTTTTTACAGTGCGGATGAATACCACATCGAAAGCATGC
Organism: Thalassospira sp. GB04J01; assembly: GCF_000751115.1. Lineage (NCBI taxonomy): Bacteria > Pseudomonadati > Pseudomonadota > Alphaproteobacteria > Rhodospirillales > Thalassospiraceae > Thalassospira > Thalassospira sp. GB04J01. The sequence goes on along the minus strand of NZ_CCDX020000009.1, from coordinate 38,522 downwards.
TCAATGCGGTCAAGGAAACCGGCGAAATCATGGAGCTGGGCCGGTCTTGCGTTGAGGCCGATTACCGCACCATGCCGACGTTGCAGCTTCTTTGGCAGGGCATTGCCGCCTATGTGTTTAAGTACGATATCAAATTGATGTTTGGCTGTGCATCCTTCCACGGGACCGACCCGGACGCCTTTAGCGATGTGCTGACCTATCTGCATCACAATCACCTCGCCCCTGAAGACATGCGCCCCCGGGCGATTGAAGAACGGTACGAGACGATGATGCGTGCCGAAATCGGCGGTATCGATCAGCGTCAGGCGCTGCGTGACTTGCCGCCGCTGATCAAGGGGTATCTTCGCCTTGGCGGTTTTGTCGGCGACGGGGCGGTGATTGATCATCAGTTCAACACCACGGACATCTGCATCGTGTTGCCAACCGAAAAGGTAACCGATCGCTATTACAAGCATTACGAACGCACCGCGAGGGTATCGTGAACTGCTATGTGTGTGCCGCGATCCGGCTGACGGCCTATGTGTTTTTGACACTGGTGTTACTGCCAGTCCAGATGGTGGCCATCGCATGTAACATGCGATTGGCAGAAGAATTGCCGCGCTTTTATCACGCGCTCTGTCTGCGGATACTTCATATCGAGGTTCGGGTATCGGGCGGTGATTTGATGGATGGGCCGGGCGTGATTGTTGCCAACCATGCATCATACCTTGATATCCCGGTTTTGGGGGCCCTGACCCGGGCAAGCTTTATTGCCAAAACCGAAGTAGCCAGCTGGCCAGTGTTTGGCCTGTTGGCCAAACTGTCGCGCTCAACCTTTGTTGAACGCCGGGCCGTACGATCACGTGACCAGAACGACCAGTTGAGCGAACGGTTAAATAATGGCGATAAGCTGATCCTGTTTCCCGAAGGAACCAGCAATGATGGCAACCGGGTTCTGCCGTTTAAATCCACTTTGTTTGCGGCGGCTGAACGCACTCTTCCGGATGGATCACAGGTAAAGTTCCAACCGGTTTCAATCGCGGCCACCCGTCTTGACGGTGCGCCGATTGGCCGTGATTTACGGGCTTTCTATTCTTGGTATGGGGATATGGATCTGGCACCGCACCTGTGGCAGTTTATGGCTCTTGGCAAGGTGACGGTTGAAATTGTGGTGCATCCGCCGGTGACGCTTGCAGATGCCGCCGGATCGCGCAAGGAACTGGCCCGGATGTGCGAAGCTAAGGTTGCCCAAGGACATCAGGCCGCATTGCGCGGTATCCATCAAGGAGTACCGGTTCAGTTAATTGACAGTGATCTGTCAGGTGAACTGGTTGGGTTTTCACCGCTGGCGATTATTTGCGAAGATTTTCGTCTGTTTGGTCCAGACCGACAGTTTGGTGCCTGAGTGTTTCGCCAAGGCGGCTATAGCCGTCGATATTGCCGGAATATTTAAGAAAACTTCTAAAAAACACGGTGAGTTTGTTTGATGTGTTTGACTCAGCATGTCGCCGTGGTATCGAATGTTCGTTAATGGATCAGACTGGCATGGCCTGCTGTGTCGCAGAAAGTTGACTGATTTTACGCACCTTGCGATTTTGCGTCGGGTCTCTAAATACATCTGATCTATCATTGCGGTCTTGGGAACAAGTCCGAACCCTTTGCGGTGTGACTTCGTCACGCCGCTTTTTGGCGTTTGAGAGAGCGAAACGGATCTGGCGTGACTGAACCGAAGAAACTTTTTGTAAAAACCTATGGCTGTCAGATGAATGTCTATGACAGCCAGCGCATGCAGGATGTCTTGGCGCCACTGGGATACCAGTCGGTCGACAGTGCAAAGGACGCCGATATGGTGATCCTCAACACCTGCCATATCCGTGAAAAGGCGGCTGAAAAGGTCTTTTCCGATCTGGGGCGTGTGCGCAAACACAAAGAAGCCAAGGAAGCCAATGGCGGCGACAAGATGATTGTCGCGGTGGCGGGCTGTGTCGCGCAGGCCGAAGGGGCGGAGCTTATGCGCCGCGAACCCATTGTTGATATGGTGTTTGGCCCGCAGACCTATCATCGCTTGCCCGAAATGGTCGCACGGGCGAACCGTGCCAAGGGGCGCGATCGCATCATTGATACCGATTTCCCGGCCGAAGAAAAGTTTGACCACCTGCCCGAACAGGTTTCAAAGCATGGCTATTCCGCATTTCTGGCCATTCAGGAAGGCTGCGATAAATTCTGCACGTTTTGTGTCGTGCCCTATACCCGTGGGGCGGAATATTCGCGTCCGGGCATGGATGTGATCAATGAAGCCCGCCAGATTGCGGCGCAAGGCACGCGCGAAATCACGCTGTTGGGTCAGAATGTAAACGCTTATCACGGTGCCGCACCCGATGGCGGGGAATGGACGCTTGGCCGATTGTTACGTGAACTGTCTGACATCGACGGTCTTGATCGTATTCGCTACACCACATCGCATCCGCGTGATGTTGATGACGACCTGATTTCGGCCCACCGTGATCTGCCAAAAGTGATGCCGTTCTTGCATCTGCCTGTACAGGCAGGATCAGATCGCGTGTTGCAAGCCATGAACCGAAAGCATGGTGTTGCCGACTATCGCGACGTTGTGGCGCGGCTCAAAGACGCCTGCCCGGATTTGGCGTTATCATCGGACTTTATTGTTGGGTTCCCCGGCGAATCGGACAAGGATTTCGAAGACACGATGGATATTGTGCGCGAAATTACCTTTATTCAGGCCTTCAGTTTCAAATACAGCCCACGTCCGGGAACCCCGGCATCGGCGATGGAATTGCAAGTCCCTGAGAAGGTTAAAACCGAACGCATCATGCGGTTACAGGCGTTGCTGGCCGAACAGCAGCTTGCCTTTAACCACAACTGTGTTGGCAAGGAAATGGACGTTCTGCTGGAACGGTTTGGCAAGCTGGAAGGTCAGCTGGTGGGCAAAAGCCCCTATATGCAGCCGGTCCATGTCAGTGGTTTGCCAGAGACAGCACTGGGGCAAATCGTTCGATTGAAAATTACTGAAGCACGGCCCAATTCACTGGGCGGTGAGCTGGTCGATACCCCTGTCACGGGCAAAGATCAGGATTCTGAAAGGAACGTTGCGTGAGCGGCACCTCGGCTAAAACCACCAAACCTAAAGTCGCAGCTAAAAAGACGGTGACCAAAAAAGCGGCACCCAAAAAGACCCCGACCAAAGACCAGGATCAGATTGAGTTTTCAGACAACGCGCTTGCGCAATTGCTCTATGGATCACAGGCAGAAAACCTGACCCGCCTTTCCGAAGGTACCGGGGTGCAGGTGTCGAGCCGTGGCTTGGTCGTGACGCTTGTCGGGGACGCGCAAAAAGTTGCTCAGGCCAAAAAGGTACTGGCTCAGCTGTATGCCCGTCTGCGCGACAAGGAAGTTGATTTGATTGATGTTGAAACCGTTGATGGTGCCATTCGTTTGTCCGAGCCAGATGATACAGATCCGTGGAACGGCCAGACCAAGGATATGTTTGGCGGATCGCGTCTGACCATTCAGACCAAGAAACGTCGCATTTCACCACGGTCGAAACGTCAGAAAGACTATGTTGAGGCGATCCTTGATAACGAACTGATCTTTGGCATCGGTCCGGCCGGTACGGGTAAGACCTATCTGGCGGTGGCGATGGCGGTTCAGGCCTTTATCCTTGGACAGGTTGATCGCATCATCTTGTCGCGTCCCGCAGTTGAGGCTGGCGAACGTCTTGGCTTTTTACCAGGTGATTTGAAAGACAAGGTCGATCCGTATCTGCGTCCGCTGTATGACGCCTTGCACGACACGCTTCCGGGCGATGTTGTGGTCAAGCGTATGGAAAGTGGCGAGATTGAAGTCGCTCCGCTGGCCTTTATGCGCGGTCGTACACTTGGCAATGCCTTTGTCATTCTTGACGAAGCACAAAACACCACCCCGATGCAGATGAAGATGTTTCTGACCCGTTTGGGTGAAGGATCGCGCATGGTGGTGACCGGTGATATGACGCAGGTCGATTTGCCTGATGGCACAAAATCGGGTTTGCGTGATGCGCTTGAAACCATTGGCGACGTTAAGGGTGTTGCGACGATCAAGTTTGATCAGCGCGACGTTGTGCGCCACCATCTGGTGACCAAGATCGTCCAGGCCTATGACGAGATGGATGCTCTGCGCGACCGGCTTAAAAAAGGCTATCGCGGCAACAAGGATGGTGCAGACAAGGGCGCGGAAAATGACAGCACCGCTTGACCTTGATCTCGACGTTGAGGCCGGTGCTTGGGAAAAGGCCGAAATTGACGCGATTGAAGCGGCGATTATTGCCGCCCTTGATGGGGCGTTGGCCGATGGTGCGCTTTGGGACGATGACGCCGTTGCAACGGATGGCACCCCCGATGAAGGCGACGGGGCGTCCTTATTGTCGGTTGCCCCGATGGTTGAGATTGGCGTGCGTCTGTCCGATGATGCCGCAGTGCGTATTTTGAACCGCGATTATCGTGATAAGGACAAGCCAACCAACGTTTTGTCCTTTGCTGCGCTTGAAAGTGCCGATGATGCGGCGGCTTTTCTGATGGCGCCTGAGATGCCGCTTTTGCTTGGGGATATTGTCATTGCGCGCGAAACATGTGCGCGCGAAGCGATCGAGCAAAAAAAGTCCCTGAAAAATCATCTGGTTCATCTTGCCGTTCACGGTACGCTGCATCTTGTCGGCTACGATCATATGGTTGATGATGAAGCCGAAGAGATGGAAGACCTTGAACGTCAAATTCTTGCCCGACTTGGCATTGATGATCCCTATGAGCCGATTGAAGATGAACCTGTTTGAACAGCTTGTTTGATTTAAAGGATTTCGAACCCGACCAATGAACGACAGTAGTCAACGCGACGACGACCACGAGAGTATGCGCCCTCGCATCGGCGAGGAGATCAGTCAGGAAGCCGACGGCGGCTCCTTGTGGGGGAATGTGGCCTCGGCCCTTGGGTTGAAGCGTAAGCCACGCAACGGCGAGGCATCTTTGAGCGATACGCTCGAAGAGCTGGCCGAGCGGACCGAAGAAGATGACGAGCCGGTCTCGCTTCATGAACGGTCCCTGTTTGAAAATATCATCGCATTGCGCGATATGACGGCCGAGGATGTTATGATCCCACGTGCCGATATCGTTGCCGTATCCAAGGCCATCACACTTGATGCGCTGGTTGAAGTGATGGTCAAAAAGGCGCATTCGCGTCTGCCGGTTTATGGCGATACACTCGATGAAATTGCCGGCATGGTGCATATCAAGGATGTGCTGGGCTGTGTTGCAGCTGGGCGTGAATACAGCCTGAATGCCCTTGTCCGCCGGGTTTTGTTTGTATCCCCTGCCATTCGTGTGCTTGATCTGTTGTCGGAAATGCGGCTGTCACGCACGCATATGGCGTTGGTGGTTGACGAGTTTGGCGGCATTGATGGCCTGATTACGATTGAAGACCTTGTCGAAGAAATCGTCGGTGAGATTGATGATGAACATGACGTTGATCAGGCGCCAAAACTGATCCGCCTGTCTGACGGGTGCTATATCGCCGATGCCCGGTTTGAGGTCGAAGACCTTGAAGAAAAGCTGGGCTTTGGATTGCTTGATGATGAAGAAGACGAAGATATAGACACCCTTGGCGGGCTTGTGTTCTCTCTGGCGGGCCGGGTTCCGGCGCGCGGCGAGTTGATCGAACATCCCACTGGAATTCAGTTCGAAGTGCTTGAAGCTGATCCGCGCCGCATTCGCAGATTGCGCATTCATATGGTGCGTCGTGACACGCTTGTGCCCAGTGATGGCACTTCTAATCAGGAAAAAACGGATGATTAACACTGTGGCGGCACGTCTTGCTGGCTTGTCTGGCTGGCGCAGGCGTTTTGTCTGGTTGATATCCGGGGCGGTTGCGGTATTGGCGCTGCCGCCCTTTTTTGTGATCCCGGTATTGCCGGTTTGTTTTGCCGTGCTGCTCTGGAGCCTTGAAGGGGTTCGGTGCAACAAGGGGGCACTTTCAGCGGGTTGGTGGTTTGGAACAGGGCATTTTGCTGCTGGTTTTTACTGGGTCAGCCATGCCTTTCTGGTTCAGCCGGAAATTTATGGCTGGATGATCCCGTTTGCTCTGCTGGGGCTTGGCGGCGGGCTTGCGGTTTTCCCGATGCTGGCTGTTTGGGCCAGTTGGCGTTTGACCGACGGATTGGTGCGCCGTGCTGTGCTTTTGGCCGTTTTCTGGGCGGTGGCGGAATATCTGCGCGGCCATATCCTGACCGGTTTTCCGTGGAATCTACTGGCGCATATTTGGGCATTTGATGCCGCACCAATGCAATTTGCGTCGGTTGTCGGTGTGTATGGTCTATCGGTGCTAACCGCGCTTTTTGCGACGTTACCTGCGACTGTCATTGCCGGAAAACGCGGAAGACTGGCCGCCCTTGCCGGGGTTTTGATTGCAGTTGTCCTTTGGGGTGGTGGGGCCTTACGTCTTTCAATGGTCGGGCCTGTCCAAACAGATAAAATAGCGCAGATTGATCCGAATGTGCCGGTGGTTCAGATTGTTCAGCCCAATATCGCGCAGCGCGATAAATGGCGGCCTGACTTGCAACGCCAGCATTTTACCAAATTAATTGATATGTCACGCAGGCCTGCAGGCATGGATCCGGCGCAAAAGCGTATTGTGATTTGGCCAGAAACGGCGGCGACATTTTTTGTTGAAGACCAACCCGTGGCACGGTCGCAAATGGCCGATGTCTTGGGGCCGGATGATATCCTGATTACCGGTGCACCGCGGACCTATCCGCGCGATACAGACGAATACAAGGTCTGGAACGCAGTTCAGGTTGTTGATTCCAGTGGTGAGATCGTAGCCAGTTTCGACAAGTTCCACCTTGTGCCCTTTGGCGAATATGTTCCGTTTCGGTCCATCCTGCCATTTCCCAAATTAACCGCCGGACGGACCGATTTCTCAGCTGGTCCGGGACCCAAAACACTTGAAGTGCCCGGGATTCCGAGTTTTTCACCTTTGATTTGTTATGAGGTGATTTTCCCCGGTGCGGTTGTTGATGATGCAAATCGCCCAGAATGGCTTTTGAATGTCACCAATGATGGTTGGTTTGGAAAGAGTGCCGGCCCCTATCAACATCTGGCGGCAGCGCGCTTTAGATCCGTCGAAGAAGGCCTGCCACTGATCCGGGCGGCCTATACTGGCGTATCGATTATGTATGATCCTTATGGTCGAAAACTTGCGGAACTGCCCTTAAGTACAAGTAATATCTTGGTGCACCCCCTTTTGAGCAATCAAAACCATACAACAGTATATTCTTTGTGGCGTGATATTCTATTTTACGGTATTGTTGCCTTCCTCGCCGTTCTCGTTATGGGATATAATCGGTTTTTAAAATCCCTTTAAGCGGCTGTCTAAAGCACCGAACCGTCTAGAGATTGTCCCATCTAAATAAAGACGGGTAGGTCGGAGTGAGAGAAGGAAAAAGGCACATGTCGCCTAAGGATGAAAACACGATAGTAAAAAACACGCGTGGGCGCGGTCGTGGCCGGACTGCCAATGGCAAACCCAATCCTGTTGATATTCATGTTGGTGCGCGCGTTCGGTTGCGCAGAACGCTGCTGGGGATGAGCCAGGAAAAACTGGGCGAAGCCATTGGGTTGACCTTCCAGCAAGTCCAGAAATACGAACGTGGTGCGAACCGTGTCGGGGCGTCGCGCCTCTATGATCTGTCGCGTGTTCTTGAAGTGCCGGTATCGTTCTTCTTTGATGATATGCCCGATGAAATCTCGTCGAAATCGGTTCACGAGCGCCGCGAGATGTCCGAAAGCCCGGACCCGTTTGACAATGATCCGATGAACCGGCGTGAAACGCTTGAACTTGTGCGTGCCTACTACCGGATTACTGATCCGAACCAGCGGAAGAAAGTCTTTGAACTGGTCAAATCGATGGGCGTAATTGCCGCGGCCGATCCTGACCAGAAGTAAGTCGACCTGACGACTGAACCCAATTAAGGACGCATTCCAAAGTCATCGGGAGTGCGTCTTTTTCTTTTGGCCGCGGATCGCATACACGCGATGCAATTCCGGTTACGTTTTTGCGTCAATGATGCTTGACCTTAAAAAGATCATCAGGCAAAAGCGTCATGCAGCTTGAACAAAGCTTGCAGATTGTGGACGGATTTGGACCGCTTGCCACCACACAAAAAAAGGCTAAGTGGGCGCTATCGATACAGACATGTATTGAGAGCCCTCCGGTCCAGTTTTGGAAACCCATTACCGGAGAAGGTCTTAATGTCACTTTCCGAATATCTTTTTACCAGCGAATCCGTTTCTGAAGGTCACCCTGACAAAGTTTGTGACCGCATTTCCGATTCCATTGTTGACGCATTTTTGGCCGCAGACGAAGATTCGCGTGTTGCCGTTGAAACGCTTGCGACCACCAACCGTGTGGTGCTGGCGGGCGAAACCCGCGGTCCTGAAAGTGTGACCAAGGAAGTCATGATCGAAAAGGCTCGCGATGCTATTCGCGCCATCGGTTATGAACAGGAAGGTTTCCATTGGAAAACTGCCGAGATCGAATGCCATGTGCACGAACAGTCCGCCGATATCGCACAAGGTGTCGATTCAGCCGGCGAAAAAGATCTTGGTGCAGGTGACCAAGGCATCATGTTTGGTTACGCATGTGACGAAACCGACGAGCTGATGCCTGCCCCGATTCAGTTTTCGCATCGTATTTTGCGCGCCATGGCCGAAGACCGCCATTCCGGCAAAGCCCCGCAGTTTGGTCCGGACGCCAAAAGTCAGGTGACCTTGCGTTATGTTGATGGCAAACCGGTCGGGGCGACCTCGGTCGTTGTGTCGACGCAGCATGCAGATGGTTTGAGCCAGGATGATGTGCGTGCACTGGTTCTTCCATATGTGGAGGCTGCCTTGCCAAGTGGCTGGTTGCCTGCTTCTGACGAGATTTATATCAACCCGACGGGCCGCTTTGTTATCGGTGGTCCCGATGGCGATGCCGGTTTGACCGGGCGTAAAATCATTGTGGATACCTATGGTGGTGCTGCTCCGCATGGTGGTGGCGCATTCTCGGGTAAAGATCCGACGAAGGTTGACCGTTCTGCGGCCTATGCTGCGCGTTACCTTGCGAAAAACGTGGTTGCTGCTGGTTTGGCAGAAAAATGCACCATCCAGGTTGCCTATGCGATTGGCGTATCCAAGCCGTTGGCGTTGTATGTCAACAACCACGGCACGGGCAATGTCGATGAGATCAAACTGGGCAGCGTTCTGCGTCAATTGATGGATCTGAGCCCGCGCGGCATTCGCGAACATCTTGCGCTGTGCAAGCCGATCTATACCCCGTCTTCTGCCTATGGTCACTTTGGCCGTAAGCCAACCGAAGACGGCGGGTTCTCTTGGGAACGTACCGATCTGGTCGGTGATCTCAAGTCGGCATTTGGTGCATAGGCAACAGCATTGCAAAAGGGCGATTTGCTAAAATTGCCTGACATGATATGACGCGGGCGGCTCCGAACGGTTTTGGAGCCGCCCGTTTAATTTTAATGCTTCGAACTTTTTCGTTTCCGTTCTGACAGACAAGATAATGCGCAATAGTAACCGACCCATCCCGACACCGGACCGCCCGAATTTTTATGGCCGCCGTGGCAGCCGGCCGCTTAAGGATACGCGGCGTGTGCTTCTTGATAGACTGATGCCCAAGTTTGGCATTGGCTATCCTGATCAGGGTGGTGTTGATCCCAACAGCTATTTCGATGACACGCCCGATCAGGTGTGGCTGGAAATCGGTTTTGGGGGTGGTGAGCATCTGGCGGGTCAGGCGCAGGCAAACCCGAATGTCGGTATTATTGGCGCTGAACCGTTTTTGGATGGTGTGGGCAGCCTTGCCCGTCATATTGATGAGCGTGGCCTGACCAATGTGCGGATCATTGCCGATGACTCGCGCCCGTTGCTCTATAAGCTTGTTGATGCATGCTTTGACCGGGCGTTTTTGCTGTTTCCCGATCCGTGGCCCAAAAAGCGCCATTCCGAACGCCGCTTTATCGGCCCGAAAAACTTGGCCCTGCTGGCGCGTCTGCTTAAAGACGGTGCCGAGTTCCGGGTTGCCAGTGACGATATGCAATATATCTCCTGGACGTTGCAACACATGCACAACCATCCCGATTTTGAATGGCTGGCCGAAGGTGCCGATGACTGGCGCACACCACCCGAAGACTGGGTGAAAACCCGCTATGAGCAAAAGGCGCTGCGTCAGGGCAAGAAATGCAACTATCTGCGATTCCGGCGTAAGCCACGCGCGGCATAGTATGCTTTAGGCTCTATGCTGCCTTGCGTCTGATCTTCCAGAATAAGTAAAATGTGATTTTCTGGCCTTTACTGGGAATGAGCGTGGGTCATCTGTATCAAAAGTTGCAAATTTTTATTGAGAATGATTTTCATATGCGATAAGTAGAGCATTCAACTTGCTTGACGTTACCGCATGACCACATTCCAATGTTACGGGATTTCTGTGGCTGCTGGTCAATTCCAAAGGTCCAGACCGTGACGCACTGGGATGTCAATAATCTGTTCAGAACCTATCGCGGGCGCTTGTTACATTTTGTGAGGCAGCGCAGGATATCGTGGCATCTTGCCGATGATATTGTGCAGGATACTTTTGTTCGGGTTGTTGCAACACCGAGCCTGCCTGAGCAATGTTTTGCGCAATCATATCTTTATCGAACTGCCAACAATCTTGTCATTGACCATTTCAGACGCGAACGCATTCTGACCTTTGTGCAGGATTCTGAACTGGCGTTTGAAGTCATCGCCGACGACGCCCCGTCTCCGGAACAGATTGCCTGGTCTCGTCAGGAACTGCGTCACCTTCAAAAGGTGCTTGAGTCCCTGCCCCGACCATTGCGTGATGTCTTTATTTTGGCCCGTGTCGAAGGCAAAACATATGTCCAGATTGGCGAGCAGTTGGGGATTCCGACCCAAACGGCGTTCAGTCGAATGGTCAAGGCCTTAGGCGTTGTCAAAGAGGCGATGGAAAAACCACAAGAAAAATGATCGCCAGATCAGAAATCCTCAAATCCCGCTCGTCTCATAATCAGGTCCCGCACATCAAAGCGTATATTTGCGTCTTTGCGGGGGAGTTTTGTAAAGAACGGCGATGCCGATATGATCCCGGAAACACATTTTGACACCATGCCAAGAACCGTGAGCGATCAGGCCGCTTACTGGTTTGCGTTGCTTCTTGATGGCAGCGAAACGGAAAATGACCGAAAAGCTTTTGCGCGCTGGGTCGCCGAAGATCCGAGTCACCTTCATGCTTTCGATGAAATTGAACGTTTGTGGAATGGCAGTTCCAGTTTGCAAATTGGCGCCAACAGAAATCTTGGCCGTCGGGCATTTCTGGGGGGCACAATTGTCGCTATGGTTCTCGGGGCTGGATGGACTGCGCATCGGTTCCATCCCTTGGCAGACATCAGAACAGCCAGTGGTGAGCGCCGCGAAATGGTTCTACCGGGCGGTGTTAAAGCCATGCTTGCCAGCGATACGTCCCTGTCACTTGTTGCGAAACAGGGTGTTTCAGGCGTCGCCATTCATCATGGTGAGGCTTGGTTTGACCATCAAGTTGCAGGGGCAAACTTTTTTGTTGCCGCGACTGGCGGAGCCACTTGGTCGGAAGGCGGCAGGTTTGATGTGGCAAACTACGCTGGCACGACAACCGTGATCGCCGAGCAAAATGGTCTTGTCTTACGGGCTGGCGGAACCATGAAGCCGGTTCAGGCCGGGCAGGAAGTTCGATATGGCGATGGTTGGGTCAGCGATCCAAGAAAGGTCAATGTCGGCAATGCGCTTGCCTGGCGGAATGGACAACTTGTGTTCATTGGCGAGCGTCTTGACGACGTCGTCAATATTCTTGAACGCTGGCAAGATGGCAAGATCGTCATCCTTGGAGACGCCTTGAAATCGCGCAAGGTAACAATTGTCGTTGATCTTGACCGGTCACGGCATGTTCTGGATGCGCTTTCGACAGTTTTGTCGATCAAGGTCGATCAATTCACCGACTATCTTACGGTTGTTCGCGCCGCATAATTCCCTGGAAAACCCTCCCGCATGCAATGGATGGCCTCTGAAATTAAGTGAGAATGAAAATTATTTTCATAATAAATCATTTAATTTCAGATAACTGATTTTCTTCTTCGTCTCAGAAAGTAACAGGAAATGAATGCGACGCATTTGCATTTCTGAGAAATCAGGAGAAATTGAATATGCCTTCCGATGGGGTGGGGCGTGTGTGCAGCACGATGAATAAAAATTTGCTTGGGGCGACAACATCTTTGGGGCGTTCGCATCTGGTCGTGGCCGCAATATTGAGTGCTGGTATCGTGATGTCTGCGCCGGGTTTTGCCGTTGCTCAGGCGCAGTCCAAAAATGAAAATTCACTGCAAACGCGAGAAGGACCTGAACTGGCACAGGCTGATACTGGACCGGCTCGATTGCAGGCTGGGCAACATCGCTTTGATATCGAAGCACAGTCATTAAGCAGTGCGTTGGTTGTTTTTTCGCGTATTTCCGGCGTGGATGTTGTGTTTGACGGTGTGTTGCCTGATGGCGCCACAAGCGCCGGTGTGAATGGTGATATGACCGCTGCGAGCGCGCTCGATATTTTGCTTCGCCAAAGCGGTTTGGCATGGAGCGTGATCAACCAAAGCACCATCTCGATTGCAAATCCACAGCAGGACAATGCGCAGAGTTCGGCAAATATCACAGAGCCAATCACGGTAACGGCAGCAATTCGCAATCTGGGTCCAAACGGCGTTCCTGATGAGGTTTATGAAACACCTGGGTCGATTGCCGTGATTACGCAGGAAAGCATGCGTAAATCCCCTGTGCGGGAAGCACGCGACATTTTCAATCATGTTGCCGGTGTCGACATTTCAAACGATGCCCGTGATCCGGGATTGACCGTCAATGTCCGCGGTCAGCAGGAAATGGGCCGTGTGAACGTCAATATTGATGGCGCACGTCAGAACTACAACCAAGCCTCTCACGGTGCTTCATCGCGCGTTTATCTTGATCCAGCACTTTTGGCAGAAGTTGAGATTGAAAAATCTAACCTTAATCAAAATGGCGGTGCGGGGAGTTCAGCCGGAATTGTGACCATGCGGACACTGAATACCAATGACATCCTTGATGATGATGAAGATTGGGGCGGCAAGGTCAATATCAGTCACGGTACCAACAACTACGATTTTGCTGGTGACGCATCTGCCGGTGCACGGATTTCACCGAAACTTGATGTTTCGGCAACCATTAGCCGTAAGGTAATTGGGAATTATCGGGCTGGTGCACATAATCCGGGTTTGTTTGTTACCGGCAACGGAACATACCACGATCGAGACAGTTCCCGTTCCGATTACACTTTTCTGCGTCAGACGTCTGGATTGGTTAAGGCAAATATCTATTTGACCGAAGATCAGGAGCTCAATCTTGGATATGTCGGATCAAAAAGCAACTATGCCAAAACCAATGACATCGCGAACGAAAAAACAGACTTCAATGAGACCAAGACCGACACTTTAACAGCTAAGCATAACTGGAACCCGGAAACGGATTTGGTGAATCTTGATACCAATCTGTTCTGGACGCGCACCGAAAACAGTCAGTATCGGCCCGCCCGCTACAATGCAGCGGGTTCGGTCGAGCATGATCCGTACACCAATCTTTTTGCAGTGGACACAACGGGTGGCGATATCGCGAACCACAGCGAATTTGATCTGACCCGGTTTGGAGATGGGCTTAGTGAATTTGGTTTAGGCTATGGGACCGAGTTTTTTCACGACAAAGCCACAACACGTTCGGAAGTCGAAGATTTAGGTGGTTCAGGCGACCTTCCTTATCAAGTTGAAGGCAATACGCCTGCCGGTCAGCGGGATGTCTACGGCGGCTATCTAACGGGAACATATGGCTGGAATGATGTGTTTGAGCTGAGCGCAGGTGTTCGCTATGACCGGTTTGCTCTGGATGGAGATTCTTACTGGTGTGAAGCGGTTCCAAATTTCTTTGGCTCGGCAAATCAATGTGCGACTGACAATGATGCGTCTCTTGATATTGACTTGGTCCAAGACAAGGTTTCCCCGTCATTCGGTTTCGGCATTACACCTGTCAATGGTATCCAGTTGTTCGCCAATTATCGTGAAAACTTTCGTGCTCCGACTGTGATGGAGACGATGTTGAAAGGTTCGCATCTTGGCGGTGTACCGCTTTCCTTTTTCTCAAATGCTAATCTTAAGGCTGAAGAGTCGCGTACACAGGAAATTGGTGCGAATTTCAAATTCGACAATGTTTTGCAACAAGGCGACGGTTTCCGGGCCAAAGTTGCCTATTATCGTACCACGGTGGATAACTACATCACCATGGGCTATGTGCCGACTCCATCGCTTCTTCTGGCCAGTTTGACCGGGACCTATCAGGCGGCTGGTATGGTGAACCTGTCCGACCCAGTCTATATCCACGGTACCGAACTTGAGATGGCCTATGATGGCGGTGAGTATTTTCTCGGCGGAACACTGACGACCTCGGACATGGACCTTAAGGGGACTTATGACCCCTACATCCTTGATACCACATACTCCGCAGCAGCCCTTTCGGTCGCAGATCAATATGGATCTGCATCCAGCCTTAATGGTGTTTATGCACCGCCAAAACGAAAATACACACTTGATGGCGGTTTCAGGTTGTTTGATCAAGATCTGGTCATGGGGATGCGCGCGACATTTGTGTACCCGCAAGACAATATTGGTCATGCAACACTGTCAACGTCGGTCGGCGAGTATTTCAAGTATCGTGTGTTCGACTTCTACAGCTCCTATGAAGTCAACGAGAATGTCTCGCTGCGATTTGCGGTGAACAACATGCTTGATGAAGCTTACGTTCAGGGATCAGGGGGAACATATGCGGCTGCACCGGGACGGACGGCGATTGTGACTTTAAGCGGTAATTTCTAGGTCACAAGGCAATTTAAACGGCATTAACCGGTCAGGAAATTCCCTGGCCGGTGTTTTGGTATTTCCTATTAACTAATTGTTTTTAAACAAAAAAACATATTGACTCATTATGAAACTAAGAGTCATTCTCATGTTTGTTGCTTCAATGGTTGGGGTGACAAACAACGAGGAGATTCCGAAATGACGATCACGATTGATCTGAATGCAGATGGTTCAGGAAACGGTGTGGACTTCAAAGGTCTGCTTGCAGACTTTGATGCAAACTTTTCCAAGGGTCTGTTCAACTATGGTGAGTTCCTGAATGGCAACGGTTTGTTTCAGGGCGAACAATATTATTTGAGCGATGAAGACAGCGGTTCGAGCTATACGGGCGGTTTCCTAGCCTCATCCAACAGTGGCACCGATTTCAGCTATGACATCAGTACGCATGAAATCGTTGGCAATCTTGATCAGCTTTCGTTCGGTGAAACCAAGGCCCAGGATGCCAACGGTGATTACTATCTAAGCGATTCAAGCGTCGATATTTCCGGGCTTGCTTTGAGTTCGAGTGAAACCGGTACGGTTCTGACCGGGCTTTTCAGTGGTGATAGTTCGGAACTGCAGTCGGTTTTTGCATCCGAAGGTGTCGAAATCAACGGCAGCACTGGTGATGACGTTATCGGTGGCTGGGCCGGTGATGATGTTCTGACTGGCAATGGCGGTGCAGATACCTTCGAATTCGATACGTCAGCAGATTTCGGTGACGACACCGTGACCGATTTTACCGACGGTACCGATCTTCTTGATATCGATTATGCCTCGGTCACTGTTGCCGATGATGGCAGCGGCAATGCGCTGATCTCCCATGCCAATGGCACGGTCACGCTGACCGGTGTTGATTACACCGATATCGACGCAACTGACTTCGTTTAACAAAACGGCCCGTCCCACAAGCAGCGGAACGGGCGCAAAGTCTTGATGCAGGGTGCCGCGTAACAGCGGCACCCACCCCAGCGTAAAACATCTTTGGAATATAAAAAACGTGTTTGGCAAAATATCGGCCCAAAGCACTGTGCATGGTGCCCCCCAATCACCAATTGGATCCGCGATTGCATCTTTGCGCCGTGTGTTCTGGGTTGTTGCAGGGTTGAGCGGTATCTCGAACCTGCTGATGCTGACGGGCCCGCTTTTTATGCTTCAGGTATATGATCGTGTGCTGGCCAGTCAGAGTGTCCCGACCCTTCTGGCGTTGATTGGTCTTGTGATCGGTCTTTATTTGTTTCTGGGCGGTGTGGATGCCCTGCGCGCCCGCATGCTGGTGCGGATTGGCTGGCGGGTTGATGAGCAGATTGGGCCAAAGGCATTGGAACAGACGCTTGCCATTCGCTTGGGCAATGGTCGGGAAACGGCGCAGCCGCTCAATGACCTTGATCAAATTCGCCAATTCCTTGGTGGGGCCGGACCGATTGCGATTTGTGATCTGCCGTGGATGCCGCTTTTTCTGGGGATTGTTTTTGTTTTCCACCCTTGGCTTGGCATATTGGCGTTGGTCGGCGGGATTGTTTTAATAACGCTGACATTTGTCAGTGAATTGGTGACCCGTAAGAAGGTCGCGCACATGAATGCGCAAACAGTCGTGCGAAGCAATCTGGTCGAAGCAGGGTGCCGTAACGCCGAAGCCATTCGGGCGATGGGGATGTTGGGGGCTTTTCGGCACCAATGGGGTCAGCAAAATGATCGCTACTTGAGGGAAAACACCGTCGTTGGCGACGTTAATTCAACATTTTCGGCCTATATCAAGGTCATTCGGCTTGCGTTGCAATCCATTGTGCTTGCCCTTGGGGCCTATCTTGCGATCCGGCAGGAAGTCACGCCGGGTGCCATGGTGGCGGCATCAATCCTGACCGCACGCGCACTTTCACCGGTCGAGCAGGCCATTGCCAATTGGCGGGGGTTTGTCGCAGCCCGACAAGCGCACACCCGCCTGGATCACATTCTCAGTAAACAGGACGCTCATTCCGAACGCATGCAGTTGCCTGCGCCAACGCAAGGTCTGACAATCTCAAATCTTGTAGTGGCAACGTCGGGTGGGGAGTCTGTACATGCCCAAAAAGTATTGTTGCGGGTTAATGATCTGGTGCTTAAGGCCGGAGATGGTTTGGGGATCATTGGTCCCAGCGGATCGGGAAAATCGACTCTTGGGCGGGCAATGGTCGGCATTGGCACCATTCGGGGTGGTTCCATCCGTATTGACGGGGCTGAATTATCACATTGGGATCCTGACCGGCTGGGGCGTCATGTCGGGTATTTGCCACAAGATGTTGAACTGTTTGACGACACGGTTGCCCGTAACATTGCCCGGCTTATCCCTGATGCCAGATCCGAGGATATCGTTTCGGCGGCCCGGTCTGCTGGTGTGCATGACCTGATCCAGTCCCTGCCCAATGGCTATGACACCAAAGTCGGGGCCGGTGGTGTGGTTCTGTCAGGGGGGCAGCGTCAAAGGATTGGCTTGGCACGCGCCCTATTTGGAGATCCATTCCTGATCGTGCTTGATGAGCCCAATTCCAATCTTGATAGCGCGGGTGAACAGTCGCTTTTGCAGGCAGTCCGCGATGCGCGTGAACGTGGTGCCATTGTTGTTTTGATAGCGCATCGTCCCGGTGCACTGGCGACGGTTAACCTGACAACCATTATTCAGGACGGACGTCAGGTAGCCTTTGGTGCGCGCGATGACATCTTGCGCAAAACCGTCCGACAGGTGGGAGAAACAGCATGATCGGTGTTTCATCTGTGCGTGCGATGTCCGTATCCCCCTCGGCAGCCGGCCGGCAACAGACGGGTCTATCTGTGGCACAACTGGCATTAAGAAAGCATATGTTTTGGGGCGGCGGGATTGTCTTTGCCTTGATGGCAGGTTTGATGGTGTGGCTGTTTCTTGCCCAGCTTTCCGGGGCCGTGGTGGCATCTGGTAAAATGGTGGTCGAAAGCAACGTCAAGGATGTCCAGCATGCCGATGGTGGCATCGTTGGTGAAATTCACGTCCATGACGGTGATCAGGTTAAGGCCGGTGATCTTTTGATCCGGCTCGATGATACAATGGCGCGTGCCAGTCTTGGCATTGTCGAATCCCAGCTTGATGCCTTTCAAGCGCGTCGGATGCGTCTGGTCGCAGAACGCGATGTAAATGATGAGCTGTCTTTGCCGGATGCTTTTAAAAGTCGACAGCAGGATGCCGATATTTCTGAGCTGGTAAGTGCCGAAAACCGCCTGTTTGCGGCACGGCGCAGCAGCCTTGAAGGTGAAAAACAACAGCTTGCGCAAAAACTGGCCCAGCTTTCCGAAACAATTGTCGGATTAACGGCACAGAAATCAGCAAATGAAGAGGAACGCAGGCACATTGTTGATGAACTTGGCGGGTTGGAGATGCTTTATGCCAAGCAACTTGTTCCGATTACGCGGGTGGCGGCGTTACGCAGGGAGCGGGCTAGTCTCGACGGGACTCATGGTGAACTGACCGCGCAAATTGCGGCGACCCATATGCAGATTTCTGAAACTGAAATGCAGATTTTACAACTTGATCGTGACCGTCAGACAGACGTTCTGTCCGAACTGACCGAAATTGACCAGCAACTTGCCGAATTACTGCAACGCCAGATCGCGCTTAATGATCAACTGCGCCGGATTGACATTCGTGCCCCCTATGACGGGACGGTTTATCAGATGGCTGTCCATACGGTGGGTGGTGTTGTTGCCGGTGGTGATCGCATCATGGGAATTGTCCCTGACCGCGATGAATTGGTGATCGAAGCACATGTTAATCCGCGTGATATCGAACAGGTCATGCCTGGTCAAACCGCTATGATGCGCTTTACAGCCTTTAACCAGCGGACAACGCCGGAATTGTCGGGGGAAGTGTCACGGATTTCCGCCGAACTGGATCGCGATGAGCTAACCGGTGAAAGTTACTATGTGGTGCGGGTGCGCATCGGTTCGGGGGAAATTGATAAGCTTGATGGGCAGGAACTGGTGCCGGGTATGCCGGTTGAAATCTTTTTGGCAACCGGAGAACGTTCTGCGCTGAGTTATCTTTTTAAACCCTTGTCGGATCAGTTCGCGCGTGCCTTTCGAGAGGATTAACATCCCAATGTCACAGGAAAGCATTGCGGCGTTCAGATATCACGTGGTCCGGATCGTTTCAGATTCTATGGGCTGTTTACCAGCAGCCAGTTTAGGCAAATAGAACAGTCACGAGGGGCTTTGACGTGAACGAGATATCACAACCAGAGACGATGCGAGGCCAGCTAACGCGATTGGCGGAGCTGAAACAATCAACGCGGACCGACCATCAGAGTGTTGATGATATGGTGATGGCAATGGCACCCTTTGACAGTCTGGAAAACTACAAACGGTTTCTTCGGCTGCAATATATATTTCATAGCACAATGCGGCCACTGTACGTGGCCGATGACCTGAACCAACTGATGCCGGGGCTGGCAGATCGAAGCCGATATGGTGCTGTGTCGATGGATATTGACGACATGGGATGTGAGGTTCCTGATTTTAGGAGTCGCCAAGATATAGCGCAAATCGGGATGGCGCGTGTTGGCTGGCTTTATGTTTGTGAAGGATCATCGCTGGGTGCTGCCTTTTTGTTAAAGGCGGCTGCGGGGATCGGCCTTACCGCTGATTTCGGGGCGCGTCATCTGGCAGCACATGCAGATGGCCGGGGGCGTCATTGGCGTGAATTTGTCGATCAGGTCAATAACTTGGCACTCGGAAAGAATGAAGATGAGATGGTTCGCGACGGTGCCTGTGCGGCCTTTGAATTTTTCCGTAATCTGCTGATGGTAGAGGCCGCGCGCACGGCTGACACGCAATCCCACGGTTGAAAGGCTCTCGCAGTGGGTATCCCGACTTGATTTCTGCGCAAACCGGCTGTATAAAGCCGCCAAGCTTTTTGTAAAACCGGACAAAGAGTGGGCCTTGCGCCCGCTCTTTTGTGCATTTTGGGGTATGGCATCGCTATATGGCCGAACTGATTGGACAGCAGTTAAAAGACCCGTTGATGGCGAAGGTCACGGAAATTATTGAACCGTCGATCAACGCGCTGGGTTTTGAACTTGTCCGCGTCTCCATGACCGGACAGGACCACAATATCCTGCAGATCATGGCAGATCGTGCGGACGCCAAAGGCAGCATCAATGTTACTGAATGCGCCGAAATCAGCCGTACTGTTTCTGCCCTTATGGATGTCGAGGACCCGATTTCAGGTGCGTATCACCTTGAAGTCAGCTCCCCGGGTATCGACCGTCCTTTAACCCGTGCACCGCATTTTGAAGTGTGGAAGGGGTTTGAGGCAAAGGTCGAACTGACGATGGCCCAAAATGGTCGTCGCCGTTTCAGCGGTTTGCTGGATGGGATTGAAGATAATGCGGTCGCCCTGATTGTTGATGGCGAACGTGTCTTGTTGCCGCTGGCCGATATCGCGAAGTCGAAATTGGTGTTGACGGATGAATTGATCGCGCATGTCACCGGCCAACGCCGGACTGACGACACCGCAGAATAGAGGTTGGATATGGAAGCCACTTCGGGAATGCCACGGCCGGAACTTTTGCAAGTTGCTGATGCCGTTGCCCGTGAAAAGGGCATTGATCGTGATGAAGTTCTTGGCGCAATGGAGCAGGCCATTCAAAAGGCTGGCCGCTCCAGATATGGCCATGAACATGACATCCGTGCCCATATCGACCGTAAAACCGGCGAGATCAAACTCGCACGTTTCGTTGAAGTCACCGATGACATCGAAAACGATTTTACGCAGATGTCGCTCGAACAGGCGCGTATCCGTGATGAAAACATCAATCTGGGTGAGTTCCTGATTGATCCGTTGCCGCCGATTGATTTTGGTCGTATCGCAGCACAGACCGCCAAACAGGTTATCGTTCAGAAAGTGCGCGACGCAGAGCGTGAACGTCAGTTCGAAGAATACAAAGACCGTGCCGACGAAGTCATCAATGGCTTGGTCAAGCGTGTTGAATTTGGCAACGTTCTGGTTGATATCGGCCGTGCCGAGGCCATCCTGCGCCGCGAAGAGCTGATCCCCCGTGAAACAGTACGTCAAGGAGATCGCGTTCGTGCGGTGATCTTGGATGTGCGCCGCGAACAGCGCGGCCCGCAAATCTTCCTGTCGCGGACCCATCCTGCTTTCATGGCCAAACTTTTTGCCCAGGAAGTACCGGAAATCTACGACGGTATTATCGAAATCAAATCGGTGGCCCGTGATCCGGGTTCGCGCGCTAAAATCTCGGTTCAGTCGTCAGACACCTCGATCGATCCGGTCGGTGCCTGTGTCGGTATGCGCGGTTCGCGTGTGCAGGCGGTTGTTGCCGAATTGCAGGGCGAAAAAATCGATATCATTCAGTGGTCGGAAGATCCAGCAACCTTTGTTGTGAACGCATTGGCACCTGCCGAGGTCACCAAGGTTGTTCTGGATGAAGAAACCAATCGTATCGAAGTCGTTGTGCCGGATGATCAGCTGAGCCTGGCCATTGGTCGTCGTGGTCAGAACGTGCGTCTGGCGTCTCAGCTGACCGGTTGGGATATCGATATTCTGACCGAAGAAGACGAAAGCGAACGTCGTCAGGAAGAAGCGCGCAAGCGTGCGGAAATGTTCATCAAGGCACTTGATGTTGATGAAGTTATCGCCCATCTCCTGGTCGCCGAAGGCTTTACCTCGATCGAGGAAGTTGGCTATGTGCCACTGGCCGAGCTGGCAGAAATCGAAGGTTTCGAAGAAGAAATCGCCGAGGAACTGCGTACCCGTGCACGGACCTTCCTGTCGGACGAAGCTGAACGTCTTCAGAAACGCCGCGAAGAACTTAAGGTTGCTGACGATCTGGTCGAATTTAATGGCCTGTCGCTGGCAGTTGTTGTGCGTCTTGGCGAGAATGAGGTTAAAAACCTTGAAGATTTCGCCGATCTGGCAAGTGACGAGCTGATCGAATTTGCCGGCGATGCCGACAATATCACCATGGATCAGGCGAATGACATGATCATGGAAGCCCGTCGCAAGCTTGGCTGGTTCGAAGGTCTTGAAGAAGAGACCGTTGAGACTGCTGACGAAGCAGTTGAAAGCGAACAGGCCTAAGGCCGATCGGAGGACGCCATGTCGCATCGCAAAGGCGGCAAGGTAGCCGAGGTTCCGGAACGCCGGTGCATTGTCACCGGCGAGGTCCGGGCCAAGGAAGATCTTCTCAGGGTTGTGATCGGACCAGATGGTTCGGTTGTTCCCGATCTTGAGGAACGGTTGCCGGGACGGGGATTATGGTTGTGCCCGTCGCGGGATGTGATAAATACCGCCTGTGCAAAGAATGCCTTTGCCCGGGCAGCGCGGCAAAAAGTCGTGATCGACCCCGAGCTTGCTGACCGGATCGAGCAGCTGCTAACGCAGAAATGTCTTGATCTGTTGTCGCTTGCACGACGTGCCGGTCAAGCCGTTGCCGGGTTTGAAAAAGCACGTGCCCAAATTGCTGAGGGTGCGGCTCTGATATTGGCAGCACGCGATGGTGCTGCAGACGGAAAATCCAAGATCGAGGCCAAGGCCCGGGATCTGCCGATTTATTCCGTTCTGAACGCTGCTGAAATCGGCGCGGCTTTTGGTCGTGAAAAAGCAGTACATGTGGCCGTTGCGCCAGGAGGCCTGGCCAAACGGCTGGGTCGCTCCTTGAAGCGGCTTGAAGGATTTCGCGCAGTCTGACAACAGGCGTGCGCCGGACGGACAGGACAGGGTCGACATGTGAAGTCGATCCCGCAGGAAATGAGGAAGTTGGACGGATTATGAGTGATCGCGATCAGGAGAAGAAACCGCTGAGCCTCAACAGATCGAAACTTGAATTGAGCAAGACGGTCGAGGCAGGGCAGGTTCGCCAAAACTTCTCACATGGACGGTCAAAATCTGTGACCGTCGAAGTGCGCAAGAAGCGGACATTCGAAAAGAACGAATCCGGTCGCTTCCGTGAAGTGAAAAAGGATCTCGTTGCCGAGGAGCCGCAGGCGGCGCCAGAAGCACCGGAAGCCAAATCGGCACCGGAAGCTAAAAAGGAACCGGTTAAAGAAGTAAAAAAGCGTCCGGTTGTCGAAGATCAGGGCAATCTGACCAACAGTGAGCGTGCAACCCGCATGGCTGCTTTGAAGGCTGCTGAAGAGCGCCGCAAGCAGGATGAAGCGGATGCCGAGGTGCGTGCACGCGAAGAAGCTGCGCGTAAGGTCGAAGAAGATGCCCGCAAGGCAGAAGAAGCCAAAGCGGCAGAAGCTGCCGACAAAGCAGAAGATGCTCCGGTTAAAGATGGTTCGATGTCTGTTGAAGACGTTGAAAAGTCGATTGCGGCATCAACGGCCAAAGGCAAACCGTCCAAACCAAAACCGGTTGGTAAGCCAAAAGCAGCCGAAGAAATCATGCCTGGTGAACCGGCCGAACCGCTGGTTCCTGAAGAGCGTCGTCGTACGGCCCCTGCTGCTGCCAAGACCAAAAGCCGCAAGGAAATCGACGAGGAAAATGCTCGTTTGGCAGCACGCAAGCGTGCCGAAGAAGAAGCAAAGGGCGGGGCTGCGCGCGCCAAAACCGATGATGGCCGTCGCCGTGGCAAACTGTCGATCAACAATGCCATGAGCGGTGACGAAAGTGGTCGTCGTCGTTCAATGGCATCGATCAAGCGCCAGCAGGCCAAAGCCAAGGCCCGTGCTCAGGGCCCGCAGAAACCTAAGGAGAAAGTCGTGCGTGATGTGGTCGTTCCTGACGTCATTACTGTTCAGGAACTTGCCAACCGTATGGCCGAACGTGCAGCTGATGTGATCAAGTCCCTGATGGGCATGGGCGTTATGGCGACCATCAACCAGAGCCTTGATCCAGATACCGCCCAGCTTGTGGTCGAAGAATTCGGCCATAACATGAAGCGTGTTTCGGATGCTGATATTGAAGAATCGCTGGTATCGGTTGATGAGAATGACGACAATCTGATTGGTCGTCCGCCGGTCGTGACCGTTATGGGCCACGTTGACCATGGTAAAACCTCTTTGCTTGATGCGCTGCGTGCAACCGATGTCGCCGGTGGCGAAGCCGGTGGTATTACCCAGCACATTGGGGCCTATCAGGTCACCATGGCGACCGGTGCGAAAATCACCTTTATTGATACTCCGGGCCACGCGGCATTTACCGAAATGCGTTCGCGCGGTGCGAAGGTTACCGATATCGTTGTTCTTGTTGTTGCAGCCGACGACTCGGTCATGCCGCAAACGATCGAGGCCATCAGCCATGCCAAGGCAGCCGGTGTTCCGATGATTATTGCGATCAACAAGATCGACAAACCGGGTGCCGATGCATCAAGGGTTAAAACCCAGCTGCTTCAGCATGAAGTTGTGGTCGAGGAAATGGGCGGCGACGTTCAGGCTGTCGAGGTTTCGGCCAAACAGCGTCTTGGTCTTACCGAACTTGAAGAAGCCATTCTGCTTCAGTCCGAGGTTCTTGACCTTAAAGCCAACCCCAAACGTGTTGCCGATGGCGTTGTTGTCGAAGCCCGTATGGAAAAAGGCCGTGGTCCGGTCGCAACCGTTCTGGTTCAGCGCGGGACGCTGAAAACCGGTGATATCTTTGTCACGGGTGCAGAATGGGGCCGTGTTCGTGCGCTGGTCGATGATCACGGTAACCGTGTTGTTGATGCCATTCCGGGGATGCCGGTTGAGGTCACTGGCCTGAACGGTGTTCCAGCAGCGGGTGATGACTTCGTGGTTGTTGAAAACGAAGCAAAAGCACGTGAAGTCTCTGATTTCCGTCAGCGTCGTATCCGCGAAACGCAGGCTGCGGCGATGAAGAAATCCGCGCTTGAGAACATGTTCGCGCAGAGCGGTGAAGTTAAAGAACTTCCGATTGTCATCAAGGGTGACGTTCAGGGGTCGGTCGAGGCGCTTATCGGGACCTTGCAGAAGCTTGGTAACGAAGAAGTCTCGGTTCGCGTCCTGCACAGCGGCGTTGGTGGAATTAACGAATCGGATGTCACACTTGCCCGTGCATCGAACGCGCTGATCATCGGCTTTAACGTGCGTGCAAACCAGCAGGCCCGCGAACAGTCGCGTCGTGATAACGTTGATATTCGGTATTATTCGATCATCTATGATGTTGCTGATGACATCAAAAAGATGCTGTCGGGTATGCTGTCGCCGGAAGTTCGCGAGAAGTTCCTGGGCTACGCCGAAATCCGCGATCTGTTCACCATTTCTGGCAATAAGATCGCTGGTTGTATGGTTACCGAAGGTACCGTCAAACGTGGTGCAGGTGTCCGCCTTCTGCGCGACAACGTGGTCATTCACTCCGGCGAGCTGTCGACCCTGCGTCGCTTCAAGGACGAAGTCAAAGAAGTCCGCGAGGGCTATGAATGTGGTATGTCGTTCGCCAAGTATAATGATCTGCAGGCCGGCGATATGATTGAGTGCTTCGAAAACGAGGAAATCGCCGTCGAACTGTAAGGCGGTGAGGATCTGAAATGGCGAAGCAACCAGCCAAAGCACCAAGTCAGCGACAGCTCCGAGTGGCGGAAGAAATTCGCCAGGCGCTGTCGCAGGCGTTGGAACGCGGCGATATTTACGAACCGGAACTGACCCGTCGCCCGGTCACCATTACGGGTGTCAGTCTTTCACCGGATATGCGCAATGCTATGGTATCCTTCACGCCGCTTGGCGGGGGTGAGGCGGAAGCCTCGCTCAAGGCGCTGACGCGCCAGAAGGGTCACCTGCGCAATCATGTGGCCCAGAAGGTTCACATGAAATATGTGCCAGCATTGCGATTTATCGAAGACAAAAGTTTTGATGTCGCCGACCATATCGGAGCTTTGTTGCGCGATCCGCACGTTGCTCAGGATCTTGCGGATGGTGGTTCAAACGAACCGGAAAATGAGGACGACTGATGGCGCGTCGTCGTCGCGGTAAAAGCATTAATGGCTGGTTGGCGGTCGACAAACCACTGGAGATCACGTCATCAACCGTGGTCAATCAGGTGCGTCGTCTGTTAGATGCAGCCAAAGCTGGACATGGCGGGACACTTGACCCATTGGCGTCTGGTGTGTTGCCAATTGCCTTTGGCGAAGCAACCAAAACGGTTGCTTATGTCATGGATGGCAGCAAAAGTTATCGTGTTACGCTGAAGTTCGGCGAAGCACGCAGTACGGATGATGCAGAAGGCGACGTTATCGAAACGTCTGATCATCGTCCGAGCGCAGATGAAATTAAGGCCGTGCTGAATGAATTCACGGGTGAAATTCAGCAGGTGCCGCCAAAGTTTTCGGCGATCAAGGTCAATGGCAAACGTGCCTATGATCTTGCGCGCCGCGATGAAGAGGTGGTGTTAAAACCACGTCCGATTCTGATCAAGGATCTTCGACTGGTCGATATGCCAGATCGCGATCATGCTGTGTTCGATGTCATATCGGGCAAAGGGGCATATATGCGATCTTTGGCGCGCGATATTGCGCTGCGCCTTGGTACTGTTGGCTATATCGCCGCGCTTCGCCGGACTTCGGCGGGGCCGTTTTCGGAGGGTGATTCCATTCGCTTGCAGGATCTGCTCGAAATGGACCCCGAAGAGGTGTTGAAGAAAATGCTTCCGGTTGAGACCGCGCTGGACGACATCCCGGCGCTGGCCCTGACCGAAGTCGAGGCGCAACGCCTTTCATCTGGCCAGTCCGTAGGACTGTTGCCGGTTGCAAAGCGAAGTGCCCTCGAAAACCCCGTCGTGCAGGACGAAATCGTCTGTGCCATGCTCCATAACCGTGCTGTTGCGTTGGCGGAGATAAGTGGTGGCGAAATTCGGCCCGTACGTGTTTTTAATCTCTAAAGGCGAAAGGATGCCTGATGTCGATTACTGCTGAACGCAAAGCCGAGCTGATCAAAGAATACGCTCAGAAAGACGGTGACACCGGTTCCCCCGAAGTCCAGGTTTCAATCCTGACCGAACGGATCAAGAACCTTACCGAACACATGAAAGAACACAAACACGACTTCCATAGCCGTCGTGGTCTTCTCATGATGGTCGGCCAGCGTCGTCGCCTGCTGAAGTATCTGCAGCGCAAAGACCAGTCGCGTTACGAGACCGTCATTGCACGTCTCGGTATTCGCCGCTGATTTCGAACTACGGCGGAGGGTGACCTCCGCCGTCGTTTTTTATTGTTCTGATGGATCAGAACACGGGAAGTAGGGTCGGATGGGCCGACCAGATGCTTAATCCGGACCCATTAATTATGAAGCTGTTACCAAAGCCTCATAATTAATGTGTTCGGAACTCGTGTATGATTACGGGTCCGTCAGATGTTTGTAAGAGGAAGAGAAAATAATGTTTAATGTCGTCCGTAAGGAAATGCAGTGGGGCAACGCCACTCTGACCCTTGAAACTGGTAAAATCGCCCGTCAGGCCGATGGCGCTGTCAAGGTCACCTATGGTGAGACCGTTGTTCTTTGTACTGCCGTTGGCGCCAAACAGCCGCGCCCGGATGTCGACTTTTTCCCACTGACGGTTAACTATCAGGAAAAAGCATTTGCCGCGGGTAAAATCCCAGGTGGTTTCTTCAAACGTGAAGGCCGTCCTTCGGAAAAAGAAACGCTTGTTTCGCGTCTGATCGACCGTCCGATCCGCCCGCTGTTCCACCCGCTGTATCGCAACGACACCCAGATCGTTTGTACCGTTCTGTCGCACGACATGGAACACGACCCGGATGTGGTTGCCATGATCGGTACCTCGGCTGCGCTGACGATTTCTGGCCTGCCGTTCCTTGGCCCGATTGGTGCTGCGCGCGTTGGTTATGCAGATGGTGAGTACATCCTCAACCCGGCGACCGACTCGGTTAAAGAAGGCGATCTTGATCTTGTTGTTGCGGGTACCCGCGATGGCGTGATGATGGTTGAGTCCGAAGCATCCGAGCTGTCCGAAGAAATCATGCTTGGTGCGGTTAAATTCGGCCACGATCAGTTCCAGGGCGTTCTCGACCTGATCATCGATCTGGCTGAAGATGCTGCCAAAGAGCCGCGCGCTATTGCTGAACTGCCAGAAGGCTATGACGCACTGGTCGAAAAAATTGCTGGTCTTGGCACCGATGCCCTGACCAAAGCTTATGGCCATGTTGTCAAACAGGAGCGTTCGGCTGCAATTTCGGTTGCCAAAGCTGAAATCGTCGAGAAACTTGGCGATGAAGTTCCTGATGGGCTTAAAGGCAAAGTTTCGTCGATCATCAAGGATCTGGAAAAAGACATCGTTCGCGGTGCGATCCTGAAAACCGGCAAACGTATTGATGGCCGTAGCGGTGCTGACGTTCGTCCGATCCTCGGCGAAGTTTCGGTTCTGCCGCGTTCGCATGGTTCTGCGATCTTTACCCGTGGTGAAACGCAGGCACTGGCTGTTGTTACCCTTGGTACCGGTCAGGACGAGCAGATCGTCGATGCGCTTGACGGTGAATACCGTGAAAGCTTCATGCTGCATTACAACTTCCCGCCGTACTCGGTTGGTGAAGCTGGCCGCATGGGGTCGCCTGGCCGTCGTGAGATCGGTCATGGTAAACTTGCATGGCGTGCGCTGCATCCGTTGATGCCGACCAAAGACACCTTCCCGTACACCACCCGTATTGTTTCGGAAGTTACCGAGTCAAACGGTTCGTCTTCGATGGCGACGGTGTGTGCAAGCTCGCTTGCAATGATGGATGCCGGTGTTCCGCTGGTACGTCCAGTTGCGGGTATTGCAATGGGCCTGATCAAGGAATCAGACGACTTTGCCGTTCTTTCTGACATCATGGGTGATGAAGATCACCTTGGTGACATGGACTTTAAAGTTGCTGGTACCGAAAACGGCATTACCTCGCTGCAGATGGACATCAAGATCACCTCGGTGACCGCAGACATCATGCAGATTGCCCTGAAACAGGCACGTGACGGCCGTTTGCATATCCTTGGTGAAATGTCCAAGGCGCTTCCGGAAGCACGTGGTGAAGTATCGGGCAATGCACCGACCATTACCCAGTTCTCGATCCCGAAAGACAAAATTCGTGATGTCATCGGTTCGGGCGGTAAGGTTATTCGCGAAATCTGCGAAGAGACCGGCGCAAAAGTCGATATCGAAGATGATGGTTCGATCACTGTCGCACACACCGATGGTGCAAAAGGCAAGCAAGCTGTTGATTGGATCAAATCAATCGTTGCAGAACCTGAATTGGATCATATCTATGATGGTAAGGTCGTTAAGGCTGTCGACTTTGGTGCCTTCGTAAACTTCTTTGGCGCCCGCGACGGTCTTGTTCACATTTCCGAACTGGCACCTGAGCGTGTCAAACAGGTTTCGGATATCGTGAAAGAAGGCGATGCAGTTAAAGTCAAAGTCATCGGTTTCGATGATCGCGGCAAGATCAAACTGTCGATGAAACGTGTCGACCAGGAAACCGGTGCAGACCTCGAAGCAGGCGACGCCGAATAAGCAAATTGGATGCCGGACGACGATAAAAATGTAACGTCGTCCGGCAGTCAAAGCGATGCAGGGGTGTCGCTGGCAAATTGCCGAATGGGAGAGACGAACTTGAAAGCCCTTAATCCGCTCGTCATGTCGGGTAAAGAAGTCTTGCCAGTTATCGAAGGTGGCAAAGGCGTTGCTGTATCGACGGGCAAGAGTTCCGGCGCATGGGCCGCTGCCGGCGGTATCGGAACTTTTTCCGCTGTGAATGCTGACTCGTATGACGAGAACGGCAACATGGTTCCGATCGAATACGCAGGAAAAACCCGTGGTGACCGCCATCAGGAACTGATTGCGTACGGTATTCGCGGCGGCATTGCACAGGCTCAGATTGCCCACGAAATGCGGAATGGCGAAGGCCGTTTGCATATGAACGTATTGTGGGAAATGGGCGGCGCCGAACCCATCCTTGAGGGGGTTCTCGAAGGTGCCAAAGGCCTTATTCACGGGGTGACCTGTGGTGCGGGCATGCCCTACAAGATTGCCCAGATTTCAGCCCACTATGGCGTTCACTATTATCCGATTGTGTCTTCGGCCCGTGCTTTCCGCGCATTGTGGCTGCGGTCGTATAAAAAGACCCCGGAATGGCTGGGCGGTGTGGTTTATGAAGATCCATGGCGTGCCGGTGGTCATAACGGCCTGTCGAATTCCGAAGATCCGCTTGTGCCCGAAGATCCGTTCCCGCGTGTCCGTGACCTGCGTACATTCATGAATTCGGTTGGCCTGAACCATGTGCCAATCATTATGGCTGGCGGTGTCTGGTTCCTGCGTGATTTTGAAGACTGGATCGACAACCCGGAAGTTGCCCCGGTGGCCTTCCAGTTTGGTACCCGTCCGCTTCTGACTCAGGAAAGCGAGATTTCCGACGAGTGGAAACAGCGCCTGACCAGCCTTCAGGATGGCGATGTATCGCTGCATAAATTCAGCCCGACGGGTTTCTATAGCTCGGCGGTGCGCAACACCTTCCTCGAAGACCTGCATCAGCGGTCTGATCGTCAGGTGCGCTATTCGCGTACCGCTGAAGCAGACCTGCATGTTGGTATTCCGCTGGGCCGTCGTGGGCGTCCGATTTACGTCCGCGAAGATGATGCCGACAAGGTGCGTGGCTGGCTTGATGCCGGATACACCGAAGGCATGCCGACCCCGGATGAAACCATGGTGTTTTTGACACCTGAAAGCGCATTGACGGTTAAGAAAGACCAGATCGATTGTATGGGCTGTTTGTCACAGTGCCAGTTCTCCAACTGGGAACAGCACAGTGGCACGACCGGCAAGCGTGCTGATCCGCGTTCTTTCTGTATTCAGAAAACGCTTCAGAACATTGCGCACGGTGCGAAGGTTGAAAACGAACTGATGTTTGCCGGCCATAATGCCTACAAGTTTGGTGAAGACCCGTTCTATGCCAACGGCAATATTCCGACCGTCAAACAGCTCGTTGATCGCATCATGACCGGTGACTGATCATCGATCTGTCAGATCATTTCAAAGGGCCGGTTTTTCACCGGCCCTTTTTTTATGGGCGCATGCCGCGGATTGATGTGATTGGAGTTGATCAAAATCAAAGAACCGCGCGCAGAGGTTCCCTAAGGTAGCCTTGGAATTGATCGGGGCCGTAAATGAATATTGGCCCGTCAGGAAAGTGAAGGGGCAAGATCATGCGTACCGCCACCGCCGGGCGTCCATACACCAATGCACTTAATCGCCTTAAAGAGGCCAATCTGCGCCCCACCCGGCAGCGACTGGCCCTGGCCCGTCTGATGTTTGAAGATGGCCATCGCCATATCACGGCAGAGCAAATTCATTCCGAAGCAATGACCAACACCATCAAGGTGTCATTGGCAACGGTCTATAACACTTTGCACCAGTTCACCGATGCCGGTTTGCTTAATGAGATCGTGGTTGATTCGGGCCGTTCATATTTTGATACCAACACCGCCCCGCATTATCATTTCTACTGCGAAGAAGACGGCATGCTGTCTGATATTCCGGCTGAATCCATTCAGATTGCCGGTATTCCCAACATGCCGCGTGGCACGGAACTGCAGTCGGTTGATCTTGTCTTCCGCCTGAAACGCAATTCAGCGACACGGAATGCGGCCTGATTCCCCCGGTATGTTTGGCTGTGATCAGCATCTTGGTCGCGGGGTAATTTCGGCATTTGGGCACAATGTGACAGGCTGATGAAATCTGCCGTCAGGTGGTGCAAATTGGTTTGATGCTGCTTGACGCAGAACGATTTCAGGACAAATACAGGGGTGGCAGAACCGTAAGGGTTTGCCGCCTGTTTTGTTTGATACCTTTCGCAAGCATCCACACAAATGATCCTTGCGAACAATAATATAAGGACAGCGCACATGGCGCTTAAGGGAACACGTACCGAGGAAAATCTGCGCGCAGCCTTTGCCGCAGAAGCACAAACCAACCGTCGATACCTTTATTTCGCCCAGCAGGCTGATATCGAAGGCGATACCGACGCCGCCGAGCTGTTCCGAGCCGCCGCCGAGGCGGAAACCGGTCATGCGTTCGGACATCTGGAGTTTCTGGAAAAAACCGGTGATGCGACGACCGGCAAGGCATTGGGTACGACAAAGCTTAATCTGGAAGCGGCATTGGCCTTAGAACGTGCTGAAGCCGATCAGACCTATCCAGAAATGGCGCGTATCGCGCGGGAAGAAGGCCTTGATGACGTTGCCGCATGGTTTGAAAGTCTGGCGCGGGTCGAGTTAGCACATGTAAAACGGATAGAGAGTCTTCTTTGGGGAAAAAAATTCAGATGATACTCAAAAATTATTTAGCGTATTGGTTCTGAACCTCAATTTTCAACTATCTTAATTATAGATATGTAATTAATTTAATGTTCAGAAAATTAAGTTTATTAACTCTAGGTGCAAAGAAACGCATTGTGCCTAGAGTTAATAAAGGATGTTTATTCATATATAAATATTGGTATTCACATGTAATTAATTCAAGCTATGTATTCTTCTTTAACAAGTTTGTTTATGTTTCTCAGTATATGCTGCAAGTCTATATGTCTATTCATAGGGTCATGTTTTTCTGATCTTATTTTTGAGTTAAGGAAGTTAAACAGGCGTAAGCTAACAAATACAGTTAAAGACTGAGGTACGTTTGGATTGCTCAACAGTCTTTTCATTTCTGAATAGAGTTCGATTGTTTCGACGATTTCTTGTTCCAGATATAGGGATTTTTCGAGTTGGTTGACATCATTTTCTGGAGAAAGAGTGTTTGTTAAACTATTTAAATCATTTATTTTTTTTGATTTCCTAAAGGTTATTACTGTTGCTGCCCTCGCGTAATAGTGATCTATATTCTTGCCCAATGGGTCAAGTCCTGATGATGATACAACTTCAAAACCTCGCTCTTTCATGAAATTAATATATGTTTCAGGAGTATATAAGTTAGCATATCTTGTAAATATGCCGTCGATATACATTGATGTGAGATAATTTTTATCAACATCTTCGGAGTATGAAATAATAGACGAAATAAAATGCTCTTTTAATTTTTCACTTCCATTCGAAATATTACTAGAATGAATTAGGTCTCGTATCATATAAAGTAAAAAATTATCGTAAGTTCCAGATCTGTAGAAATAAAGCCAAATCAATCCGCTATTCTTAAGCGCTTTAATACAATTTTCTATTCCTTTACCAACGTTTGAAAAATGCTGAACTATTCCGTTAAGGTAAATGAAATCATATTTTTCACTTCCTAAATATGTTTCTACTATATCGCAGCAATTAGTTTTAAGACGCCCTTCAAGTCCATTGGAAGTGCAATATTTATTCAATCGATCAACGTTTTCAGGGCTGATATCATAATGTTCAACCTTCTTTGCTCCTAGATCGAGCATTGTTATTGCTTGTCTTCCTGTGCCGACATCCATAATATTCCATTGTGGGAGTTCTTTTAGTGATATTCCAGATTTGACAAAGTCCCGAACAATTGATCTTTTGTAAGCGGAGATCACTTCAGGCTCATCTATTCTATCCCATACTTTATCTTCATCTCCATTTGATAAAATTGCACCAGATCCTATGGAATATTTTCCATATACATCTTTATATTTTGTCATGTTTTCCTCATGTAGATAAATATTTAATTTAACTCAAGGTTTGTTATCTTATTTAATATTCTAATCCGGATAAGCAGAATAAGAAATAAATTTTGTCTAGTATCTAGCTTTTTCTTAGATATTCTAAATATGTCTATTGATTGTCTAGGGTCAATCTGAACTCAGAACTTATCAAATTTTTTGCTCCACCCTTTTTTAAAAGTAGTGCCTGTGATTGTTGAAGAACACTTTAAGAGCAAACTGTTTTGTTCTCAGTTACAGCGCATTGAGACCTTGTTCCACAGCCTCATAGGGTTCCGCATGTTGATGACCGGCGCATTGTTCTGGGATCATTCATGTCATTTGCTACTTCAACCAGGTCTTCATTGCGCATCAGTTTCGAAAATGGCCAACCATCATGGAGGACCCAGGGTCAAGCGCATCCCGGTTGCGACCAACCATGATCATGCGGGTAGACATCATCGCGTTCATATGGAGCCAGTGAGTCGCTTAGAAATCGTTTTAAGGGCACATCGGCCAGTGCAAACCGCGTAGCAACGCGTTCTTCATCCGATTGGGTGGCAAGACCGGCCAAAACATCGCCCGAGCGTAAAGGACTTGCCTTTGCCAGCAGGGTTTTCAAATCGGGGAAGGTAAAGCGTTCGAAACTATATGGCACGCTTGTCTGCACGTTCTGTCTCCTGAAGCATCCGTCACATCGCCGGACAGTTCATGTCCGATATTTCAATGTTGTACGGCGCAGAATGGACGCCAGAACGATGTGTTTTATCCTGAAGTCCATGGAAGCAGAAAATTCCGCAAATGCAAAATTTTTAATCTTTGTGCAAATCGCGAATGCTTATTGAGCAGCCAGTGACATGTCCGAGACGGGATTATGCATCACGGCTGTGCTATGGCGGCTGTTGGTTTCATCATGCGGGCCGCGCAAGACAACGTGAGCATGACCAAGCGAATTATATTCGACATGGCCATCGACCTGATAGACATCGCGCAACAGGTCGCTGTCGATGACATCGGCACAGGGGCCGAAAGCCACCATGCGGCCATCGCGGATCGCCATGGCTTGATCGCAATATTGAAGCGCGTGGTTCAGATCGTGAATGGCGATCAGGACAATGATGTTTTGTCCTTTGGCGATATCACGCATGAAAGACAGAACCTCCATCTGGCGATGCAGATCAAGGGCCGAGGTTGGTTCATCCATCAGAAGGATTTTCGGGTCCCGCACCAGTGTCTGGGCGATGGCAACCAATTGGCGTTGTCCGCCGCTGAGCTCGCCCAAATTGCGCGCCGACAGGTCTGAAATACGCAAGGCAGCAAGAATGCCATCAATGCGGGTCAGTTCATCATCACGCACGCGTAAACTTGATCCTTGCTTGGCGGCAAGAATGACTGACTCATAGACCGACAAAACGGCGGTTGATCCAGTATCCTGCGGCATGTAGCAAATGGTGTTGCGCTGTTTGGCAGCAGACCCGGTATCGACCGTGCCCTCCCCCTTGGCCAGTCCCGCAATGCGTTTGAACAGGCTGGATTTACCTGCCGCATTGGGGCCGATGACGGCGGTGACAGTGCCCGGTTTGATCAAAGGCGTCGTAACACCCGAAACCACCTGAACCTTGCCATACCGTGCTCCGATATTTTCAAGTTGCAGCGTTACCATGATTTCCTCCGACTTGCGAAAATCAACGAGAAGAAGAACGGCACACCGACAAGGGCGGTAATCACCCCGATCGGCAAGATCGCACCCGGGATCAGCAGTTTGGAAAGTACCGAGGTGGCCGACAGGATCAAGGCCCCGCACAGAACCGATGCGGGCAGGAAGAAGCGCTGGTCTTCGCCCACCAGCATGCGGGCGATATGTGGGCCAACCAGCCCGATAAAGCCGATGGTGCCAACAAACGATACCGGGATTGCCGCCAGAAGGCTTACGATCAGCATGGTGCGCAGGCGTAGGCCCTGAACATTGACGCCGAAACTTTCGGCCTTGGCATCGCCCAGACGAAGGGCGGTCAAGGCCCATGCTTGTTTGGTAAACAGCGGCAGGGCAATCGCAACGGCGGCGGCAGTGACGGCGACCTTGGTCCAGGTGGCTTTCACCAAGCTACCCATGGTCCAGAAGACAACAGCAGCCAACGCCTGCTCACTGGCGAGATATTGCAACAGGGCCAGAAGCGCGTTGAAGGTAAAGACCAGTGCGATGCCCAGCAAAACAATGGTTTCGACCGTGACACCACGCATACGGCTAAAGAAATGAATGATCAGTGCTGCGCCCATGGCCATGATGAAGGCATTGATCGGAATAATAAATTCAACAAGGGACGGTACGAGCGCGACGCCCAGAACCAGTGCCAAGGCCGCGCCAAATCCGGCGGCGGCCGAAATGCCAAGCGTAAAGGGGCTTGCAAGCGGGTTGGCAAGGATGGTTTGCATCTGTGCACCAGCCGTCGATAGGGCTGCCCCGACAGTTAGCGCCATTAGCGCAACCGGCATGCGGATCTCCCAGATCACCACGCGCATCTGATCGCTTGCAGCCCCGGGATTAAGCAGGGTGGCAATCACATCAGACAGCGGATAGTTCGCCGGTCCCGTCGCCAGATCGACAGCAAACGAGAGAAACAATGCCCCGCCCATCGCGAGCAGCAGCAAAAAACGACGCAAGGAGCGTGCTTTGTAGTGCACGCTCCCGGCTTCGACAGATATTTGTTTGGGTGTCATTAGTTTGTGACGGTATCGCTAATGGAGATGAAATAACCCGGCTGATAGTCAATCGGCAGGAAGCGGTCGTGAAGTTCCTTAAAGGTTGCTTCAGGGTCAATATCGGCAAACAGGTCCGGGTGCAGCCATTTAGCCATCTGTTCGATGACAACGAACTGATAAGGGCTGTTATAGAACTGATGCCATACCGCATGAACCTTGCCGTTTTCGACGGCCTTGATGCCGGTAAAGGCCGGGCGTTCTGTCAGACCAACAAGTTTGCGATGAGCTTCAACCATATCGGCATTCGGGCCAAGACCAACCCAGGCTCCACCGGGGGAATAGGCTTCCCAGCTGGCGCCCGTTGCAATTACCTGATCGGGGTTTGATGCCACAACCTGTTCGGGGTTGATGGTGCCAAATGTGCCCGGAATGATCGCAGCAGCGATGTTTATACCGCCGGCCATTTCAACCATTTTGCCAAAGTTTTCGTTGCCAAACGACATGCAGCATTCTTCGGAATAGCCCGCAGCACGTTCGATAAAGACATTGGGTTTTTCCGGATTTGCCTTGGCAAGCCGTGCGGTGACTTCGTTGATATGATCACTGCGGAAGGTGATGAATTCGTCGGCTTTCTGAACCTTTCCGGTCAGTTGGCCAAGAATTTTCATGCTGGTTTCGGTGTTCTTGATCGGGGCTTCACGAAAATCGATATAGACCAGCGGAATGCCAACGGCGGCGAGTTTTTCATCAAAACCGCCATCTTCGGTCGCACCTTTGGATTCGAGATTCATGATCACGACATCGGGTTTCAGCGAGATCGCCTGTTCGACATCGAACGTGCCATCCTTCATGCCACCAAAGGTCGGAATCTCATCAACGCGCGGATATTTCGCAGCATAGATGTCATAGGTTTGCGGGTCGGCCTTTTTCAGGTCATCGCGCCAGCCAACAACACGGGCGAAAGGATCTTCGCTATCAAGCGTTGCCAACCCATAAATCAGGCGGCCTTCGCCAAGGATTACGCGTTCAACCGGCAGGTTTACCGAAACTTCCCGCCCGGCAACATCGGTAATTTTAACCGATTCGGCGGCCTGTGCAGACCCCGCAACCAACATCGTCAGCGCTGCAATTGCACCAAAAATTTTCATTCCCGTTCCCTCATTTAGGATTGCCCTGATGCGGGATTATCAGTTATTGAGAATGCAAATCAATGTTTTTCGCAATGATAATGCGATTTATTTGCGGATTCGTAATTTGAACATCTGTGAGAGATCGAGACAAATCGCGGAAATCTCGCGTTTTCCGCTGTTGAGGGCATAAAGATACTATGAATGAGGCCAGCAATTACTCCCTGCGTGACGAGATCAAAGAATATTGGTCGATGCGTGCGGCGACTTTTGACGAACAACCCGGTCACGAAATATTTTCTGAAACGGAACGGGCGGCGTGGCATGCGCTTTTTGAACGTCACATTGGAAAAGGGAATGGTCGCCGCGCCCTTGACCTTGCCAGTGGGACCGCTGTGATCAGCCATCTGATGCATGATCTTGAGTTTGCGGTGACCGGGCTTGATTGGTCTGAAACCATGCTTGAAAAGGCGCGCGCCAAATCAAAACAGCGCGGCTCAAATATCCAGTTTCTGCTCGGCGATGCGGAAAATACGCTTGAGCCAGACAACAGTTATGATGTGATTGTGACACGCCATCTGGTTTGGACGCTGGTTGATCCGGCGGCAGCATTTGTCGAATGGTTCCGGGTTCTTAAACCGGGCGGAAAACTGTTGGTGGTCGATGGTGATTTTGTTTCATCGACTTGGGCCAGTAAGCTCAATAAGGCGATGGCTGATTTCATGCAAACACTTGGTCTGCGCAAAGCGGTTGAGGTGGCGCCACAGATGAAAACCCATCGTGATATTCTGGCCCGCGTGCATTTTTCGGGTGGCGCACGGTCCGATGAGGTTTCAGCAATGCTACGCCAAACCGGGTTTGACCCGATCACGGTTGATTTTGACCTCAAGCAAATTCACAGCGCGCAAAAGAAACACATCAGCTTTGCCAAGGGGCTGGAGCGCGGCGCACAGCATCGCTATGCCATTTGCGCACAAAAACCGATCAGCTGATTGCCCGAATGTCTAGGCTCAGGACCTCTTAATTTGGTTTGAATGGTTGACCGGATTTGTGCGGATACGCGGAGCGAAGCCGCAGGAAGATATATATCTTTCA